>CAIZNP010000072.1 GCA_903934375.1 uncultured Synechococcaceae cyanobacterium
AGCACCGCTTCCACATCACCGAGGCCTGTGCCGCGCAGCAGCAACCTGGCCATGGGGAGAATCAGTCGAGGGTGACGCCCATCGGCTCGTGATCCTCAGCCTGCTCCAGCAGCATCTGCTTGTAGCGGGCAGCCATCTCCTCGGCCTTTTCGAACACCTTCTGGGGATCGGTGAGCATGTCGCCCGGTTCGGGCTCAAGGGCCTTGGTGGAGAGGGAGATGCGGCCACGCTCAGCGTCGAGGTCGATGATCATCACCTTCATCTGGTCGTTCACATTGAGGACCGTGTGGGGGGTCTCAATGTGCTCGTGGCTGATCTCGGAGATGTGCAGGAGGCCGCTGACTCCGCCGATATCGATGAAGGCGCCGTAGGGCTTGATGCCGCGCACGGTGCCGATCACCACTTCGCCGACCTCGAGGCGATTCATCTTGCGCTCCACCAGGGCGCGGCGATGGCTGAGCACCAGGCGGTTGCGCTCCTCGTCCACCTCCAGGAACTTGAGGGGCAGGAAGTCGGCCACCAGATCTTCCTTGGGCTTGCGGGTGCTGATGTGGCTGCCGGGGATGAAGCCGCGCAGGCCTTCCACGCGCACCAAGGCGCCGCCGCGGTTGGTGGCGAACACCTCGGAGTAGATGGTGGCGTCTTCCTTCTGCAGCTGACGCACGCGCTCCCAGGCGCGCTGGTACTCGATGCGGCGGATCGAGAGGGTGAGCTGGCCGTCCTCGTTCTCCTCGCTAAGGATGAAGAACTCACGCACCTCACCGGGCTCGAGCACATCGCTGATGCTCTCCACCCGGTTGATCGACACCTCCTGCATCGGCATGAAGGCGGCAGTCTTGGCGCCGATGTCGATCATGGCGCCCTTGGGCTCCATGGCGAACACGGTGCCCTTCACCACGTCGCCGGGCTTGAAGTTGTAGTCGTACTTGCTCAGCAGCGAGGCGAACTCATCCAGGGTGAAGCCAACGCCGTCGAGATCGCGCGAGGCGGCGCGGCTGCTCGGGTCATCGGCGCTGGGCACCTCTTCCGGGATGCCGAGATCAAGCTCGGCGTCAGCGAAGGCGTTCTCAGCTGCGATGTCTGCGGCGAACTCCTGGTCATCCGCAGGAAGCGTGGTGCTGAGCTCGGAAGGGGTCACGGTCATGGAGAGCTGGCGGCCTGCCTGAGGCAGTACGAAGGAACCCAGCGCCGCCCGCCGACGGACACAGGGGAATCAGCCAGGTTACAGGCTCGGCGCCCTCAGCCCCTCAGCCGCGCAGAGGTGCAGCAGGAGACGAGCGCCACGGAGGCCTGGTGGGCTTCAGCCCACCGCGGCCAGTCGCTTGTGCAGGGGTTGCCGGCTCAGGCCCTCAAGGGTGGCGACGAAATCAGCAACGCTCTGGAACTGGCGGTACACCGAGGCGAAACGGACATAGGCGACATCGCTCATGCCAGCCAGCTGCTGCAGCACGAGCTCGCCGATCTCGCTGCTAGCCACCTCCCGACCACTACGGCCCTGAAGCTGCAGCTCGATCTCATCAACAACACCTTCCAGTCGGGCCGGTTCCAGCCCGGTTTTCTCGCAGGCCCGCAACAGGCCATGCAGCAGCTTGCTGCGGTTGAACGCCTCTCGGCTACCGCTGCGCTTCACCACGGTGATCGGCACCGTTTCCACCCGCTCGTAGGTGGTGAAGCGGAACTCGCACTGCAGACATTCACGCCGGCGCCGCACACTGCGGCCGGAATCAGCGGAGCGCGACTCAAGCACGCGACTGTCTGTGTGCTGACAACAGGGGCACTGCATGCCCGATCAACCGCGCGGAATGTGATCCAAGTGTAGACAGATACAGCCACGTTGAGAAGGGCCTTGGCGACATGGGTCTCAAGGTCAGGATCCGCCAAAGCCAATGGCTGCCGTGAGACTCTCGCCGACTGAGGCACCAGGAAAGCGCGGAATGAGTTCCGGCTGGATTCAGCGGCTGCCGTTGGAGCCAGACCAGCAAGCCATGAAAAAACCCCTGCCGAAGCAGGGGTAAAGGAATCCCAACCGGGATGATCTCACTTACCGATCTTCGGAGGATCGCGGAAGGCGATGGCGAAGAACAAGGTGGAAATGGCCAGGGCCAGGATCAGGATGTAGGCGAAGCTCTCCATGGAATCTCCTCTGGATCAGCTGAGGGTGGAGCCAGCGGGGGGCACGTAGCCCTCCGGCAGACGACGGGTTGAACGGTCGCCAAGCTTGGCGAAGAGACCGAACTCAACCTGCTCGCCCAGATCCGGATCAATACCGGCGAACACATCGCGATACAGGGTGCGAGCACCATGCCAGATGTGGCCGAAGAAGAAGAGGAGCGCGAAGCAGGCGTGGCCGAAGGTGAACCAGCCGCGGGGTGAGCTGCGGAAGGTGCCGTCAGAGTGGTAGGTCTCGCGATCGAATTCGAACGCTTCACCCAGTTGCGCCTTGCGAGCGAGGCGCTTCACATCAGCCGGATCGGTGAAGGTCTGGCCGTTGAGGGCACCGCCATAGACAGTTGCCGTCACACCGGTCTGCTCGAAGGAATACTTCGCTTCAGCGCGGCGGAAGGGGATGTCGGCGCGGACGATGCCCTGGTTGTCCTCAAGAACCACAGGGAAGTTCTCGAAGAAGTTGGGCAGGCGACGGACCTGAAGGTCACGGCCGTCCTTATCGGTGAAGGAGATGTGGCCCAGCCAGCCGGTGGGCAGGCCGTCGCCGTTCACCATCGGACCGACGCGGAACAGACCACCCTTGGCCGGGCTGTTGCCGACGTAGTCGTAGAAGGCGAGCTTCTCAGGGATTGCCGCGAAGGCTTGTTCCTTGCTGGCGCCGTTGTCGAGTGCGGTCTGCACACGACGGTTGATCTCTGTCTTGAAGTAGCCCTGGTCCCACTGATAACGGGTAGGGCCAAACAGCTCAACCGGGGTTGCCGCAGCGCCGTACCACATGGTTCCCGCCACAATGAAGGCGGCGAAGAACACAGCAGCGATGGCGCTGGCGAGCACCGTCTCGATATTGCCCATGCGGAGGGCCTTGTAGAGGCGCTCAGGCGGACGGGTGGTGATGTGGAAGATGCCGGCAATGATGCCGACAATGCCTGCAGCGATGTGGTGAGCCACGATGCCGCCGGGGTTGAAGGGGTTGAAGCCCTCAGGTCCCCAGGACGGCTGCACCGGTTCAAGGTGTCCGGTGAGGCCATAGGGGTCTGAGACCCACATGCCCGGGCCAAAGACGCCGGTGAGGTGGAAGGCACCGAAGCCGAAGCAGCCCAGGCCGGCGAGCAGAAGGTGGATGCCGAAGATCTTGGGCAGATCAAGGGCGGGCTCACCGGTGCGCGGGTCCTGCCAGATCTCAAGATCCCAGTAGGTCCAGTGCCAGATCGCTGCAAGGAACAGCAGGCCACTGAAAATGATGTGGGCAGCGGCAACACCCTCGAAGCTCCAGAAGCCGGGGTCAACACCGGTTTC
>CAIZNP010000073.1 GCA_903934375.1 uncultured Synechococcaceae cyanobacterium
CGGCTGGTGGCCGATGGCTTCGTCAACAGCCGCGTCTACACCGTTGTAACCCCCGCACCGGGCTACCTCGATGTGGTGCTCGGCCGGATCGTGGAGGTGCGGGTCAACGCCAAGAATGCCTGGCTGAAACGCCGCATCACCCGCCTGCTGCGCCCCCTGCAGGGGGAGGTGCTCAACCTGGGTCAACTGGAACGCCAGCTGCGCCTGCTGCAGCGCCAAGGCGCGGTTCAGAACCTGCGCACCAACCTCTCGCGCCTTGGCAGCGACCCGACCCAGGCGGTGCTCACGGTGAAGGCCGACCTGGGCACTCAACCCTTTCAGGGCGACCTTTCCCTGCGCAATGACGGCTCCAATGGAACCGGTGACGGCCGCGCCGTGGCCACCCTGGTGAAGGGAGGCGTGGCCAAACCGGGCGACCTGATGCTGCTCTACGGCGAGCTCGACTTCGCCGATGCGCCAACACCGGAGCTGGGCGCGGTGATCACCTCCCTGAGCTACACCTACCCACTCAGCGATCAGTTCAATTTCACCGGCTCCTTCGGCTACAGCCGCCGCAACCTGGTGGAGCTCATTCCGCCGCTGGATCAATACAGCACCAGGCAGCTGCAGGGCCTCGGCCAGCTGGAGTGGGTGTTCAAGGAAACACTCACCCAGCGCTGGGGCGCCTTCGCGGCCCTGAGCCTCAACCGCAGCGACAACTACCTCTCCGGCAATGCTCTGCCGAGTGAACTGCCCGAGGTGGTGCGCTCCCCCCGCACCGGCTACCTGCGGCTGGGGCTGAGCGGCAGCGGCCTCAGCTCCTCCGTGGGCTGGAGCGGCAACGTGTATGCCCTGCAGGGGATTGGTGCCCTCAGCCCCTCCACCCAGATCGACGAACTGGCCAGAGCCGGCATCGCTCCGGGCCAGGCCACGGCCCTGGGGGGGCTGGTCTCGGCTGCCTGGGGTTTCGCACCGAGCTGGCAGCTCAATCTGCGGGCCGCGGGCCAGGTGGCGTTCAACCCGCTCACCCCCGCCATGCAGTTCAGCATCGGTTCGGATGTGGGGCTGCGGGGTCTGCCCGGTCAGCTGATCAGTGGCAACAACGGCTGGCTCGGCACCGGTGAGCTGGTGTGGACCTTCTGGCAGAAGAAGGCACAGGCGCTGCAGCTGGTGCCGTTCATGGGCTATGGCGGCATCAACACCAAACTGCAGGGCTTCAGCTTCACCGACAACGTCGGCTCCGGCGGTGTGCTCGCTCGCTGGCTGGCCGGCGAACGCTGGACGCTGGAGGCGGGCTGGGTGGATCAGTTCAACACGAACGACAACATCGGCCCCTGGACAGACTGGGTGCTCGGCCAGGGCTTCTACGGCAAAGTTCAGTACCGCTTCTGAGCCCAGCCATGGCACGCCCGCCGAAGCCTCTGCAGCAGCTTGGCAAGGGCCTGAGGCTGGCGGCCCCCTACGGCGCCGCTCTGCTGCTGGTGCTGGGGCTGCGCGCCAGCGGCATCGCCGAAACCCTGAACCTGCTGCTCTACGACCTGGTCACCCACCTGCGGCCCGCTCCCGCCGGAGCCGCCACACCGATCACGCTGATCGGCATCAGCGAGCAGGACATCAGCCTCTATGGCTGGCCGATCGATGACCGCCTGCTCTGCGATGCCATCCGCCAGCTGAGCGAGGAGGGTGCCAGCGCCATCGGCCTCGACCTCTACCGCGACAAGGGGGTGGGTCCGCGCCAGGAGTGCCTGCGCCAGCAGGCCCGCAGCAATCCCCGGCTGGTTTCGATCTTCAATCTGGCCGAATCGGTCGGTCCAATCCCCGGCACCCCACCCGAACGCCAGGCCTTTAACGATCTGGTTTTGGATCCCGACGGAGTGGTGCGCCGGCAGCTGGTGCACGTGGCTGGCCAGGACAACGCCACCGTTGGGCTCTCCCTGCGGCTGGTGGAGGTGTACGAGGGCGACAACCTGCTGCGCCGCCAGCTGGATCAGAACAGCGGCGCAGGCTCCTGGCTGGAGCCCGACTCCGGCGGCTACTTCGGCCTCGATGCCGCCGGCTTCCAGCAGCTGCTCAGGTTTCACCAGCCGGGCAGCTTCCCCAGCTGGAGCCTGAACCAGCTGCTACGGCGGCAGGTGCCCGCGCGCTTCATCCAGAACCGGATCGTAATCATCGGCAGCAGCGCCCCCTCCCTGCGGGACCTGTTCCTGGTGCCCCAGAGCCGCTTCTCATCGGCTGGGGCACGCCAGATGCAGCTCACCGGCATGGAGCTGCACGCCAACCTGGCCGCTGGGCTGGTGCGGATGGCGGACGGTCGGCCCCATTCTCTTGTGGCCCTACCGGGCTGGAGTGGCTCCCTGCTGCTGCTGGTAGCTCTGGCTCTTGGCGGCCTTCTCGGTGAAGGCTTCGCCACCCTGCGCCGCAGCATTCTCACAGTGGGGGCCGTGGAGGCGGTGGCACTGACCGCAGCGGTGGGCCTGCTGCTCCAGGGGGTCTGGGTGCAGACGAGCCTGCCGCTGGCGGGACTGACGCTGATGGCCGGGGCCGCCTGGCTGCGCCGCGGCGCCGCCAGCCAGCAGCAACGCCAGCAGATCCAGCGCCTGCTCGGCCAGTCCACCTCACCGGCGGTGGCGCAGCAGCTGTGGGAACAGCGGGATGACCTGCTCAACGACGGGCGCTTCGAAGGCCGGGTGCTGCCGGTGACGACCGTGTTCTCTGACACCCGCAACTTCACGACGGTGTCGGAGAGCCTCAGCCCTGCCGATCTGCTGGCCTGGCTCAACCGGGGCATGGCCCTGTGTGTGCCGGCGATCACCGAGCGCGCCGGCATGGTGAACAAGTTCACCGGCGATGGCTTCCTGGCGGTGTTCGGCGCGCCGCTGGGCCGGGGCGCCGAAGCCGATGCCCTCGATGCGATCGAAGCCTGCCTGGCCATCCAGCGGGGCCTCGAGACCCTGAACCATGACCTTGCCGCCGATGGAGCCCCTGCCATGCACATGCGCATCGGCGTGCACTCCGGCGATGTGCTGGCCGGCTCGATGGGCAGCAGCGAACGCCTGGAATACGCCGTGATCGGCGACACGGTGAACTGCGCCTCGCGCCTGGAGAGCTACGAAAAAACCCGGCAGACGAACATCTGCCGGGTGCTGGTGTCCTCCGCCACCCGGGATCTGCTCAGCCCGGAACGGCAGGATGCCCTGCTGTGGGAGCACTGGGGCAGCCTGCAGGTGAAGGGCCGGCAGGAGCCCCTCGATGTCTGGGAGCTCAGAGGCAACGCACCGGCAGACTCTCCGGCCAATCAGGCCCCATGACATCCTCAAGGCCGAAGCTCCTGGCCAGGTCGGCGCGGGACACCTTGGCCCCGCAAAGACCCTTGAGCCGCTGCAGACCCGCCTGAATGCTGCGATCGCTGGCGGTGGCATCGCTCACCAGCAGGCTCAGCGCCGGCGGCGACACGGAGTCCACGAAGCTGAGGGGATCGCTGGACGCAGGCGCTGCATCCGTGCAGCGGTAGGACGACTCCCACACTTCCGCCCCCTTGAAGCCGCCGACCTTCAACAGGGTCACACCCGCCGCCGCCGCGGGCAGATTGCGCTGAACGGTGGCCCCGGCGGCGGTTCCCCCCGGTCCCTGAGGACGGAACTCGAGCTGCAGCGGCCTCGGGTTGGCGGTGGGCCCCTCCAGCACTGCCACGGTGAGGGACGGGCCGGGCGCAAAGACGCTGTCAGCGGGCACCAGATGGGCGAGGATCCGGGCAGCACACTCGCCGCGGGTGCCCCCACCGACACGGCGGCCCGGGAAGGTGGAGCGCAGATTGGACTGCGCCAGGGCGGCTGTGCTCTCGGCCAACAGAGCCAGAGCCAACAGCAGGGAAGCGACTCGCACAGCTTTTGGGCTACATCGTGATTCCAGCCTGACGCCAACGCCGAATACAGGCAACATCGTTCAGCAGAACCAAGCGTTCAGCTGAAGCAGATGGTGGCCACGGCTGCCCAGAGCGCCTTGGTGAGCAGATGCAGAGCCTGGTCTGTTTTCAGGCTGTAGGTCTTGCGGCACTTGGCGATATCGATCACGGCATGGATCACCCACTCGCCCAGCCCCAGCAGAGGGACCCCGGTGAGCACCGCCACAAAGAAACCATGGATGGCAGCATGGGAGCCAAGCCACCACTGCCAGGGCAGGGTCACGCCCTTGCCGGGGCACTTCTCCACCGCCATCCGATCGTTCTGCAGGCCGAAGTCAGCCAGAAAGTGGGCCAGCACCAGCAACACAAGCAGATTCAGTCCATCGACAATCGGCATGACGGGCAAGGAGATCAGATCGAGGCCTTGAGACCCATGTCTAGGTTGTCATGACGATATTGGCGCAACTGGCCGCCAGCGCCGCCCTGCTGCTCGCGCTGTTGCTGCTCCGCCACCTGTTGCAGCGGCAGCAGCTCCCGCCACCGCCCTGGCGCCTGCCGGCCGCTGCGCTGTTCCTGCAGCCGCTGGGCGACCCGCTGGCAGGCCTGCTGCAGCCAGGCGCTGCCCGCAGCCTGCTGCTGCTCCTGGATGGCCTGGTGGGAAGCTATGCCCTGGTGGTGCTGGTGAGCTGGGGGCTGCTTCAGCTGCCACCAGCCCTGGGGCTCACCAAAGCGCTGCCGCAGATCCTGCGCGATCTGATTGTGCTTGCCGCAGCGGCGGTGTTCACGGTTCTGAGCCTGCGGCAGGCGGGCGTGAATCTGGTGGGGCTGGTCACCACCTCAGCGGTGCTGACAGCGGTGATCGGCCTGGCGGCCCAGGAAACCCTCAAAGACCTGTTCGGCGGGCTGTCGATGCAGATCGGCTCAGCCTTCGCCGTCGGCGACTGGGTGGATCTGGGCGAGCAGCGCGGCAGCGTGGAATCGATCACTCTGATGAACACGGTGCTGCGCAATCTGGAGGGCGCCGAGATCGTGATCCCCAACAGCCGGGTAGCGGCAGCCGCCGCCCGGCGCTACCGGCCCGGCCAGCCGGTGGGCCATCGCTTCACGCTGGGGCTCGACTACAACCATCCGCCGGCACAGGCGCTGCTGCTCTTGCAGCAGACCTTGCTGAACCATCCGGATGTGCTCACTCAGCCGGCACCGCAGGTCTGGATCAGCCGCTACGGCGAGAGCGCTGTGGAATACGAGCTGCTGCTGTTTCAGCGGGAAGCCGGCGACCGGCCTCAGTACCGACTGCGCGGTGAGCTGCTGGAGCAGATCTGGTACGCCCTCCAGCGCGAGGGGCACAGCATTCCGGCTCAGGTGGTGGAACTGCGTCGCAGCCGGGCACGTGAACAGCCCGAGGGCCTGACCGACTGGAGCAGCAGCTATGAACGGGCGCGGCGGCTGGCGCGCAATCCGCTGTTCGCCGGCCTGAGCCCGCAGGAGCTCGCCACCCTGGCACCACTCACACGCTGCCTGCGCTTCGGGCCGGGCGAAACGGTGGTGCGCGAAGGGGAAGCCGGCGATTGCCTCTATCAGGTGCTGAGTGGAGCGGTGGAGGTGCGCAAAGAGGGACCTGGCGGTAGCGATACGAACGATCGGGAGGTGGCACAACTGGCGGCCGATGCGGTGTTCGGCGAGATGACCCTCTGCACCGATGCCCCCCGCAACGCCACGGTGCGGGCCCTGGAGGAAACGGTGCTGCTGGAGGTGGAGCGGCGGGATCTGGTGCCGCTGCTGGAGGCTAACCCCCGCCTGCTGGAGCAGCTCGGTGCCCTGGTGAGCGCCCGCCAGCAGGAACTCGACCGCTTCAGCGCTACGGCGGCTTCAGAGCGCAGCGGCTGGCTGGTGGACACGATGCGCCAGTTGTTCGCAGGACTGGGGGTGCGCTAAGCGCGCCGTCAGCCCAGCGCCGCCTCAGCCCAGCGCTCCCTCCAGCTCCTGCCGCGCCTGAACGAGCGCCCCATCAAGCGCAGCGCCATCGCGCCCGCCTGCCTGGGCCAGGTTGGGCCAGCCGCCGCCGCCACCGCCGCAGGCCTTGGCGATGCCGCCGATGAACCTGCCGGCCAGCTGGCCCCTGGCGATCACGGCCTTGCCGAAGGCCGCCACCAGAATCACTTTGCTGAGATCGGCCGGATTGGGCAGGCCGCCCAGCGCCACGGCGGCGCCGGCACCCAGCTGATCCGCCAGGCCCTGAGCCGCGCTCTGCAGTCCGGCGCCATCCACGCCATCGAGCCGCGCCACCAGCAGCTGAAAGGGCTCCCCGCCGCCGGCATCGCCAAGGGCCACCGCCTGGGCCGCCAGGGCCGCGGCCTTGGCCAGGGCCAGCTCCTCGCGCGCCGCGGCCAGAGCCTTGCCGGTGGCCTTGAGCTCGTCGGCCAGCTGACTCACCCGCTCCAGGATCTCGCCGGGCTGAGCCTTGAAGCGCTCACCCAGCTGTTTCACCACCGCATCCCGCTCATTGAGGTAGGCCAGCACCGCCGGGCCTGCGACGGCCTCGATGCGGCGGATGCCGGCTGCCACGCCGCTCTCGCTCACGATCTTGAACAGGCCGATCTCGGCGGTGTTGGCCACGTGGGTGCCGCCGCACAGCTCCATCGACACGCCGGGCACATCCACCACCCGCACCACATCGGCGTACTTCTCGCCGAACATCGCCACCGCCCCGGCAGCCTTGGCCTGCTCGATCGCCATCTCCTGCACCTCGAGGCGGTGGGCCTCGCTGATCCAGCCGTTGATCAGCGCCTCGATCTGCTGCTGCTCAGCCGCGGTCACGGCGCGGGGGCAGTGGAAGTCGAAGCGGAGGCGATCGAAATCCACCAGCGAGCCGGCCTGGCCGATGCCCGGATCCACCACCTGCTTCAGCGCCGCCTGCAGCAGGTGGGTGGCGGTGTGGTTCGCCTGGGCACGGCGGCGGCAGGCGCGATCCACCTGGGCGTTCAACAGATCGCCCAGCGCCAGGCTGCCGCGCTCGATGCGGCCGCTGTGCACGAACACGCTGCGATTGCGGCTGACGCCCTCGATCACCACGATCACACCCTCGCCGCCGGCTCCATCGCCGCTCAGCACACCGCGGTCGCCCACCTGGCCGCCGCCTTCGCCATAGAAGGGGGTGGAATCCAGCACGAGCTGCACCGCATCACCGGCGCTGGCGCGCTGAGCCGGCTCGCCGTTCACCACCAGAGCCAGCACGCAGCTGGGGTGCTCGAGGGCCTCGTAACCCTTGAAGGCCGTGGCCTCCAGCTCGGCGGCCATCTGCTCGATCGCCCCCTGCAGGGTGAGATCGATGCTCACCGCTGCAGCCTTGGCCCGCTGGCGCTGGGCCTCCATCGCCGCCTCGAAGCCTGCCAGATCCACCGTGAGGCCATGCTCCTCGGCGATCTCCTCGGTGAGCTCCAGCGGGAAGCCATAGGTGTCGTACAGCTCGAAGGCCTGCTCACCGGAGATCTGCTTCGGTCTGGCGGCGAGCACATCGGCCAGCAGTTTCTCGCCGCGCTCCAGGGTTTCCAGGAAGCGGGCCTCCTCGCGGGCCAGCTCCGCCAGGATCACCTCACGCCGCTCGATCAGCTGCGGATAGGCGGTCTGCATCAGCGCGATCGCGGCCTCGCCCATCGCGGTCAGGAAGGGCTTGTCGATGCCGAGGAGCCGTCCGTGACGGACGACGCGGCGCAGGAGGCGCCTGAGGATGTAACCGCGGCCCAGGTTGCTGGCCGTCACGCCATCGCAGATCAGCTGGGTGATGGCACGGGAGTGGTCGCCGATCACCTTGAGAGACGTTTTGCCCTTGTCGTCGAGGGCGCGGTAGTCGACCACGGCCAGAGCCGCCGCCGTTTCGATCAGCGGATAGATCAGGTCGGTTTCGTAGTTATTGGCAACTCCCTGCAGGATCTGGGCCATGCGCTCGAGGCCCATGCCGGTGTCGATGTTGCGGTTGGCCAGCGGCGTGAGGGTGCCCTCCGCGTCGCGGTTGTACTGCATGAACACCAGGTTGTAGAACTCGATGAAGCGAGAGTCGTCCTCCAGATCGATGCCGTCGTCGCCGCGTTCGGGCTTGAAGTCGTAGTAGATCTCCGAGCAGGGGCCGCAGGGGCCGGTGGGGCCGGAGGCCCAGAAGTTGTCGGCCTCATCCATGCGGATGATCCGCTTGGGGTTCACGCCCACCACGTCGCGCCAGATCGCCTCGGCTTCGTCGTCCTCGCGGAACACGCTCACCACCAGGTTCTCAGGCGAGAGGCCGAACACTCCGGTGCTCAGCTCCCAGGCCCACTGGATCGCCTGCTGCTTGAAATAATCGCCGAAGGAGAAGTTGCCGAGCATCTCAAAGAACGTGTGATGCCGGGCCGTGCGGCCCACGTTCTCGATGTCGTTGGTTCGAATGCACTTCTGGCTGCTGGTGGCCCGCGGTGCCGGCCGCTGCTGCTGCCCGAGGAACACCGGCTTGAACGGCAGCATGCCGGCGATGGTGAGCAGCACCGTGGGATCGTCCGGCACCAGCGAGGCGCTGGCCATTGGTTTGTGGCCCCGCTGCTCGTAGAACTCCAGGAAAGCGGCGCGGATCTCGGCACCGCTGCGGGGGCGGCCGGCGCCGGCGGTGGAAGCGGCGGAGGGAGCGGCGGCCATGGTGAAGCGGAGCGGAAGGTGCCTGAACAGGGCATGATCGCCCAGCATGAGCGCCGCTCCCGCCACCACACCCGCCCCTCCGCCGGCCCCCAGCCGCGCCGAGCTGCGGCTGCGCTCGATCGCCTGGGCCCTGGCGGCCGGCCTCAGCGCCCTGGGGCTGGGCCTGGTGATCAGCGGTCTAGAAGCGGGCCTACGGGCCGGCGGCTGCGGCCTTCTCTATGGCCTGCTGGCCTTCCACCTGCAGCGCGTCGACCCAGACGACGGCCACCTGCAGGCGGGTCTGGTGGGAGCCGTCTGCGGCATCCACAGCCTCGGCCTGCCACCGCTGATGAGCTGGCCTCTTGAGGCGCCGCTGTCGCAATCACTGGCCAGGGTCGCGCCAGCTGTGATGATGGAGCTCGTTCGTGCCTGGCTGCCGCTGATCGGCGCCGCGCTGGTGCTGCACGGATCCCAGGCCCTCTCGCGATCCCTCGCGACGGGGCAGCGGCCGATTTCCCGGCCGTGAGCTGAGATCACCGCGCAGGCACTGGCCCACTTGCCCCCATGAGCCTGCTGCATGCCACCTGGCTTCCCGTCGTACCGGCGGGCAGCTTCGCCAAAGGCAAGGCCCCCTCTGCGGGCCTGCTGATCTGGGCGGACACCTGGCGTGTGGCCGAGCCGGTGGCACCGGCCGTTGAAGCACCGGCCCACCCCCTCAGCCTCGATCTCGACACCCTGGCCACCTGGCTGGACGAGAACAATTTCTGGTCGGAGGCGCTGCGCCAGGCCTCGGCCACCCTCACCCTGCCCAGCCGCCGCCAGGGCGCGCGCGGCAGCAAGGCCGGCATCGACGATCCCTGGAGCGGCCTGCCCCTGCAGGCGGGTGAACCACTGCCGAAGGATTTGAGCTGGTGGCCCTGGCAGGTGGAGGGCTGGTGCCTCAAGCCGGGCCCCGCCGCCGAATGGCTCAACCAGCTGCCCCTCTCGGGCTACGCCGAGGCCGGCCTGGGCGACGACCTTCGCTGGTGGGCGCACCTGCAGCGCTGGTGCCTGAGCCTGATCGCACGCGGCCGCTGGCTGCCGGATGCCGCCGCCGGCACCGCCAGCTGGCTGCCACTGCTCAACCGCGAAGACGACCGCCGCCGGCTCGAGGAGCTGGCGGCCCGCATGCCCCAGGTGGTGGCCGCCGCCCGCATCGACACACACCTGGCCTGCGGCCGGCCCCGCTCCAACCGCCTGCTGGTGGCCAGCCTGGTGGAGAAGCTGGTGGATGGCCAGCTGCGCGAAGCCTTCGCCCCCGGCAGCCAGGGGCTCGATCCGCTTCTGGAGGCCTGGGAGCAAGGCCTGGCCAGTCGCGACGGTCACATCGGCCTCGACGAGGAGGACCAGGAGCGGCTGGCGATCGCCAGCCATCACTGGCGCGAAACCGTGGCCGGCCGGGTGGCGCCGGCGCGGGCCTGCCTGGAGCTGTTCACGCCGGCCGAGGGCGACGAGCTCTGGGAGCTGCGCTTCGGCCTGCAGGCCGAGGCCGATCCAAGCCTGCGCGTGCCGGCAGGCCTGGTCTGGGGAGCGGGCGACGGCAGCCTGGCCCTGGGCGAGATCCAGCTGGAGCAGCCAGGGGCGCTGCTGCTGGAGGGCCTGGGCCGGGCGCTCACGGTGTTCGAACCGATCGAGCGCGGCCTTGATGCCGCCACGCCGGAGGCGATGCAGCTCACCCCGGCCGAGGCGTTCGTGCTGGTGCGCACCGCCGCCGCCCGCCTGCGTGATGTGGGTGTGGGCGTGGTGCTGCCCGCCAGCCTCTCCGGTGGCCTGGCCTCGCGCCTGGGCCTGGCGATCACAGCCGAGCTGCCGGAGAAGTCGCGCGGCTTCACCCTGGGCGAAACCCTGGAGTGGCACTGGGAGTTCATGATCGGCGGCGTCACGCTCAACCTGCGCGATCTCGAGAAGCTGTCGGCCAAGCGCAGCCCGCTGGTGCAGCACAAAGGCGCCTGGATCGAGCTGCGGCCCCTCGATCTCAAGAACGCCGAGAAGTTCTGCGCCGTCGATCACCCCTTCAGCCTCGACGACGCCCTGCGCATCACCGGCAACGAGGGCGAAACACTGCAACGGCTGCCGGTGCATGCCTTCACCGCCGGGCCGCGCCTGCAGGCGGTGCTGGAGCAGTACCACCAGCAGAAGGCCCCCGATCCCCTGCCCGCGCCCCCCGGCTTCGCCGGCCAGCTGCGGCCCTACCAGGAGCGCGGCCTCGGCTGGCTGGCCTTCCTGCACCGCTTCGATCAGGGCGCCTGCCTGGCCGACGACATGGGCCTCGGCAAGACGATCCAGCTGCTGGCCTTCCTGCAGCACCTCAAGGCCGAGGAGGAACTGAAGCGGCCGGTGCTGCTGGTGGCGCCCACCTCGGTGCTCACCAACTGGAAGCGCGAGGCGGCGGCGTTCACGCCGGACCTGGTGGTCACCGAGCATTACGGTCCGCGCCGCCCCAGCACCCCCGAGGCCCTGAAGAAGGCGCTGGTGGGTGTGGATCTGGTGCTCACCAGCTACGGCCTGCTCCAGCGCGACAGCGAAGTGCTCGACAAACTCGACTGGCAGGGCGTGGTGATTGACGAAGCCCAGGCGATCAAGAACCACACCGCCAAGCAGTCGATGGCGGCGCGCGATCTGGGCCGCCCCATGCGCAGCACCAAGGGCGGCGGTAGCCGCTTTCGCATCGCCCTCACCGGCACGCCGGTGGAGAACCGCGTCAGCGAGCTGTGGGCACTGATGGATTTCCTCAACCCGAAGGTGCTCGGAGATGAGCCCTTCTTCCGCCAGCGCTACCGCCTGCCGATCGAACGCTATGGCGATATGTCGTCACTGCGGGATCTGAAGGCCCGCGTGGGCCCGTTCATCCTGCGCCGGCTCAAGACCGACAAATCGATCATCTCCGACCTGCCGGAGAAGCTCGAGCTGCACGAATGGGTTGGCCTCGCCCCCGAGCAGAAGAAGCTCTACAACCGCACCGTCGAGGAGAGCCTCGATGCGATCGCCCGGGCGCCGCTGGGGCAGAAGCACGGCCAGGTGCTGGCGCTGCTCACCCGGCTCAAGCAGATCTGCAACCACCCGGCCCTGGCCCTCAAGGAAGATCCCGATCCAGGCGATGCCGGCTTCTTCAAGGAGTTCGCCGGCCGCAGCGCCAAGGTGCAGCGGCTGGAGGAGATCCTCGAGGAGGTGATCGAGGCGGGCGATCGGGCGCTGCTGTTCACGCAGTTCGCCGAATGGGGCCACCTGCTCAAGGCGCACCTGGAGCGAAAATGGCGCCAAGACGTGCCGTTCCTCTACGGCAACACCAGCAAGACCGAGCGCCAGGCGATGGTCGACCGCTTCCAGGAGGATCCGCGCGGCCCGCAGTTGTTCCTGCTGTCGCTCAAGGCCGGCGGCGTGGGCCTCAACCTCACCCGCGCCAGCCACGTGTTTCACATCGACCGCTGGTGGAACCCAGCCGTGGAAAACCAGGCGACGGACCGCGCCTACCGGATCGGCCAGCAGAAACGCGTGCTGGTGCACAAGTTCGTGACCAGCGGCTCGGTGGAGGAGCGGATCGACCGCATGATCCAGGAGAAGTCGAAGCTCGCCGAAGACATCGTTGGCTCCGGCGAGGACTGGCTCGGCGGCATGGACGTGCGCCAGCTCAAGGAGCTGGTCACCCTGAGCGAGGACTGAAGCGATGACCATCACCCCCGGCAACCACAACGCCATCACCACCCAGCTGGGCGATCAGGGCCTGGGCCAGCAGCCCTGGTGGGTGGAGCAGTGGATGGAGCTGATCAATGGCTACCGCTTCAAGAAACGGTTGGAGCGGGCCTGGGAGTACGCCCGCAGCGGCAACGTGCTCTCGATCCGCTTTGAGGGGCGCCGCGTGCATGCCCGTGTGCAGGGCAGCGGCGAAGACCCCTACAAGGTGAAGCTCTGGCTGGATGTGCTCAGCGACGACGACTGGCGCTACGTGCTCGAGGCCCTCGGCCAGAAGGCGCGCTGGTCGGCCCAGCTGCTGGCCGGCGTGATGCCCCAGGACATCGAGCGCGCCTTTGCCGCCAGCGGCCGCCGCCTGTTCCCGTTCAAGCTGCAGGAGGTGCGCAGCGAATGCACCTGCCCGGACAAGATCAACCCCTGCAAGCACGTCAGCGCCGTCTACTACCTGATGGGCGAGCGCTTCAGCGAAGACCCGTTCGTGCTGTTCCAGCTGCGCGGCCGCACCCGCGCTCAGCTGCTCACCGATCTGGCCGAACAGCGCCGCATGCTGCTGGCGAAGAAGGCGGAGGAAGCCCAGCAGGCCCGTGCCGCTCAGCACGCCCAGGCCGAGGAGAACGGCACTCCAGCCAGCCAGCCCCCGCAGCCCGGCGCCGCTGGCTCCCACAACCAGGCCCCCGCAGCCATCCGCGATCCGAACCGCTGGTGGCGCTACGACGCGGCTCTCGATCCGGCACTCGTGGTGATCACGCCGGCCATGGAGGGCGACACCGGCCTGGATGAGGCCGGCCCGCTGCCCCTGGCTGAAGACGGCCGCTTCCCTGAAGCCGCCCGCCAGTTCGTGGAACAGCTCAGGGCCCAGGGTGCCGGCTTCAGTTCACGTGCCCTGGCCACCGCCATGGCCGCCGGCAACCGCGATGGTGCCAACGGCAGCGCCCACGGCCCAGGTGATGGTGCAGGTGATGGCGCGAGGGATGGCCACGACTGACCAACCAACTGTCCGGCCAGCTCCCTGGCTGACGCCCGAGGTGCAGGCGATCGCCGCGCGCCTGGTGGCCGGCCATGCCGCCGGCTTCAACCAGCCGCTGCTGCTGCCCGGCCCGCCGGAGCATCTCGCCCAGGACCTGTTCGCGCTCGACACGGTGGTGCTCGCCCACGACGGTGCCGATCCCGATGGCGATCCCGGCCCGCGGCTGATCTACGCCAACGCCGCCGCCCTGCGCCTCTGGCATCGGCCCTGGCGCGAGCAGGTGGGCCTGCCCTCACGGCTCACCGCCGAAGCGCAGGAGCGTCCCGGCCGTGCCCGCATGCTGGCCAGCGCGCGGGAGCAGCACGCCATCCGCGGGTACAGCGGCATCCGCATCGACAGCCGCGGCCGCCGCTTCCAGATCCGCAATGCCCGGCTCTGGACCCTGTGGGACTCCAGCGGCAACCCCTGCGGCCAGGCCGCCGCGTTCAGCGACTGGTGGTGGCTGTGATCCCGCACTGATCCCGCAGAGATCCCAGCCTGATCCAGCCCGACCAGGCCGCCAGAAGGCCTCCCTAGAGTCACGGCCGGAGCCGCTTCAATGCCCATGGCCGCCACGTCTGCCGCCGCCACCGCCGCCAGGCTGACGTTGCAGTGCGCGCCGATCGGGCCGGACACCACGATCCGCTCGCTCGACTGGGACCGTAGCCGCTTCGACATCGAGTTCGGCCTGCGCAACGGCACCACCTACAACAGCTTTCTGGTGCGGGGCGAGCGCACCGCCCTGATCGACAGCAGCCACCTCAAGTTCGAGAGCACCTGGCTGCCGCTGCTGCAGGAGCAGATCGATCCGAAGGCCATCGATCACCTGATCGTCAGCCACACCGAACCGGATCACTCCGGGCTGATCGGCCACCTGATCGACCTCAACCCCGAGATCGAGATCGTGGCTTCGAAGGTGGCGATCCAGTTCCTGGAGAACCAGGTGCACCGGCCGTTCAAGAGCCGGGCGGTGAAGAGCGGCGAGGAGCTGGATCTGGGCACCAACCCCGAGAGCGGCGTGCAGCACCGTTTCGAGTTCCTCAGCGCGCCGAACCTGCACTGGCCGGACACGATCTTCTCCTTCGATCACGGCACCGGCATCCTCTACACCTGTGATGCCTTCGGCCTGCACTATTGCTCCGAGGACGTCTTCGATGTCGACCCCGGCGCGATCGCGCCGGACTTCCGCTTCTATTACGACTGCCTGATGGGCCCCAACGCCCGCAGCGTGCTGCAGGCGATGAAGCGCATGGATTCCCTGCCGGCGATCCACACCATCGCCGTGGGCCACGGGCCGCTGCTGCGGGAGCACCTCAGCCTCTGGCTCTCCGACTACCGCGAGTGGAGCGAGAACCGCAGCAAGGGCGAGGCCTATGCAGCCGTCTGCTACGTGAGCCAGTACGGCTTCTGCGATCGTCTCAGCCAGGCCATCGCCCGCGGCATCGGCAAGGCCGAGGCTCAGGTGCAGCTCGTCGACCTGCGCGCCACCGACCCGCAGGAACTCACCGCCCTGGTGGGCGAGGCCAGCGCCGTGGTGGTGCCCACCTGGCCCGCCA
>CAIZNP010000074.1 GCA_903934375.1 uncultured Synechococcaceae cyanobacterium
GTGTTCTTCGGCGTGTCGGGCTACAACCTGGCGGAGGTGCATGGCCGCACCCTGCTGCGGCTGTTCAACCCCAGCAATGCCGAGGCCCTGCTGGTGGCCGATGGCGTGCTGATGCCGGCCACCGCCAAAATCCTCGACACCAGCGTGATCATCGACGGGCGCATCCGTGGCCTGCTGGATTCCGGCCTGCTGGAGGGCCAGGTGATCGTGGCCCAGGCGGTGATCGATGAACTGCAGGCCCTGGCCGATTCCGCCAACGCTGAGAAGCGCGGCAAGGGGCGGCGCGGCCTGAAGCTGCTCAGCGAGCTGCGCGAGCGTTACGGCCGGCGCCTGGTGGTCAACACCACCCGCTACGAGGGCAGCGGCGTCGACGAGAAGCTGCTCAGGCTCACCGCCGACACCGGCGGCACCCTGCTCACGGCGGACTACAACCTGGCCAAGGTGGCGGAGGTGCAGGAGCTGAAGGTGATGAACCTCAGCGAGCTGGTGATCGCTCTGCGGCCGGAGGTGCAGCCCGGCGATGAGCTCAGCCTCAAGATCGTGCGCGACGGCAAGGAATCCCACCAGGGCGTGGGCTATCTGGAGGACGGCACCATGGTGGTGGTGGATGGCGCCCACGGCCGCAGCGGCGAGCGGCTGGCGGTGGTGGTCACCGGCGCCCTGCAGACCCCCACCGGCCGGATGGTGTTCGGCCGGGTGCACGGCTATGAGGGCAGCGAGACGTCCAGCCCCGCCGGCGGCGGCGCCCGCGCGACGGCGCCGAACCCCGGCCGCGGCAGCAAGGGGAAATCCGCCCCGAAACGCAGCGGTCGAGGCGATCAGGATCCCGCCAGCCCCCGCTAGGCTCCCGCTTCAGGCCTGAAGTTCAGCGCGGATGTCGGTGTCAGCCCCCTACTACGGCGATTCCGCCGTCATGCGCACCCCTCCGCCGGATCTGCCCTCGCTGCTGCTGAAGGAGCGAATCGTCTACCTGGGGCTGCCGCTGTTCAGCGACGACGACGCCAAGCGGCAGATGGGCATCGACGTGACCGAGCTGATCATCGCCCAGCTGCTTTATCTGGAGTTCGACAACCCGGAGAAGCCGATCTTCTTCTACATCAACTCCACAGGCACCAGCTGGTATTCGGGTGATGCCATCGGCTTCGAGACCGAGGCCTTCGCCATCGCCGACACCCTGCGTTACGTCAAGCCGCCGGTGCACACGATCTGCATCGGCCAGGCCATGGGCACCGCCGCGATGATCCTCAGCGCCGGTACCAAGGGCCACCGTGCGGCCCTGCCCCACGCCTCGATCGTGCTGCACCAGCCCCGCAGCGGTGCCCGCGGCCAGGCCACCGACATCCAGATCCGGGCCGAGCGAGGGACGCAGAAGGACTGGGAAGTGTCGGGGCTGCCCGATCCGTTCGCCCCCGCCCTGAAGCCTCTTTGGGGAGAGGAGGTGCCCACTACCCTGCTGGCTGGGTCGCTTCTCGACCTTGGCCGCCCTGCGATAGAACTGAGGCAACAACCCTAGCACTTTCCA
>CAIZNP010000075.1 GCA_903934375.1 uncultured Synechococcaceae cyanobacterium
CCCGTGTCGGTGCACGACGAGGAGAACACCCGCGAGGAGCTGCGGCTGCGGCACCGCTACCTCGACCTGCGCCGCGAGCGCATGAACGGCAACCTGCGCCTGCGGGCCCACACCATCCAGGCCGCCCGCCGCTTCCTCGAAGACCAGGGCTTCATCGAGGTGGAAACACCCGTACTGACCCGCTCCACCCCCGAAGGCGCCCGCGACTATCTGGTGCCCAGCCGCGTGTGCGGCGGTGAGTGGTTCGCCCTGCCCCAGTCGCCCCAGCTGTTCAAGCAGCTGCTAATGGTTGGCGGCATCGAGCGCTACTACCAGGTGGCCCGCTGCTTCCGCGACGAAGACCTGCGCGCCGATCGCCAGCCGGAATTCACCCAGCTGGACATGGAGATGAGCTTCATGGATCAGGAGCAGATCCTGGAACTCAACGAAGCGCTGATCGCCTCCATCTGGACAACGGTGAAAGGCGTGGAACTGCCGCGCCCCTTCCCGCGCCTCAGCTGGCACGAGGCCATGGAGCGCTACGGCACCGACAGGCCCGACACCCGCTACGGCATGGAGCTGGTGAACGTGTCCGACCTGGTGGCGGACATGGGCTTCAAGGTGTTCAGCGGCGCGGTGGCCGCCGGCGGGTCGGTGAAGGTGCTGCCGGTGCCCGGCGGCAATGAGGCCCTCAGCAACGTGCGCATCAAGCCCGGTGGTGATGTGTTCGGCGAAGCCCAGAAAGCGGGGGCCGGTGGCCTGGCCTTCATCCGCGTGCGCGAAGGCGGCGAGATCGACACGATCGGCGCCATCAAGGACAACCTCACCGAGGAGAAGAAGGCCGAGCTGCTGGCGCGCACCGGCGCCGAGCCCGGCACGCTGCTGCTGTTCGGCGCCGGCGACACCGCCACGGTGAACAAGGCCCTCGATCGGGTGCGCCAGTTCCTGGCCCGCGAGCTGGGCCTGGTGAAGCCCGACCGGGAGAACGACAGCTGGAACTTCCTCTGGGTGGTGGACTTCCCGATGTTCGAGTTCAACGCCGGCGAGAACCGGCTTGAGGCGCTGCACCACCCCTTCTGCGCCCCCAACGCGGCCGACCTGGGCGACGACCCCGCCGCCTGGGCCGACACCCTGCCCACCGCCCGCGCCCAGGCCTACGACCTGGTGCTCAACGGCCTGGAGCTGGGTGGTGGCTCCCTGCGCATCCACGATTCGGCCCTGCAGCGCCAGGTGCTTCAGACCATCGGCCTGCCGCTGGAGGAAGCCAACCAGCAGTTCGGCTTCCTGATGGAAGCGCTCGACATGGGCGCCCCACCCCACGGCGGCCTCGCCTTCGGTGTGGATCGGATGGTGATGCTGCTGGCCGGCGAAGAATCAATCCGCGACACCATCGCCTTCCCCAAAACCCAGCAGGCCCGTTGCCTGATGACCGGCGCCCCCGGCGGCGTGGCCGACAAGCAACTGGAGGAGTTGCACGTGGCCAGCACCTGGGTGGAGGAGGAGGGCTGAGGCCGAGGCACCGGCAGCACCAAACCCAGCCACCCTGGCCGGCTAAAGAACAGGGAGCCCACACCGAAGGGCCGCGAACCCGAACAGAACTGCGTGGTTTGCAGCCGCGTCTCAACCGAGACCCGAACCTGGGGTGTCCGCCTGCATCGAGCCCCCAGTGCCGCACGGCCACGGCCACACTCCCGCCCGCACCGGAGGACGCCGTGCCAGCAGCGACCTGGTGCGTCTCTACCTCCAGGACATCGGCCGGGTTGACCTGCTCAGCCATGAGGAGGAGCTGACCCTGGCCCGGCTGGTGCAGCGGCGTGAGCGCCTGCTGCGGGAGCGTCTGCAGCTGGCCGAGGATTGTGCGGAGCTGGCGGAGCTGATCGCACTGGAGGCCGGCCGACAGCGCCTGGCCTCACAGCTGGGCCATGGCCCCACCCTGCAGCAGTGGGCCGAGGCCAGCCAGCTGGCCCTGGTGGACCTGCGCGCCGCCCTGCAGCGTGGTCATGACGCCTGGGCCGAGCGCAGCGGCCAGAACGCAACCGAGATCAAGCAGGCCCTGCACCACGGCCGCCGCGCCCGCGACCGGATGATCCAGGCCAACCTGCGCCTTGTGGTGGCCGTGGCCAAGAAGTACCAGCAGCGGGGCATGGAGCTGCTGGATCTGGTGCAGGAGGGCACGCTGGGGCTGGAGCGGGCGGTGGAGAAATACGACCCCACCCGCGGCTTCCGCTTCAGCACCTACGCCTACTGGTGGATCCGCCAGGGCATCACCCGCGCCATCGCCACGCAGAGCCGCACGATCCGGCTGCCGGTGCACGTAACCGAGAAGCTCAACCGGATCAAGAAGGCCCAGCGGCAGATCGCCACGGAGCAGGGCCGGCTGGCCTCCGTGGCCGACCTGGCCCGCGAGCTGGGGCTCAGTGAGGACGTGGTGCGGCTGACCCTGATGCGCGTGCCGCGCTCGGTGTCGCTCGATGCGCGTGTGGGCCGCGATCAGGACACCGAACTGGGGGAGCTGCTGGAGGACACCCATGCGACCCCCGAGCAGGCCCTCACCCGCGCCGAACTGCATGCCGATCTGGAGGCCCTGCTCGATGAGCTCAGCGCCCGCGAGGCGGCGGTGATCCGGCTGCGCTTCGGCCTGGAGGACGACACGCCCCAGACCCTCTCGCAGATCGGTGAGGACCTGCACCTCTCGCGCGAACGGGTGCGGCAGATCGAAACGCGGGCGCTGCTGAAGCTGCGGCAGCCCCAGCGCCGCTGCCGGGTGCACGATTACCTCAGCAACCTCGACAGCGATCTGACGAACTCCTGAGCCGCAGTAGCAGACGAGGCCAGGCCAAGCCACCATCGCCAAACTGAACCCCACCCGCCCGGACCGCATCCGCTCAAACCAATGACCACCTTTGCCGGTTCTCCTTCCGCACAGCCGATCGACATCGGCATCCCCGCCGACCAGCGCCAGGCCATTGCCGACGGTCTGGCGCGCGTGCTGGCCGACAGCACCGTGCTCTACGCCAAGACCCACGGCTTCCACTGGAACGTGACCGGACCGATGTTCAACACGCTCCACCTGATGTTCATGGAGCAGTACACCGAGCTCTGGACAGCCCTGGATGCGATCGCCGAGCGCATCCGCGCCCTCGGCCATGTAGCCCCCTTCGGCGCCAGCCTCTACGCCAGCCTGGCCTCCATCCCGGAAAGCCAGGGTGTGCCGGCAGCCCTGGCCATGGTGCGCGAACTGGTGCAGGGCCACGAAGCCGTGGCCCGCACGATCCGCGGCGTGTCGCGCCTGGCGGATGACGCCAACGATCAGCCCACCGCCGACCTGCTCACCCAGAGGCTGCAGATCCACGAGAAGACCGCCTGGATGCTGCGCAGCTTGCTGGAGGGGTGAGCCGCCTGACGCCGCTGCGGCCGTCGCCTGCGGGGCAGGCAACACGGCCGCCTCGGCGTCAGGCGGCTCCACCAAGAGGGGCAGACAGCGCTCACAGGGAGCACGGGACTGGCAGCGAGAGCTCCAGACCGGGTTACACCTCCAGCTCCTGCGACCGTCGTCGCGCTGCAGTCCCTGCCCCCCCTACAGCCCTGCAGCCGCCGTTGCTCTGCAGCCCTTATCGCCCCTGTCGCCCCGGCGGGTTCCGCGCCGAAGAGGCGGGCATTGCGCCCCCCGGGCGCCGGCCCGCCGACCGGCGCGGAACCCACTGGAAGCACTCGGTAGATTGAAGAGTCGCTGGTGGAGCCATGGCCAAGTTCGTCTTCGTGACCGGTGGCGTGGTGTCCAGCATCGGCAAGGGGATCGTGGCCGCCAGCCTCGGGCGCCTGCTCAAAAGCCGCGGCTACAGCGTCTCGATCCTCAAGCTCGATCCCTACCTGAACGTGGATCCGGGCACGATGAGCCCGTTCCAGCACGGCGAGGTGTTCGTCACCGAGGACGGCGCTGAAACCGACCTCGACCTGGGGCACTACGAGCGCTTCACCGACACGGCCATGTCGCGCCTGAACAGCGTGACCACCGGCTCGATCTATCAGTCGGTGATCAACAAGGAGCGCCGCGGCGACTACAACGGCGGCACGGTGCAGGTGATCCCTCACATCACCGGCGAGATCCGCGAACGCATCCACCGGGTGGCGGCCAACAGCGGCGCCGATGTGGTGATCACCGAAATCGGCGGCACGGTGGGCGATATCGAATCGCTGCCGTTCCTGGAGGCGATCCGCGAGTTCCGTGGCGATGTGGGCCGCAACGACCTGGCCTACGTGCACGTCACGCTGCTGCCCTACATCGGCACCTCCGGCGAACTGAAGACCAAGCCGACCCAGCACTCCGTGAAGGAGCTGCGCTCGATCGGCATCCAGCCCGATGTGCTGGTCTGCCGCAGCGACCGGCCGATCCCGGACGATCTGCGCGCCAAGATCGGCGGCTTCTGCGGCGTGCCCACCCGAGCGGTGATCCCCTCGCTGGACGCCGACAGCATCTATGCGGTGCCGATCACCCTCGAGCAGGAGGGACTCTGCCGCGCCGTGCTGGATCTGCTCGATCTGGCTGATCACGACAGCGACATGGCCCGCTGGGCCGAGATGGTGGCCCGGCTGCGCAGCCCCGGCCCCGCCGTGAAGGTGGCGTTGGTTGGCAAGTACGTGCAGCTCAACGACGCCTACCTCTCGGTGGTGGAAGCCCTCCGCCACGCCTGCATCGACCGCGATGCGGCCCTTGACCTGCACTGGATCTGCGCGGAACAGATCGAGGAGCAGGGAGCCGATGGACTGCTGCATGGCATGGATGCGGTAGTGGTGCCGGGCGGCTTCGGCAATCGCGGCGTCGATGGCAAAGTGGCGGCCATCCGCTGGGCGCGCGAGCAGCGCGTGCCCTTCCTCGGCCTGTGCCTCGGCATGCAGTGCGCCGTGATCGAGTGGGCCCGCAACCAGGCCGGTCTCAGCGGCGCCACCAGCGCCGAGCTGGATGCCCACACGCCCCACCCGGTGATCCATCTGTTGCCGGAGCAACAGGATGTGGTGGATCTGGGCGGCACGATGCGCCTGGGCGTCTACCCCTGCCGCCTGACGGCGGGCACCCTGGCCCAGCGGCTCTACGGCGACGAGGTGGTCTATGAGCGCCACCGCCATCGCTATGAGTTCAACAACGCCTACCGCAACCTGTTCCTCGAATCCGGCTACGAGATCAGCGGCACGTCACCCGATGGCCGCCTGGTTGAGCTGATCGAGCTAAAGGACCATCCCTTCTTCACCGCCTGTCAGTACCACCCGGAATTCCTCTCGCGGCCGGGCAGGCCCCACCCCCTGTTCGCGGGGCTGATCGAGGCAGCACAGCAGCGGTTGCCGGCTCAGGCTTTGGCTGCAGCCTCAGCCCACGCGTAGAAGTCCTGCCGGCAGATCCTGGCCGAGCCTGAGGGCATGGCTGCCGCGCCTTAGCCCATCCATCAAGCCCGGCCGTGCAAGCGTCAGAGACGCTTGAGCGAGTCGGTCTTGTTCTTGAACTCGCCGAGCAGAAGCTGCAAATAGCTGACCTTGCGTAGCTTGATGTTCGCCGTCAGCGACATACCCACTTGCAGGGGCAGGGTGGCTCCGCCCTTCAGCTGGAGCTGCTGTGAGGCCAGCTGGATCTCGGCCGGGTAGCGGTAGGTCTGCTTGAGTTGATCGGGCGGCAGTGCATCGGAGCCGATCCGTTTCACCGTGCCCTGCAGCACGCCGAAGTCGGTGCTGGGGAAGGAATCGATGCTGATATCAACCGGCTTGCCAACACGAACAAAGCCAATCTTGCTGCTATCGATCTCCACCTTGGCCTTGAGGTTGTTGTAGGGAACGATCTTCATCACAGGCTCACTGCCCTGGGCCACAAAGCCTGGACCGGTGGGCTTGAGATCAAACACCACGCCATCGACCGGTGAGCGGATGTCCTGATAGCGAATGTTCACACGCAGCTCCGTGAGCTTGCTCTGCAGATCGGCGAGCTCACCGCGCAACTGCTGAACAGACTGCTCAAGGATGGCCACCTGACGCTGACGATCAACGCTGGTCTTGGCAAGCTCTCCTTCAACATCGCGCACCCGGTTGCGTTGCTGGAGATACTGCAGTTCGGCGGACGCACCCACTTTTTTGAGGCTCTCCAGCCGTCCCAGGATCTCCTGCTCAAGAACGAGGTTCTGGCGCAGCACGGCCTGCTCAGTGTCGTTGAAGTTGAGGTAACGCTGCAGCTCCACCTCCTTCAGCTGCTGCTGCTGCTGCTTGGCGGAGATGGTCTTGATCAGACTGAGCTCACGGTCCTTGGTGGCCTCGTTGTCGAGGCGCATCAACACCTGACCCTTGCTAACCCGCTCGCCATCCTTGACGAGCATCTCATCGAGCACACCACCCACCGGCACCTGGATGGTCTTCACATCCCCAATCGGCTCGAGCTTGCCCGGGGCAACCACCACCTCCTCGGTCTGGGCGAGGCCTAGCCAGGCCAGGGCGAAGCCCGTGCAACCGATCAGAGCCCAGGTGAGCGTGCGCGCCAGGAAACGCGACTGCTGCAGAACCACTTCCTCGTGACTGCTCTGCACCCTCCGCTCGATCGCGTTCTGGGCCTGGCGCACGAGCCCACCGGGACGCGAACCCTTGCCTGGACGAGGAACGAGATTGGCCATCAGCTTGCCTCCTGCTGGCGGTAGAGGGCGTAGTAGCGGCCCCTGCGGGCAATCAGCTCGTCGTGGGTTCCGGTTTCAACAATGGCGCCCTGATGCAGCATCACGATCAGATCAGCACGGCGAATCGTTGACAGACGGTGGGTGATGAAGAACACCGTGCAATGCTGCAGATTATCTCTCAGGTTGTCGCAGACGCGGCGCTCGGTGTCGTAATCGAGAGCGCTGGTTGCCTCATCGAGCACCAGCATCTTCGGTCGGCTCAACAAGGTGCGGGCGAGGGCAATGCGCTGACGCTGGCCGCCGGAGAGGCCGGCACCACGCTCTCCAACATTGGTGCTGTAGCCGGAGGGAAGCTCCATGATGAATTCATGGGCACAGGCCAGGCCTGAAGCCTCAACAATCGCATCACTGGTGGCATCAGGGTCTGTGAGTGCGATGTTCTCTGCCACCGAACCGGTGAACAACAGAGGCTCCTGAGGAACGATACCGATCTGACGGCGCAGGGAATAGAGCTCAACTTTGTCGATGTCGTAGTTGTCGATCAGCACCCGGCCGCTGCCGGGTGAATAGAGACGCGAGAGCAACTTGGTCAGCGTGCTCTTGCCGCTACCGCTCTGACCGACAACACCCACAAAGGTGCCAGCCGGTATATCCAGGTTGATATTCTGCAGAACCTCCGTTGGTGCCCCAGGGAAGGCGAAGGTCACGTTCTCGAACAGCACGCGTCCATCCACCGGGGGCAGCGGGATCTTCTGCTTGTCATCGAGGCTGGATTCCTCCGGTGTATCGACAACATCAGCGAGCCGCTCGAACGACACCTTCAGCTCCTGGATGTTCTGCCAGATACCGGAAAGGCGAAGCATCGGCTGAGTCACGTAGCCGGAGATGATCCGGAAGGCGATCAGCTGACCCAGACTCATGTCACCATTGAGCACCAAGGTGGCACCGACCCAGAGCACAAGCAGCTGAGAGAGCTTCTGCAGCACCTGGCTGGTTTCACTGAGAGCCGTACCGGTGATCGTTTTCTCAAAGGTGCGGGCGATGTATTTGCTGTAGAAGTCCTGCCATTTCCAGCGGCTGATCATCTCCACGTTCTGGGCCTTGACCGTCTGGATGCCGCTCAGCACCTCAACCAAATGGCTCTGGGTGCGGGCATTCTCATTGGCCGCATCCCGATACTGACGCCGGAACAGCGGAGCACCGAGCACGGTGAGACCGATCTGGATCGGCAGCACGCTCAGAGCGATCAGAGTCAGCAACCAGCTATAGAGAACCATCACAACGATGTAGATCACCGAGAAGGCGGCGTCCAGCACCGTGGTCAGGGCCTGACCGGTGAGGAAGTTACGGATTTTCTCCAGCTCAGCGATGCGAGTGCCCAGCTCACCGACCGGCCGACGATCGAAGTAGCTCAAGGGCAGGCGCAGCAGGTGATCGATCACCTCCGCTCCCAGGCGCAGATCGATGCGGTTGGTGGTTTCCGTGAACAGGAAGGTGCGCAGAGAGCCGATCACGCCCTCCATCAGAGTGACCACCACCAGCGCCAGGCCCAACACCTGCAGCGTGTCGAGGCTGCGCTGGCTGATCACCTTGTCGATGATCACCTGGATCAACAGCGGATTAGCGAGGCTGAACAGCTGCACCACGAAGGAGGCCACCAGCACCTGAAGCAACAGGCCACGGAAACGCTGCAGGGATGGCCAGAACCAGGAGAAGCTGAAGCGCTGCTCAGGGGTGCTGCTGCGTTCCAGCAGCAGCATTTCGATGCCCTCGGGGTAATGCTCCGCGATCTGTGCCGGACTCAGCTCAACCCAGCCATCCCGCGGCGAGGCCAACACCAAGCCACGGGCATTGCTGAACTGCACGATCGCGAAGCCACCGTTCCAGAGCAGCAGCGCCGGCGTCTGCAGCCGGGTGCCCTGGGAGGCCGGCACCCGCACCCCGCTGACATGCAGGCCCAGCATGGCGCCGAGGTTGCCGCAGAGCTGAAGATCGGGCGTTCGGCCCCTATTGAGGCTGTCGCGCAGGATGCGCTCGATGGCATCGCGACGGAACGGCAGCTTCAGCTCGGCCGACAGCATCTGGAAGCAGGCCAGCACCTCATCAAGAGGGCCGCTGGCGCGAATCAGGCTGAAGCGGGTGCGCTCGCGGCTACCGAGATCGAGGCCGGATTCCAGCGGCATGGCCTGGAGCACCTCATCGATGCCACCCACCTCCACAACCTCCGGAACCAGGGGCGCCAAGGCCCCGGGCGCGGCTACGGCCTGCGCGGCCGTCTGGCCACCGGAACCAAGGAGCAGCTCCAGCGGCTCCCGCTGCCAGGCCACCAGTCGGCAGGGCAGCGGGGGGGTAGCAGCGGGCACACCGGCCGCCGGGTCGAGCAGCGAACCGAGCGGGTATTGGGGAAGGTTGTTGCTCGCCGCCAGCAGCTGTTCGTTGGCACGCACACCACCCACCGCCATGGCGATGGGTTCGAGGCTGCGGGCGTGGCCCTGCATCGACTGGGTGAGGTCCCGCAGCCCCGTCCTGGCACTGGGATGACTGGCCAGAACAGGCTCCAGCAACGCGGCGAGTTCAGCGTGCCAGAGCTGGGTGGCGCACCAGCTGCGGAACGACGGCTCCTCCTGCAGGAGCTGCAGCAGATCCTGATCAGCCAGTGCAGCGGCCTGCAGCTCCCGGGCCGCCGCCACCTCCTCACAGCCCTTGACGCGCAGGAACGAGGCCAGGCCCACCCAATCACCAGGGCCGAGCTTGGCCAGCGTGGCGGGTCGGCCCTGCTCCTCCACCAGCAGCCTTGCCTCGCCCTCAAGGATCAGCAGCACCTCGCCCGGCACGAGGCTGCGATGACACAGGGGCTGACCGACGGCGAAGCGGCGCAGCTGAAACTGCACCGCCAGCTGTTCGAGACGAGCCGGGGCAAGATCGCGGAAGGCTGGGTGCTCCGCCAGCAGCGCATCGGAGAGGGTGCTGGTCATGGCTGAGGGAACCGCAGCGGGATGAGCTGACTGATACGGCTCTTCACCTGCTCCTCAAGCGTCTCCTCGAACAGTTCCTGCGCCATCTGCGCAGCAGTGCCTTCATCCAGACATGCAGGCGAGAAGGTCTCCAGACGCACCACAAGCCACCAGCGCTCGATGAGGAACGGCTCCATCAGCGCCCCCGGCGTAGCCGCCCGCAGCCGCTCTGCCAGAAGGGGATGGGCCTGCATCAGCGGCACTGGCCCGACAATGCCGCGGGTGTTGCGTTCCGGACCTTCGGCATAGCGGGCCGCCAGCTCAGAGAAGTCGGCCTCGCCCTCGTTGATCTGCAGATAGAGCTCGCGGGCTAGGCCGGCATCCTCAAGCCTGAGCAGGCTGTAGACGACACGATCAAGCTGATTTTTGCGTTGAAGAAAGCGGGCCTCCGCCTTGGGCAGGTGATGGAGATCGATGTAGCGCTTGAGCCGCAGTGGTTGCAGCAGCTGCTCCTCCAGTTCGTCCTGCCGCAGCAGGCTCATGCGCAGGAAGGCATCCAACCCCTCCTGCGTCGAGATTTGCTGCTCGCCCATGAACGCATCCATCGCCTGCCGGCGCTGCTCCTCAGCTATCTCAATGCCCGCAGACAGCTCCGCCATCACCATGCTTCGCAGAAGCGGACGCACCAGGCGGTGGCGGGCCAGAAGATCGAGCTGTTCGCCGGAGAGCGCGAACTGGACAGTGGCAACCACAGCGTGGGCGTAGGGCCGGCGAATCCCAGGCAACCTAGGCTGGGTTAAGGACAACAGCACGCCCTGTTTACGTGCTGCAGCACACCTCGCACTGTTTGCAAACCGCCCGATCCGGTGCACACCCAGGGGATGCCTCCCACCTTTCAACCGTGCCATCGGGTTTGCCGTGCCGTAAGTTCGCCTCCCCTCGATGACAGCGGCACCGATCACAGAAAGCCTGCCAGTGGTGGAAACCTTCCATTCGCTGCAAGGTGAGGGAATGCATGCCGGCCGCAGCGCCTTCTTCATCCGCCTCGGGGGTTGCCGGGTGGGCTGCCACTGGTGCGACACCAAACACTCCTGGCCGCGCGACGTTCATGCCGCCGTACCGCTGCCGGAGCTTGTGGAGCGCAGCCGGGAGGCCGCCGCCGCCGGAGCCGCTTTCGTGGTGATCACCGGTGGCGAACCGCTGCACCACAACCTCGATGGCCTGTGCGGTGCTCTCGCCCGCACAGGCCTCCCCCTGCATCTGGAGACGAGCGGAGTGGACGCCCCCAGTGGGCGTTTCGACTGGATCACGCTCTCACCCAAGCCCCATGCGCCGCCGCACGCTGCCCTTCTGGCGACGTGCCAGGAGCTGAAGGTGATCGTGCATGACCCTGCCGATCTGGCATTCGCCGAAGCAATGGCCCGCCAGGCCCTCCAGGATCGCGATCCTGAGGCGCCACGCCCGGCGCTGCTGCTGCAGCCGGGCTGGCAAAGCCCCGCAGGGCAGGCCCTGGCGCTCCAGCACGTGCAGGCCAACCCCGCCTGGCGCCTGAGCCTGCAGAGCCACAAGCTGCTGGGGGTGCGATGAACGCCGCAGCCGCCCCCACCGCCATCGCGCTGCTGTCCGGAGGTCTCGATTCGGCCACCGCCGCCGCCCTGGCCATCGAGGCCGGTCTGCGGGTGATCGGACTGTCGTTCGACTATGGCCAGCGTCATCGGCGGGAGCTGGAGGCGGCCGCCACCCTGGCCGCCACGCTCGGATTGGCTGAGCACCACACCATCAGCGTCAACCTGGCCGCCTGGGGCGGTTCCTCCCTCACCGACGGCGACCTGGTGATCCCCACCGGCGGCGTTCGCAGCGGGGAGATCCCCAGCACCTATGTGCCTGGTCGCAACACCGTGTTCATCGCCCTGGGACTGAGCATGGCGGAGGCCCGCGGTGCGGAACGGCTTGTGCTGGGGGTGAATGCGGTGGATTACTCGGGGTACCCCGACTGCCGGCCCGACTACCTGGAGGCCTTCCAGGTGTTGGCGGATCTGGCCAGCAAAGCCGGCCGCGAAGGCCGCGGTGCGCACCTGTGGGCACCACTGGTGCATTGGGACAAAACGCGGATCGTTCGGGAAGCCTTGCGCCTGAACGTGCCGATCGCATCCACCTGGAGCTGCTACAGCGGCGGCAGCGAGCCCTGCGGCCTCTGCGACAGCTGCCGCATCCGTGACGCCGCCCTGATTGAGGCCGGCCGGGCCGATCTGGCCAGCGCCGCCGGCCGGCACTGATGGCCGTGGAGCACAGCCAGCGCCCCGAACGGCTGGAGCGCCCCTGGCGGCCGCCAGCACAGCTGGCCCGGGCCCTGGTGGAGCGGTGGGGTGCCGAGGGGCTGATCTGGCTGGATGGCGATGGCACTTCCCTGGGTCGCTGGGCGACCCTGGCGGCCGATCCGCTGGAGCAGAAATGCCGGCGTGGCCTGCCTGGCAAGCAGGGCAGCAGCGATCCCTTCCGTGCCCTGGAGGAGCTGGGGCCTGGGCACTGGACGGGCTGGCTGAGCTACGAGGCGGCCGCCTGGGCCGAGCCGGCGCGGCATTGGAAACACGACACCATGGCCAGCCTCTGGATCGCCCGCCACGATCCTGTGCTGCGCTGCGATCTGGTGGCCCGGCGCCTGTGGATCGTCGGCAGCGATCCCCAGCGGCTGCAGGCCATGGCCGACTGGCTCGACAGCCTGGATCCAGCCCCTGGCGACCCCGACAGCGCTGGGCCCCCTTGCCAACAGCCGCAGCACACGCTGGCCATCCCCCACGCGGCCTGGCACTGCCACACCGATGCCGCCCGCTTTGCTGCCGGGGTGACCCGGATCCGCGAGTGGATCGCCAGCGGCGATCTGTTCCAGGCCAATCTCACGGCCTGCTGCAGCGCCCTGCTGCCACCCGGAGCTCCCAGCGGCGCGGCGGCGGCGTTGCCGCTGTTCGAGCGACTGCGGCAGCACTGCCCGGCGCCCTTCGCCGGCCTGGTGGTGGCTGGCGATCAAGCCCGTGGTGAGGCGGTGATCTCCGCCTCACCGGAGCGGTTCCTGCAGGTGAACAGCGCCGGCCACGTGGAAACACGGCCGATCAAAGGCACCCGGCCACGGCATCGCGACCCCGAACGGGATGCGGACCTGGCGGCCGAGCTGGTGTGCAGCAGCAAGGACCGCGCCGAGAACGTGATGATCGTCGATCTGCTGCGCAACGATCTGGGTCGGAGCTGCCGACCGGGATCGATCCACGTGCCGCAGCTGGTGGGTCTGGAGAGCTACGCGAACGTGCACCACCTCACCTCGGTGGTGACCGGCGAACTCCGGCCGGACTGCAGCTGGGTGGACCTGCTGCGGGCCTGCTGGCCGGGAGGCTCGATCAGCGGCGCTCCGAAGCTGCGCGCCTGCCAGCGACTGGCGGAACTGGAACCGGTACCCCGCGGCCCCTACTGCGGCTCCCTGCTGCGGCGCGACTGGGACGGCAGTCTCGACAGCAGCATTCTCATCCGCACCCTGCTGTTGAAGGATCGTGAGCTGCGCCTGCAGGCGGGCTGCGGCATCGTCGCCGACTCCGACCCCGAGGCTGAAGCCGAGGAGCTGGGCTGGAAGCTGCACCCCCTGCTGGAGGCCCTGGCATGAGCGGCGGCCTGCCAGTGGAGGCGGCCACCATCGCCTGGATCGACGGGCGCTGGGGCGCAGCGGCAGAGCTGAGCCTGCCTCTGCTGGATCGGGGGCTGCTGCTGGCCGATGGCTTGTTCGAAACGGTGCTGGTGCAGTCGGGGCAGCCGCAGCTGCTGGAGCAGCACTTGGAGCGCTGGAGCCACAGCGCCGCCGAGCTGGCGATGGCACCTCCTCCGGGGCAGGCCGCGCTGGCCCCGCTGATCGCCGAGGCGATCGAACGGGCAGGGCTGGCAGAGGGGCGTCAGTGCGGAGCACTGCGGCTGAACTGGAGCCGCGGCATCGCTGCCGGGCGCGGCATCGATCTGCCCACCGGTGGACCAACAGAACAAGCCAACACGACCCCGATGCATCGCTTCTGGCTTCAGATCAGCCCGTGCACGCCGCTGTTTTCCGCCCAGACAGCGCGGATCAGTCGCCAGGAGCGGCGCAACGCCGACAGCCGACTGAGCCGATGCAAGACCTTCGCCTACGGCCAGGCGATTCAGGCACGCCATGAGGCGCGCTCAGCCGGCGCTGACGACGCCCTCCTGCTCAATGGCAAAGGCGATCTGTGCTGCGGCACCACCGCCAATCTGCTGGTGCAACGCGAGGGCTGCTGGCTGACCCCACCGCTCAGCAGCGGCTGCCTGCCGGGGGTGATGCGCGGCAGGGCCCTGCAACTGGGCCTGGCGCGGGAAACCAGCCTGCAGCCGGACGTGCAGGCGGGTGATCACTGGTTGCTGCTGAACAGCCTCAGCGCACGGCCACTCCGCGCCCTGGATGGCCAGCCCCTGGAGGTCCTCAGCGCCGAAGACGCGGAGGCCTTCTGGCGCCGGCTGCTCTGAGGGCGATCAGCCGGATCAG
>CAIZNP010000076.1 GCA_903934375.1 uncultured Synechococcaceae cyanobacterium
CCATGAACAGCCAGGCCTTGCCACGGAAGGCGTAGTCGGGGTTTGTGGCCCGTTCGCCCGGCTCGAACATGCGGCGCAGGTAGGTGCGCATCGGCGCGATGCCCGTGCCGGTGGCCAGCATGATCACGTTGGCTTCCTCGTCTTCAGGAAGCAGCATCTCCTTGCCCACCGGGCCGGTGATCTTCACCTTGGCGCCGGGCTCAATGTCGCAGAGGAAGGTGGAGCAGACACCGTTGATGGTTTCGCCGTCTTTCTCGTACTGGAGCTGGCGAACGCACAGGGAGACGGTGTTGCCCGCCAGGTTGTCGCCATGGCGGGTGCTGGCGATCGAATAGAGGCGCAGCTTGTGGGGTTTGCCGTTGGCGTCAGTGCCGTCGGGGATGATGCCGATCGACTGACCCTCCACGTAATGAAGCTGGGGGTCGCCGCCGCTGAGATCGAAGGTGATGTGGTTCACCCGGCCGATGGCCCCTTCGGCCAGGAGGCTGTAGTTCTCGGTGACCGAGCCGACGAACGGATCCTTCGGCTTGTAGAGGTTGACGGGAACGTCGGCGTGGGACACGGCGGATTTGGTGGCGGCGGGCTTGGTGGCGGCGGGCTTGGCCGCGGCAGGAGCCGGGGCTGTTGCTGGTGCGGCAGCGGGGGCGGACGGCTGGGCCGGTGCGTCGCTGCCGGGAGTCACCGACAGCACCTTGCCACCAAGCTGGCTAATTGACTGCATCAGGGTTTGCAGTCGCGCAAATGGAACGGTGATGGATCGTTCGGCGTTACGGGCCAGTGCGGTGCCGTACCCCTGCACCACCACGGTGAACACGCGCGAATCGCTGCGGCTTGAGGTAGCGGTCGAAACGCGCATGGAACCAGGGCCCCCTGAGAATCGGCGCGATCATAGGGAACCCCAGAGCGCTGGCCAGGTCTTGGTCTCGCAACGGCCAGCCTGAGGCCCAGCGGTTGCCAACTGCAGAATTCCGATGCAGTCCAGCACCGCTTCTGCCTGATCGGGGCTAGGTTTGGTCCTTGAATCAGTCGCCAGCGCCAGCAGTCCTTGACGCAGCTTTCGGCCCCCTCCGCTGGTCTTCTTCAGGACCTTCAGGTCCAGCGTCCCGGCGGAACGGTCTGTGCTCTGGACACGATCCAGCAGGCCATGGAGCGACTGCCAGGGGGCTGCCGCCGGCTGGCGGTGCAGCTGCTTCTTGATATTGACCCGGAGTGGGTCTGGACGGTCCTCACCGACTACGCCCAGCTCAGTTCGTTCATCCCCAACCTCCAGACCTCCCGTCTGCTGTGGCGGCGGGCCAACGTGGTGGGTCTGGAGCAGGAGGGTGCCCAGAGTTTCATGGGCCTGCGGTTCAAGGCACGGGTGCAGCTGGAGCTGACCGAGCATCAGCAGGAGCGTCGTCTCAGCTTCGTGATGACCAAGGGCGATTTCCGTCGCTTTGAAGGGGTGTGGCAGATCGGCCAGAACGCTGCCGGCACCACCCTTCTTTATGAACTCACCGTGCAGGGCTGTGTGGGCATGCCGATCGGCCTGATCGAGCAGCGGCTGCGTGAGGATCTGGCTGCCAACCTTCGGGCCGTGCAGCAGGAAGCACAGCGCCGCGCCGCGCTGTCCTGAGTTCGGGCTGTCCCTACATCGGGCTGTCCTTACCCGGGCTTTCCTGACCTGAGCCATGGTCAGGATGAGAGGCTCGTCGGCGATATGGCCGGCAGGTGATCTTGATCTGCGCTGCCACAAAAAAGCGGCCGATCGGCCGCTCCTTTGGATACCCCCAAGGGGATTCGAACCCCTGTCGCCTCCGTGAAAGGGAGGTGTCCTAGGCCTCTAGACGATGGGGGCCTGGATTCGGAAAGCAGTGGAGGACAAGCACTACTGCCTTGCGGGATCAGGCGTTTGCCCTCCCTCCGATGGGTTCGAAGTTACGGGTCGGAGGGTCCCTTCGTCAATCAGGCGGTTCCCTGGCCGTCCCAGACCGGCACGGTGAAGTGGAAGCAGGCTCCCTCCCCGGGCTCGGACACCACCCAGATCCGGCCGCCATGCACCTCGGTGATGCGCCGGCACACAGACAGGCCCACGCCGAAGCCGGAGGTGGTGGCGGAGGTCTGGGGCAGGCGCACCCGCTCCAGAAAGATCCGCTCCTGCTCATCGCGCGGGATGCCTGGGCCGGAGTCGCAGACGCTCACCTGCAGCCACTGGCTGGTGCGGTGCAGGATCGTGAGACTGACCTGCCCACCATCAGGGGTGTACTTGAAGGCGTTCTCGAGCAGGTTGAGCAGCACTTGACGCATGCGCCGCTGATCGGCGCACACATCGGGGAGGTCTGTAGGGATGTCGGTGATCAGCTCCAGGCCGCGGCCCACCCACAGCTTCTCCAGTTCGAGGATGGCTTCGGCGGCCACGGGGCCGAGGGCAAGGCGCTGGGGATTGAACAGGGCCTCCCAGCGGGTGGTGCCCACCTCCAGCAGGTCCTTGGAGAGCTGCTCGATGTCGTCCAGGCGGCGGCCGAGCACATCCCGGAAGCGGGCCTGATCGATCTGGCCGAGGTTGAGGCTCTGCAGGGCGAGCTTGGAAGCGGTGAGCGGCGTGCGCAACTCGTGGGCCACCATCCGCAGCAGCCGTTCCTGCACCCGCAGGCGCTCGATCAGGGTCTCGTTCTCCTGGCGCAGCACCAGCACCTGATCTTCCAGCTGCAGCTCCCGCTGGGTGCGGCTGCCATCGCTTTCCGGCGGCCGCAGGCTCATGCCCAGGCCGCTCACCACCTCCAGCTGCTGCCAGCGCGGCAGCCAGCTGCGCAGTTGCTGCAGCAGGGTGTTGCCGGCGAACACCTGGCGGGGGCTGGGCTCGAGCTTGATCAGGGCCGGGGTGGCCACCAGCCGGTGCAGCTCGAGCAGCTCCGGCCGCTGGGCCGGATCCGCCAGCTCCAGGCTGACCTCGAAGCCGAAGTCCTGGCTCTCCAGGAAGCTCACCAGCCCGCGCAGATCCGGGGTGGCGCGATGGTGCGGTGCGGCCACCAGCAACAGCTTCAGCTGGCGCCGCTGCAGCGGTTCCGATGCCGGGCGCAGGCCCGGGCGCAGCGCGGCCTCCCGCAACAGCGCCTCGCGCCGATCGAGCCCGGCGCTGCCACTGTCGGGTGCTGGGCTGGGTTGCGTCACAGCGGGGTCGGGTTCCCCTGCGGCATGCACCGGCGCGGCGAATCCTGGAGAAATGTTGGAGTCACGTTATGGGCTTTGGTCAGGGCTGTCTGCCCCCGCTATGACGACTGTGATGAGTCGTTGTTCTGGGGCAGTTGTTTGGCTCGCCTTGAGGATCTGGTGACCCGGGTCCCCCCGGTGAGAGCCATCCCTGCCGCTTCAGGCGGTAGTCGCATTCAGCTGGACAGCAGCATCCGCCGCTGGTTCAACCGCAACCTGGGGCTCTGGCGCTCTCGCAGGCAGTACTTCTTCCCGGACGACGAGGTCCTGCGGGTCGACATGTTGCTGCGCGTCGAGACCTTCGAGGATCAGGTCGACGTTGAGCCCCGCTACCGCTTCACCTGGTGGCCGGAGCAGGAATACGACTTCTTCGAGATCAAGCCCCGCTATGTGCGAGAGGGCAGCATGGACGCCTCGCTCTGCGGCCATCAGCTGCGCCGCAGTCGCGGTTACCTGTGCGGTTCGCCCACCAAGAGCCAGATCCGACAGGCCGATGAGCATGAGGTGGTGTTCGAGTCCCACTACCTCCAGTGGGACATCCTCGAGCACATCCGCCTGGTGAATCAGGATCAGTTCCGCGCTCGCTCGATCTACTCCTGGTGCGACGGCAACCTTGAGTTGGCGGAGATGCACCACGAAATCCGCCTCGAGGGCCCCGGACAGCCCCTGCAGGCCGACGCCTGAGCAGCATCGCCGTGCTCCGGCGGCATCACGACGCGTGGATCACCTGGCGGATGGCTGGTTTTGCTGCAGGATTGGCGGACTTCGTCTTCCTGTGCGTGCGCCACACCGCCGGCCGCCTCGGCCTTCTGCTGCTTCCCCTCAGTCTGCTGCTCGCGGGGGCGCCCGCCCTGGCTGTGCCGGCTAATGATGCTGACATGGGCCTCTACACCCGCATCGCGGCGATCAACGTCTGCATCTCGCGGGCGGCCGGCGTTGAGTTCGACAAGGCGGTGGCGGTGGCCGGCGAAACCATCGCCCAGGTGATCCAGGGTCAGCACGGTGGCCAGATCGCCCAGGTCGGACCCAAGGCCCTCTCGATCGAGGAGCTGCGCAAGGGCTCGATCAACTCCGCGGTGCTCGGTGCCGTGGAGCTCTGCCCCAAGGAGGTACCCGCCGACGTGAAGACCAAGGTGGAGGCGGTGCTCAAGGGCGCTCCCGGCTCGGCTCCGGCCCCTGCGGCGGCTCCGGCCACCAAGTCCAAGCCGGCTGCGGAGGCCAAGCCCTGAGGCCAGTCGCATCTGGTTGCAGTTCGCAGTGGATTCGGTTGCTCCCGGGCCAGTCGTACCGGCTTTCGTGATGGGAGGTTCCTCGCTGCAGGGGCCTCCACCTCCACACGATCCGGCCATGACCCATCCCCGTGCCCTCCCCACCTGGCTGTTGGCTCCGCTGCTGCTGTCCGGAGCCGTCATCGCGCCCCTGCCGCCGGCTTCAGCGCAGGCCTGGCCCAGCGGTGTCGCGCCCTATCAGCGGGTACCCGTGCAGCCGCGTCCCTATCCCTGGACCTACGGCGACATGGTCAGCGATGGCAGCGACAGCCTGCCCCCGCCGTCATCGGTGCCGGCTCCCTACTCACCGGGTCCCTTTGCCAGCCAGCCGCTCACTCCGGTGCAGATGGCTCAGCGCTGCAATACCGGCCGCCTGGTCGGGGGGCTGCTGGGCGGGGGGCTGGGCTATGGCCTCTCCCGCCAGGATGGGAGGGCCTGGGCGATCCCGCTCGGCGCCCTGCTCGGCTCCCAGGTGGGCTGCAGTGCGGCTGCTGGCCGGGGTCCTCTGCCCTGGTGATTGCCGCTGTGCCCCATGGCCTCCGTTCGCCTCGCTGACTACCGTCCGGCTCCCTGCCTGATCCGCGACACCACGCTCACGGTGCAGCTGTATGCCGATCGCACCCTGGTGGAGGCGGAGCTCGCGTTCTGCCCGAATCCGGATGGTGCTGCGGGGCCCCTGGTGCTGCGGGGCGAGTCGCTGGAGCTGCTGGAGTTCCAGCTCGACGGCGAGGCCCTCCCGGCGGAGGCCTGGCGGCTGGAGCCAGGTCTGCTGACCCTGCTGCAGCCGCCTGAGCGCCCCTTCCGGCTGCGCAGCCTGGTTCGGATTCACCCCGAGACCAACACCAGCCTCGAGGGTCTGTACGTGAGTGGCGGGATGTTCACCACCCAGTGCGAGGCCGAGGGCTTCCGCCGCATCACCTTCCACCCTGATCGTCCCGATCTGCTCAGTCGCTTCCGGGTGCGCCTCGAGGCGGACGCGGCCGGCTGCCCGGTGCTGCTGAGCAACGGCAACTGTGTGGCGACCGGCGCTCTGCCGGCGGCGCCGAATCGCGAGGGTGCCGAGTCAACGGTGCGACACTTCGCGATCTGGGACGATCCCTTCCCCAAGCCCTCCTATCTGTTCGCCCTGGTGGCCGGACGTCTCGAGGAGGTGACGGACCGATTCACCACGGCCAGCGGCCGCCCTGTGGCTCTGCGCATTCACGTGGAACCGGGAGATCTCCCCTACACCGCCCACGCGATGGCGTCGCTGCAGCGGGCGATGGCCTGGGATGAGCAGCGCTACGGGCTGGAGTACGACCTGGATGAGTTCAACATCGTTGCCGTGCGCCACTTCAACATGGGCGCGATGGAGAACAAGAGCCTCAACATCTTCAATTCCAAGCTGGTGCTGGCTGATGCAGAAACGGCAACCGATGCTGAGCTTGAGCGCATCGAGAGTGTGATCGGCCATGAGTATTTCCATAACTGGACCGGCAACCGCATCACCTGCCGCGACTGGTTTCAGCTGTCGCTCAAGGAGGGGCTCACGGTGTTCCGAGACGCCTGCTTCACCGCGGACCTGCATGCGCCAGCGGTGAAGCGGATCGAGGATGTTTCCTTGTTGCGCAACACGCAGTTCCGTGAGGATGCTGGGCCCACAGCCCACCCGATCCAACCGGATCACTATCAGGCGATCGATAACTTCTACACCACCACGATCTACGAAAAGGGGTCGGAGGTGATCCGTGCCCTGCACAGCCTGCTTGGGGAGGAGATCTTCATGCGCGGCATGGCGCTCTACGTGAGTCGTCATGACGGCACCGCCGCCACCTGCGACGATTTCTTGCAGGCGATGCAGGATGCGGCCGAGCAGGGCTGGGGCGATGGCGCGGCCATTCCCCGCTTTGATTTCCAGCAGTTCCGCCGCTGGTATCACCAGGCCGGCACGCCCCGGCTTCAGGTGGAGCGCCGCTGGGATGGTGAGGCCGGCAGCCTCACGCTCACGCTGCGCCAGCGCACGCCGTCCACTCCGGGCCAGCCCGAGAAACTGCCGGTGGTGATTCCTCTTGCCCTGGGGTTGGTGGGTCAGGGCGGTGATGCCCTGCCGCTGCGTCTGCGCGGTGAAACGGCCGCCGAGGCCGAGGCTGCCAGCCGGCGCATCGATCGCCACTGGGGCCTGGAAACCCGACTGCTGGTGATTGATCAGCCGGAGCAGACCGTTCACATCGAGGGCCTCGAACCCCACAGTCATGCACCGGCCCTGTCGCTTTTGCGTGGTTTCTCCGCTCCGGTGCAGCTGGAGCTGGAGCGGCCGATCAGCGAGCTGC
>CAIZNP010000077.1 GCA_903934375.1 uncultured Synechococcaceae cyanobacterium
CTGTTCTTCCTGCTGCTGGCCTTCGTCTGGCAGGCCTCGGTGGGTTTCCGCTGATCGACGCTCCACACCGTCACGGCGACCCCGGCCGAACACAGGCGGGGAGCGTCTGACAGCCGCGGTGGGTGCATGACCACCGCTTTTTTGTGCCAAGCCTTGCCGGTCAGCCCACAGTCGTCCGCCAGATCGTCAGCCGCCGCGCAGAATCGCGATCGCGTAAGCCGGCAGGGCCAGCATCCGCCGCCAGCGGCTGGGCTCCTGGATCAGCCGGTAGAGCCACTCGATGTGCAGGCGGCACATCCAGGCCGGCGCCCGCTCCTTGGTGCCGGACCAGACATCGAAGCTGCCACCCACACCCATCCACAGACCCGGCTGGCCGCCGTGCAGGCGCTGGATCCAGGTCTCCTGGCGCGGCACCCCCAGGGCCACCAGCACCAGGTCGGGCTGTGCCGCCTGCAGCTGCGCCTCGATGCCGGGCCAGAGCTCCGGCTCCTGATAGCCGTGGATCGTGAACGCGAGATCCAGGCTGGGGATCTCCGCCATGAGCCGCTCACGCAGCAGCGCCATCACCTCCGGGCTGGCTCCCACCAGGGCCACGCGCCAACGGTGGCGGGCGCCGTACTCGAGCAGCTGTCGCGCCAGCTCGATGCCAGGGCTGCGCCGCACCCGAAAGCCCTGGCGCCCGAGGGCCCACACCACGCCGACGCCATCGGGGATCACCAGATCAGCGGCGGCGATGGCGGCCCCCAGCTCCGGGTTGGCCCGCGCGGCCATCGTCATCTCAGCGTTGAGGGTGACGATCTGGCCGCCACCGCGCTGCTTGAGCTCCAGGGCGGCGGCAAACATGTTGCTGCTGACAGCCACCTGAACGCCCAGCACACGGGTGATGCGCCAGGAGGGAGGGGTGTCAGGGCCTGCGAAGCCTGTGCTGCTGGCGTCGGTCGCCATTGATGCCATGGTCCGGTGGGGCCGCGCGGGAGAATCTATGGCCCCCTAACGGCCTGGCCGCGCCATGACCCTCAGCAGCGCCCCCATGGCCAGTGCCGGCAAGCCGTCGGGTCCCCTGCAGCTGCGCAGTTCCGAAGCCTGGGAACGCCTGCAGGAGCTGGATCGTCAGATCGATCGGGTCGTGCTGCAGCGTCAGCATCCGATCACAGGACTGCTGCCGGCCAGCACCGCCCACACCGTGCACGGCAACTACGGCGATGCCTGGGTGCGCGACTGCGTCTATTCGATTCAGTGCGTCTGGGGCCTGGCCCTGGCCCACCGGCGCCTGAGCGGCGCCAGCACGCGCGCCTTCGAGCTGGAGCAGCGGGTGCTGCAGCTGATGCGCGGGCTGCTGAACGCGATGCTGCGCCAGGCGCCGAAGGTGGAACGCTTCAAGCACAGCCTCGATCGGCTCGACTGCCTGCACGCCAAGTACGACACCGGCAGCGGCAAGCCAGTGGTGCCCGACGACGGCTGGGGCCACCTGCAGCTCGATGCCACCGCCGTCTTCCTGTTGCAGCTGGCTCAGCTCACCCGCTCCGGCCTGGTGGTGATCCAGACCAGCCACGAGCACGACTTCATCCAGAACCTCGTGTACTACGTGGCCCGCGCCTACCGCGTGGCCGATTACGGCATCTGGGAGCGGGGCGACAAGGGCAACCACGGCCTGCCGGAGCGCAACGCCAGCTCGATCGGCCTGGTGAAGGCGGCGCTGGAATCGCTGGAAGGCCTGGATCTCTATGGCCCCCACGGCGACGGCCGGCGCAGCCTGCACGTCCCCCACGATGCGATCGTGCGCCTGCGCCGCGCCCTCACTGGCCTGCTACCGCGCGAATCCGCCAGCAAGGAAGTGGATGCGGCCTGCCTGTCGGTGATCGGCTACCCCGCCTGGGCCGTGGAAGATCCGGCCCTGGTGGAGCGAACCCGCAGCAAGATCCGCACCGAGCTGGGCGGTCCCTACGGCTACAAGCGCTTCCGCCGCGATGGCCACCAGACCGTGGTCGAAGACCACACACGCCTGCACTACGAGCGCGAGGAGCTGGCCCAGTTCGAGCACATCGAATGCGAGTGGCCGCTGTTCCTGGCCTACGAACTGATCACAGCCTGCTGCGAGGAGCGCTGGGCCGAGGCCTGGAGCTGGCGCGAGCGGCTGGCCAGGGTGGCTGTGGAGGTGGACGGCGTGCCGCTGCTGCCGGAGCTCTATGTGGTGCCCGAGCAGGCGATCGCAGCGGAGCGGCAGCGGCCTGGCAGTCAGCAGCGGATCCCGAACGAGAACGTGCCACTGCTCTGGACCCAGAGCCTCACCTGGCTGGGCGACCTGCTGCTCAACGGCCTGATCACCCCGGACGACCTGGATCCCAGTGGGCGCCGGCTCGGCAGCAGCCTCGGCGCGGAGCAGGTGCTGGTGAGCTTCGTGCCGGCCACCGAGGCGATTGCCGCGGCCCTGGAGGCCGCCGGGCTGGCGGTGACCCGCCCGGGTCAGCAGCGGGTGCGCATCGCCAGCTCACGGGAGCTGGCGGAGCGGATGGCGGCGGTGGGAGCCAACCAGCAGCTGGGGCTCAGCGGCCACCCGCCGATGCGCATGGAAACCATGGTCACGGCACGGCTCTACCGCCAGGACGGCCAGACCCTGGCCTTCCAGCCTGCGGTGCTGGAGGAGAGCACCTTCTACCTCTCCGACGACCCGGAGCAGCTGGTGGATGCCGTGGAGAGCGAGATCAGCCAGCTGCAGCGCCACTGGCGCGGTGTGGGCGCACCGCTGCTGCTGATCCCGGTGGAGCAGGCGCCGTTCCAGCGCAGTCCCGAGGCCTTCCTGCGGCTGGGGGAACGGCTGCGCAGTGGCGTGCTGGATGGGGTGGCCGTTCAGCTGGCACCCCTGAGCGTGCTACTCGATCAGGCCAGCTGGGCCGACCTGCCCAGCCAGGCTCAGCCACGCCCCGGCAGTCGCAGCGCTCCGGCCCTGCTGCTGCGCGCCAGCACCGGGCACCAGCCGCTCACCGCCGAAGAGGAGCAGGAGCTGGAGGAATCACCGCTCACCGCCCTGATCGAGCGGCTGTGGGGGAGCACCTCCCTGCCGGAGCAGGCGGAGGTGCTGGAGCAACTGGTGCAGCGCCTCGGCCTGGATGCAGTGCTGCAGGGCCCCGGCGGCAGCGCCAGCCCGAAGCTGCTGCTGGAGGAGATCTACCGGCGAGCCCTGGCCGACGGCGACTGGAACGTGGTGCGCCGCTGCGCCGGTTCGCTCGGCCTGGTGCACCCGCAGCTGGAGGACGCCCTCACCGATCTGCTGGTGCGCCAGAAACAGGTGGTGGTGGGCCGCAACTACACCAACGACTCCCTGATCAGCCAACCGCAGGGCAGCCTGGCGATCGCGACGATGATCCGCCGCTTCAGCGGCGAGGACGGCCGCGAGTGGATGCTGCAACAGGAGCTGCTTCTGGCCGTCGACGGCCTGGCCCGCCGCAACCCGGCCCTGCTCAGCGGCATGCTCACCCTGCAGCTGGGGCAACTGCTGCTGCTGCTCACCGGTGAACTGGCCACGGAGCGGGATCTGAGCCCGGTGGATGCGTTCGAGGCCCTCTGCGACGAGCCGCCCCACGCCATCCGCCGCCGCCTGCAGCAGGTGATGGCGGATGTGGAACACGCCAAGGCGGCGCTGCAGCGCAAGGAGCAGCTGCATGTGAGCGGCCGCGTGCGCTGGGTGGCGCCCGACCCGCTCGAGGATCTGCCGCGGGGGGGCTGCTGGCTGCAGCACCGCATGCGTGTGGGGGCGCTGCAGCAGGTGCCGCGCAATTTCTATCCCGGCATCTGGGACCTGCTGCACCACTGCCGCGGCCTGGTGATCGGCGACAAGCTGGAGCGCCGCAACCGCCTGGAGAGCGGCGCGCTGATCAGCGAGAAAACCCCGGGCGAGCGCAACTTCGCCAGCCTGGTGGAACACCTGCTCAGCAAGATTGAAGCGGCGGAGTACCGCCAGCTCTGCACCGAAACGCTGCTGACGCTGATCGCCTTCGTGGAGGCCAACCCGCAGGTGCAGTTCAACGACGACCTCGCCCTCGACGTGGTGATCGGCCATGCCGTGCGCGTCGGCTGGCAGCAGGAGCACCCCGAGCAGCCCCGGGAGCTGTATGCCCAGCACAAGGGCGATGCCTGGGATCGCTTCTACCGCGCCTCACCGGCCCAGTGCCGTCGCTGGCAGCTGCTGGCGCTGCGCGAGCTGGCGGAGGGGGATCCAGACGCCGCCTGAGGCTCAGATCGGTTGATCCAGGGTCATGCAGAGGGTGGGCTGTTCCACGCACTGCTCGATCAGATCGGCCAGCAGCAGGGCGCGGGAGGCCTGGGGTCCATCCACGGCCGGCGTCTCCAGGCCGCGGACGCACTGCAGGAAGTGCTCCAGCTCCGCCACCAGCGGATCCACCGGCGAGGTGCTCACCTCCTCGATGAAACCGTCGTTGCGATAGAGCAGTTCACCGTGGTCGGCGCTGAACGACTGGTGGCTGCGGCGGTGGATCTGCAGGCTGCGGTTGAGGAAGTCCGATTCCACCAGGGCCGTGCGGCAGTGGGCCGAGAGGCTGCGGATCTTGCGGTGGGCCATCTTGCTGGCGGTGAGGCTGGCCACCACGCCGTTGGCGAAGCCGAGGGTGGCGTTCACGTAGTCGATCGGGCCCTCGGCGCTGCGGCCACCGGCGGCAGCCAGGCGCACCACGGGAGCCCCGGCCAGCTCGAGCACCAAGTCGATGTCGTGGATCATCAGGTCGAGCACCACCGACACGTCGTTGGCGCGATCGGGGTTGGGGCTGTGGCGGCGGGCTTCCAGAACCACCACCTCCTCATTGGCCACCACCTTCACCAGCTCGCGGAAAGCGGGGTTGAAACGCTCGATGTGGCCCACCTGCAGCAGGCGGCCCGCCGCATCGGCGGCACGCACCAGCTCAGCGGCCTCCTCCTGGCTGGCGGCGATCGGCTTCTCGATCAGCACGTGCACGCCGGCGTTGAAGCAGGCCATGCCCACGCGGTGATGCAGCAGCGTCGGTACGGCGATGCAGACCGCCTCCACCTCCCCCAGCAGCTCCTCGTAGGACGGGAACCAGCGGCAGCCGAACTGCTCAACAGCCAGCTGGCCCCGCCGGGCATCGAGATCGGCCACCCCCACCAGCTCGGCATCCCGCAGCAGGCTCAGCACACGGGCGTGATGCCAACCCATGTTGCCGATGCCAATAACCCCAACGCGAACCGGCTGCATGGGGCAGTTGGCAGAGCTGCGCAATTATCAGCGATCGCGCCGCGCCGGTGTGTCAGCCAACCGCGAGGTTCAGGAGGGCTCACCAGCAGCGGCAGGGTCCTGGGCCGACTCAGACGAGCGACGGGTGATCTCCACCCGCTCGATCCGCGGACCGTCCATGGCCATGATCTGGAACTGATGGCCCTTCCAGCGCAGGCTCTCTCCCGGAGCTGGGATGTGCTGCAAGCGCTCCAGCAGGAAGCCGGCCAGGGTGTGGTGCTCGTCGGATTCAGGCAGCTGCAGCCCGAGCTCACGGTTGAGCTCATAGATCTCCAGGTCGCCCGCCACCAGCCAGCTGTGTTCCTGAAGCTGCTGCAGATCGTCCTCGGCGGGATTGTCGGGGTCCTCCTCGTCGCCGACGATCTCGCTGGTGAGGTCGGAGATGGTGACCAGGCCCTCGGTTCCGCCGTGCTCATCCACCACCACCAGCAGCGGCTGTCCGCCACGGATCACCGGCAGCAGCGCCGCCAGGGGTGTGGTCTCCTGAACCTTCGTGACCGGGCTCACGTAGGGAGCCAGCGGGGAGTCGCGCTGGAGCAGGCCCTTGGCGATCGGTTCGGCTAGGCGGCGCAGATCAAGCAGCCCGCGAACATCGTCGAGGGAGCTGCCAATCACCGGGAAGCGAGCGTGGTGGGTGTCATGCACCGCCTCCATCAGCTCACCGAACCGCACCTCCAGCGGCAGGGTCACCATGCCGGAGCGGGGCACCATCACCTCGCGCACCTGGGTGTCGCGCAGCGAGAACAGACCCTCGAGCATGTCGCGTTCGTCCGGCATCAGGCCGGTGACGCTGTCGGTCTCGATCAGGGTTTCGAGCTCACCGGCGGAGAGGGCCGGCACAAGCTGATCCCACTGGCGCGGCAAACCCAGCAGCCGCAGCAGCCCATCGCTCAGCCTCTCGATCAGCAGCAGCACGGGGGCCAGGCTGCGGCCGAGGGCCTCAAGCAATGGCGCCAACCGCAGGGCTGACGCCTCCGGGTGGTGCAGCACCCAGGCCTTCGGCACCAGGCCGCCCAGCAGGGTGGCCAACAGCACCAACAGCAGGAACACCCCCAGATCCAGCCAGGCCTGTGGCACCCCTTGAGCAGCACCGGACTGGGCCCAGCGCTCGGCCAGGCCGCGACCACTCCAACCCAGGGCCACGAGCGCCAGGGTCAGCCCCAGCTGGGTGGCCACGAGCGCCCGCCGCAGGCGCCGCTGCAGCCGGGCAACCGCTGCAGCCCCAGGACGGCCCTCAGCCTCCAGCAGTGGCACCCGAGTGGGGCGCAGGCGGATCAGGGAGAACTCCGCGGCCGAGAAGAAGGCCAGCAGAGCTAGGAGCGCCGCCGGGGCGAACACGCGCATCGCGATCAGATGGGGGTCGCGAGGATCGAACTCGCCTAAGGCGGATTATGAGTCCGCTGCATTCACCAGATTGCTAGACCCCCGTGGGTCGCTGCCCCAGGCATCGGTTTGCCTGGGTAGCCAAGCTACTCACCAGAGCCCGCGCACAATCCGCGCACCGGGTTGCGGCCAGGCCACCGGAGCGGAGGGCACGCCGCAGCCACCCTGGGGCAGGCCCTGGCAGAAGCCGTTGTTGATATCGGCGGTGCGCCAGGGCATGGGGTTGCTCTGCTGATCCAGGAGCACTCGATAGGTGTTCTCAACGGCCGAACCATCCCAGACGATGGTCTGGTCGGGGAAGCCGAGGCCCATCACCCGGGTGCCATCGCCGCCGCCCATGGCGATGCCGAGCACATCGGTGATCTGGTGCGTGATGTCGATGCCGCGGGCGAAGGGGGAGGTGTAGCTGAAGAAGCGACGCTCCATCAGATCGGACGTGGTGGTCACCGGGCCGCAGCGGGTCACTTCGACAGGGGCCGAACCGGCCAGCGGAGCCTCGATCGTGCTGGTGCAGACGACCGGCCCGGCCTGGGCGCTGGCGACAACCGCCGCAACCGAGAGCACCGCGGCGCACGAAACCACTCCCATCAACGCCGCGCGTCGGGCCGCCATCGATCTGGTGTGATGAATGAACGCAAACTAGACAACACAAACCACTGATGCCAGAGGCATGACCCAGTCGCTCCACCTGCCCCAGGCCAGCGCCGACCAGCGGCAGCGGCTGCTGCAGCTGTTGGCGGAGCGTGCCTATCGGCACGGCAGCTTCACCCTGGCCTCGGGCCGCAGCAGTGATCACTACGTGAACTGCAAACCGGTGAGCCTCAGCGGCGAGGGGCTGGCCCTGCTCTCGGCGCGGATGCTGGAGCTGGTGGAGCCGGAGGCCGTGGCCGTGGCGGGGCTCACCCTTGGCGCCGATCCGCTGGTGAGCGGCGTGGCCCAGGCGGCCGCCCTGACGGGCCGACCACTGGATGCGCTGATCGTGCGCAAGGAGGCCAAGGGCCACGGCACCGGCGCCTGGCTGGAGGGCCCCCTGCCGGCGGCCGGCAGCCGCATCACCGTGCTGGAGGACGTGGTCACCACCGGTGGCTCCTCACTCAAGGCGGTGAAGCAACTGCGGGAAGCCGGCTACACGGTGGAGCGGGTGGTCACGATCGTGGATCGCCAGGAGGGCGGCCTCGAGGCGATGACCGCCGCCGGCCTGGAGCTGCAGAGCCTGTTCCTGCTGGAGGAGGTGGCAGCGACGTCAGCGGCCGTGGCGGTGGAGGTGGCGGTGGAGGTGGCGGGCGACGCGGCCTGATCAGCGGACCGCTGCTGCATTGGACGGATCCGCAGGGGATTGCCGTCGCCCACGTCTCCAGATGTGCGACCACATCCCACCGCGATCCTGTACAACCCCTGGACACCGCTCCGCAGACCCGTCTGCCGCCCGCTTGAACCCCGCCAAACCCCTGTCGTCTGAGCCGAGCCGCGGCCGCTGGCGCACTCCGATCAGCCAGATCCGGCTGGAGGGAGCCGATGCCCGCCGCTTCCTGCACGGCCAGAGCAGCCAGGCGATCGAGCTGGCCCGCCCAGGCGACTGCCTCGCCACCTGTCTGATCAGCCCCACCGGCCGCATGCGCGCCTTGGCGCTGGTGTGCGTCGACGACGCCGGCGCCGATCTGCTGGTGCTGGCGGGAGGGGGTACGGCCGTGCACCAGGGCCTCGATCGGGTGCTGTTCCCGGCGGATCAGGTGCGGCTGAGCGCACCGTTGCCCGCCACGCTGGTGCGCTGGCTGGGCAGCGACGCCGCCGAACCCACCAGCGACCCGCACCTGCTCCATCCCGGCGTCGACCTGGGTGCCGGCGCCGATCAGCCCGCCCTGCTGCTGGCTGCCGGTGAGGATCTGCCGCCCTGGCTGGCGGCCCTGCCGGAACTCAGCCCGGAGCAGGTGGAGCGCCTGCGCCTGCGTCAGGGGTTCCCGGCGGCACCGGCGGAGCTCAACGACGACACCAACCCCTTCGAGCTGGGCCTGGCTGATTGGGTCAGCCTCAGCAAGGGCTGCTACGTGGGCCAGGAGACCCTGGCGAAGCTGGCCACCTACGACGGCGTCAAGCAGCAGTTGCGCCACTGGCGCGCCCCCCGCACCGGCCCTGCGGCGGCCGACGCCTGCGCCCCGGGAACGCCCCTGAGCACGACGGCCGGCGAGCGGGCCGGTGTGATCACCTCGGTACTGTCCGGCCCCGAGGGCCTGGAAGGGCTGGCCCTGGTGCGCCGTCAGGCCCTGGCAGAGCCGCACCTGGTGGTGGGCAGCGAGATCCACCTGCAGATCAGCGTGCCGGCGGGCTTCACGCCGCCGCCGATCGGCGCCGGCGGTGCTGGCGGTGGCAGTCGTGGCGGGGGTAGCAGCGCCACAAAACCCGCTCAGTCGGCCTGATCGCCCTGCAGCAGCCAGTGCGCCACGGCCCAGGTGGCCAGGGCGTCGTCGTGGTTGTAGCGGAAGATCCAGCGCAGGTTCTGGCGGCCGCCGCCGCCCAGGCGCCAGCGGCGCCACCAGAGCAGTGCCCGGGCGCCGTCGGCCCCCTTCAGGCTCCAGCGGAAGCCCAGCCAGCCAGCGGTGGCCTTGAGGCCGTAGCCGTTGGTGGGCAGCCACCAGTGCTGGCGCAGCCGCTGGTGCACATCCACCAGCCGCTCGCGCAGCACCGCCAGCTCGCGTTCGCGCGCTCCCTGCCGCTGGGCCAGGCGCAGCACCGCCAGCCGCTCGGTTTCGCCGTAGTGCAGCACCGGCCAGTCGGGATAGGCGTTGAGCAGCTGCTGCAGGCGGTGCCACAGCCTCTCCTCACCGTGCTCCAGCCGCGCCAGCATCGGCCGGTAGGGTGCCTGGCCAGCCTCAGCCAGATCGGGCCAGCGGCCATCAGCGCGCCGCTCCAGCCGCACGAAGCCGTGCAGGAAGTCGTCGCGGGCGTCGGGATCGGATTCGATGTCGTAGATCAGCACCCCCGCTGCCGCCGCCAGCTCTGGCAGGGCCGGGCCGGGCTCGCGCCGCAGGGGCGTACCGCTCTGCTGCACCCGCGCCTGGGTGATCAGCTGCGGCGCCATCTCGGCGTGCTGCTCGCCGTGCACCGCGAGGGCATCAGCCAGCTGCTCAGGCTCTGAGGCGGCCAGTTCGCTGAGGCGGCTGATGCCCAGCTCCAGCAGCATCTCGCGCCGTTTGGCACCAATGCCGCTCACCTCGCTGAGGTGGCCCTCGGCGGCCGCCACCTGATCACAGGCGGCCTTCCAACCGCAGAGCACGCATTTCTTGCGATCGGCCACCAGCGGCGGCGGCTCGGGCCGCGCCAGATCGTCCGCCAGCTTGAGCAGGGCATCATCCAGCTGGCGGGGCAGGCCGCCCGTCAGAGGCAGGGCCTCCTGCTCCATGCCGCGGCCGGCCAAGGCCAGCACCAGGCCGCTGCGCACAGGAGCGCCCTGATCGCTCTCCAGCAGACGCCCCCACAGGGCCAGCACCAGCCGGTGCTCGCGTGTGGTGCGCCGGCCCTGGCGAAACAAAACCGGCCGGTAAGCGTGCGCGCCCCAGCGGCTCTGACCCTCCAGCCGCTGCAGCAGCGGTGGATGGGCCTCCAGCGGCAGGCCGCCCAGGCTGCCGCGCAGGCGCAGACCCACCACCGCAGCGGCAGCGGCGCTGGCGGCCGCCTCGCCCCGCTGCGGGCGCTGGGGGAACAGCATCGAGAAACAGCGGCGCTGCTCATCGAGCTGCAGCTCGCGGTGGGCGGTCCACTGGCGCTCGGCCGGATCGCCGAAACGATCGAGCCAGGCCCGGCGCTTGCAGCGCAGCCAGCTGCGCAGCAGCCGGTCGTTGAGCAGGGTCTCGCTGGGCACGGTGGTCACCGTAGGCCGTCCGCCCCGCCGGCACCCGCAGGCGCGCATGGAGGCAGGCCCTCTGCTAGCACGATCGATGACGACCAAGCTTCGCCCCGATGGCTTCTGCGCCCCTGCCCCTCGAGGCCAGTCCGATCGCCTTCGGCACCGACGGCTGGCGCGGCATCCTCGGTGTGGACATCACGGTGGAGCGCCTGCTGCTGGTGGCGGCGGCCTCGGCCCGCGAGCTGGAGTTCTCAGCCCCCGAGGACCTGAACAGCCGCGAGATCGTGATCGGCTACGACCGCCGCTTCCTGGCACCGGAGCTGGCCGAGGCGATCTGCAGCGCCGTGCGCGGTGCTGATCTGGTGCCGGTGCTGGCCGAGGCCCCGATCCCAACCCCGGCCGCCAGCTGGGCCGTGGTGGAGCGCAAGGCCCTAGGGGCTCTGGTGATCACCGCCAGCCACAACCCCCCCGAATGGCTGGGCCTGAAGATCAAGGGCCCCTTCGGCGGCTCGGTGGAGGGGGATTTCACCCAGCGGGTGGAGCGCCGCCTGGAAGCCGGCGGCATCACGGTGCCGATCCCGGGCGAAAGCCTGCGGTTCGATGCCATGGGTACCTACCTGGCCGGCCTCAAAACCAAGGTGGACACGGCCGCATTGAGCGCCGGCCTGGAGCGCCTGGGGCTGCAGGTGATCGTCGATCCGATGCACGGCTCCGCCGCCGGCGGCCTCAGCCGCCTGCTGGAGGGCGCCGCGGCCAGCGATCACCTGCGCGAGATCCGGGCGAACCGCGACCCGCTGTTCGGCGGCAACCCGCCGGAACCGCTGGCCCCGTATCTGCAGCAGCTGATCGCCGACGTGCGCGCCTCCACCCTGGCGGGCCGGCCTGCGGTGGGCATCGTGTTCGATGGCGATGGCGACCGCATCGCCGCAGTGGATGAGCACGGCCGCTTCTGCAGCACCCAGCTGCTGATGCCGCTGTTCATCGACCACCTGGCCCGGGCCCGCGGGCTGAGCGGCTCGGTGATCAAAACCGTGAGCGGCTCCGATCTGATGCAGCTGGTGGCCGAGGGCCTGGGGCGCACGGTGATCGAGATGCCCGTGGGCTTCAAGTACATCGCCGCCGAGATGCTGACCGGCGAGGTGCTGGTGGGCGGCGAGGAATCGGGCGGCGTCGGCTTCGGCATGCACCTGCCGGAGCGCGATGCCCTCTTTGCCGCGCTGCTGCTGATCGAGGCCCTGGTGGAGGGCGGCGTGCCCCTGGGCCAGCGCATCGATGCCCTGCAGGAGCGCTGTGGCGGTGCCGCCGCCTACGACCGCCTCGACCTGCGCCTGCCCGACATGGCTACCCGTCAGCGCCTCGAGGCCTTCCTGGCCGCCACCCCGCCGGCCGAGGTGGCCGGCGCGCGGGTGCAGCAGGTGATCAGCACCGACGGGGTCAAGCTGCGGCTGGGGCCCAGCCACTGGCTGATGCTGCGCTTCTCCGGCACCGAACCGCTGCTGCGCCTCTACTGCGAAGCCCCCAGCGACGCACGGGTGGCCGAGGTGCTGGCCTGGGCGCGGCAGCTGGCCGAGGCGATCTGAGGACAGCAGCGTCGGCATGGCAGCGTCGGCATGTGGGACCACATCCGACTGCCATGTGGTCCCACATCCGGACAGACACGCACCAGTCCCCAGCCAACCAACCAACCAGCCAGCCAACCAACCCACCAACCAACCAGCCAGCCAGCCTCATCAACCCCCGCAACCGATGACCGCCCAAGCCCCACCCACTGGTCTGGTGATCGCCAGCGGCAATGCCGGCAAGGTGCGCGAATTCGCTGCCCTGCTGGCTGACCTCGGCCTTGAGGTGCGGCCGCAGCCGGAAGGATTAGAGGTGGAGGAAACCGGCGCCACCTTCGCCGAGAACGCCCGGCTGAAGGCCGCGGCGGTGGCCCGTGCCACCGGCTGCTGGGCCCTGGCGGATGATTCCGGCCTCAGCGTGGATGCCCTCGGCGGCGCCCCCGGCGTGCACTCCGCTCGCTACGCGGACAACGATGCCGCCCGCATCGCCCGCCTGCTGGACGAGCTTGCTGCCGCCGAGACGCGCAACGACGAGGCCGACGCCCGCAGCGCCCGCTTCAGCGCCGCGCTGGCCCTGGCCGACCCCGGCGGCGCCGTGGTGCTGGAGGTGGAGGGCCACTGCCCCGGCACGATCCTGGAGGCCCCGCGGGGCGAGGGCGGCTTCGGCTACGACCCGGTGTTCTTTGTGCCGGAGGCGGGTCTCAGCTTCGCCGAAATGCCCCGCAGCCAGAAGGCGACCCTGGGCCATCGCGGCCGCGCCTTCGCGGCGCTGCGGCCGCAGCTGGAGGCCCTACTGCAGCAGGGCGCGATCGAAGCGGCCGCTCAGGAGAGGCAGTAATCCAGCGCCAGGCTCAGCGAGCGCTCAGGAGCCGGGGCCTCATTGGGATCAAAGCTGCGCGCCGCCGCCATCGCATACGGCATCGGCCGCACCATGCCGCCGCCACGCTGATCGATGCGCAGCAGCTTCACCCGCCCCAAGCCAAGGGCGGCGGCGGTCACCCCCGCCTGACGACGCCCCTCAGCCAGGGCCTTGCGCAGCAGCGCCGTCTGCAGCTCCTGCTCACTACCGCCCGCCGCCTCGGCGCTGAAACTGCGAAGCGTCACCCCCGGCAGGCGTCCGGCGGTCTGGATCAGGGCGTCGTAGCTGGCCTTGCCCACCACACCGGACACGGAGGTGCTGGCGTGTTCACGCACGGGGGTGGAGCCAGGCCCCCTGCCCCCGCCGCTGCGGTAGGTGCTGGGGGCAGGGATGGTGAGGTCGCCGCGCACAAGGGGCCGCAGGGCCTCCCGCACGACGGCCAGCCGCTGGTTGAGCAGGTCCATCGCCTCGCCCTTGCTGGTGCCCTCAGCCTCCAGGCCCAGATCAAAGCGGAAGCGATCGAAGGCGGCCGTGCCGCGCTGCTCCACCTGCAGCTGCAGCAGGGTGCCGCTGCAGCGATCCGGCGCACCGCGAGGCAGCCCGTCCATGGCCAGGGCGGCCGCGGGCATCAGCGCGCAGCCGCTCAGCAGAAGCACAGCAAGGGGCCGGCGCAGCGGCCGGGCCAGTGAGCCGTTCCCTGGCCTGGATCTTGCAGTGGGGGGAAGGAACATCGACAGCCAAAGGAGGGGCTAACCCGTGTCTAGTCCGATCCAGCGGACCTGTTGCGACTGCAGGCCGGCCCATCTGCAAGCAGCTGTGACCGGAGCGCCGGCTGCCCGCCAACGACCCCGCCCCCTCAGCGCACCGCCAGATCGCCCACCGACGGCTGCCACTGCTCGAGCCGCCAGTCGACACCGCCGCTGCACACCATCGGGTCGGTACGCACGAGGGCCTCGGCCTCGGCATAGCTGGCGGCCTCCAGCAGCAGCAACCCACCACCACCGGGCAGGCCCTCCCCGTCCACCAGGTAGCCGCTGCTGATCACCACACCCCGCTTGCGTAGCTGACGCACCCAGGCCCTGTGGGCCTCCAAGTGAGGCTGCATGGCGCTGTAGGGGCGCAGAAACGTCTCCTGCTTCACGAACCAGGGCATCAGGCGGGCACGAAACTGCCATGCAGGCCGTAGGGAATCGCCAGCGGCAGCTCCAGAACAGCGATCTCGGTCAGGCACGCGGCGTCGAGGATGACCAGATCGCTGGCAGAGCGGGCCCCGTTCCAGATCATGCAGAGCACCCAGCCGTCATCCTCGGCGGTGGCCCCGGGCCGCGGCACCATCACCGGCTCACTCACGAAGCCCCGCGGCGCCGCACTCCACACCCGCCGCTCCCCACTGATCAGATCGAGCTTCTTGATCGCCTGCAGCGGGTCGTTGCCGAGCTCCCGCTCGGCCACCGCCATCCAGGCGTAGCGACAGGACAATCCCTCCCGCTCGGGGTTCACCATCGCGAACTCGCAACAGCGCTCGCTCAGGCGCGTGGTGCTCACCGAACCATCAGGCAGATGGATGCGGCACTGCTCCAGCAGACCCTCCGGCAGCAGGTTGAAGTCGATCGAGCGGAAGTCCTCCTCCGGGCCGATGGAGGGGAAATCGCTGTAGTAGATGCTCTCCACCGCCACGGTGTCGCCCTCCTCCCAGGCATTGAGGTGGTGGAACACGAAGCCGTCAGGGGCATCGATGATGCGCGGCGCCTGGCCGGCGAAGGCGCCGCTGTCGCGCGGGATCAGCCAGAACTTGGCCTGCCCGCCGGATTGTGACTGCAGGCACTGGGCTGCCCCCTTGCGGCCGAGCACGTAGGGCAGCGGGTTGAAGGCGATGGCGTTCTGCAGGAACACCGCCCAGTTGGGAGTGATGGCGAAGTCGTGCAGGAAGGCGAAGCCGCCGAAGCTGTCGCGGCGCTCGCTGAGCAGCTGGCCGGCCTTCACGCCGGTGGCTGGGTCGTCCTCCACGGCGAACTCCATCAACCGGATCGTGCTGCGTGGGCCGCTCTTCACACCGAAGGTCACCATGCGTGGGGCGCCGTGATGGCCGGGATCGAAGCGGGGGTGGGCACTGAAGGCTTCGCCGGGCTTGAGAACCCCGTCCAGCAGCGAGAGGCCGCGGGTCTCGAGTGTGTCGGGGTCGAGGGCATAGGGCTCGGCCGCCTCCCACAGGGCCAGCAGCTCATCGCCCAGGCGCACCACGTGGGTGTTGGCGATGTTCTTGAGCCGCAGGTCGAACGCGTTGGCCACGGGGCCGCCGGGCTTCTGGGTGCCGAACACGCCGCGGTAGAGCACCCTGCCGGCCTGCTCTTCTGCCTGCCAGCCCTCCGTGCGCACGAAGCGGTTGCGCAGTTCCGCCTGGCCGCCCGCGAAGCGCAGGGCCGTGATCATGCCGTCGCCATCGAAGGGGTGGTGAACCCACTGGCCGCCACGCTCGAGGCGGCCGGGACCATTGCGATAGAGGGTGCCCACCAGCTCGGGCGGAATCTCCCCGCGGACCGGTGCCACCGCCACACCATCCAGCTCCACGCCCACATTGCGGAAGGCGCTGGCCCAGTCGGCACGGTCGTAGGCGGGGGCGGGCGCAGCGGCGGGGGTGGCAGTCATGACGGAGCAGCGCAACGCGGCAGCCCATCATCCCGTAACGGACTGTTAAGCGGGACCTGGTCGAGGTCGGATCCCCGTGCTTCAGACGCTTCAGGTCCCCGCCCGCTCCAGAACCCCTTTGCTGCTCGGCACCGCACCGGCGCGGCGGGGATCGATCTCACTGGCCTGGCGCAGAGCCCGCGCAAAGGCCTTGAAGCAGGCCTCCACGATGTGGTGCGAATTCACCCCATCCAGCTGGCGGATGTGCAGGGTGAGGCCGGCATTGTTGGCCACCGCCACGAAGAACTCCTTCACCAGTTCGGTGTCGTAGCTACCGATCTTCTGGGCCGGGATCTGCAGGCCGTAGCTCAGGTGCGGCCTGCCGCTGCAGTCCAACGCCACCTGCACCAGAGCCTCATCCAACGGCGCCAGGAAGTGGCCGAAGCGGTGGATGCCACGCCGATCCCCCAGGGCCTGGGCCAGGGCCTGGCCAACGGCGATCCCCACATCCTCGTTGGTGTGGTGATCATCGATGTGGGTATCGCCGCTGGCCTGAATCTGCAGATCGATCAGGCCGTGGCTGCTGATCTGATGGAGCATGTGATCCAGAAAGGGCACGCCGGTGTTCACCGTGCAGGCGCCGCCGCCATCGAGCCCGAGGGTCACGTGCACATCGGTTTCGCCGGTAACGCGGTGGATCGTGCCGGTGCGCATGGAGTCTGAGGGCCCGGACGCCGCCGGATCGGGTTCCCCCCGATCATGCCGAAGCCCGCGAGCAGCTGCCTCAGGTCCACACCGTGGCGGAAGCGGGCTGGGGCGGCTGGGCCAGGGGATGGGATGGTCCGAGTAGGTCGCGGCTGATGGCCGCGGCGATGTGGTGCTGTGGCAAGCCCAGCAGCGGATCGGCGAGCGGCTGATCCAGATAGGACGCCAACCGTTCGGCGGTGATGTAGCCAGCCATGAGCGCAAAGGCCACGGCGTTGCCAACGGTGGGCGTCATCGGAGCCGCCTCCAGCCGCAGAAACATCAGCCAGGCGAACAGCCACACCACGAGGCGGCTGAACAGGGCCATCGCCGCCGGAAAGGGCTGGGCCCGGATGCGCTCCAAACCGCCGATGGCATTGCCGGTATCGCGCAGCCGCTCGCTGAGCACCCCTCGCCCCGTGGGCTCCAGCTGGCCATCGTCATAGGCCACGGCAACCGCACGGGCCTGGGCATCCAGCAGCGCCTGGCTACCGCCCTCCTCCGGAAATCGCTGGCGCAGCTGCTCCAGCGGCAGCATCAGCGCCACCGGGCAGGGTACGGATGGCCGCAGCTCGGCCACCAGGCTCCACACCAGCAGCACTTGCCGCTCCAGCAGGGGTTGCAGCGGCTCCACCGCCAGGGCCAGCAGCGCCGTTGTCCAGGCCCGGGAGGCATTGCGCAGCTGACCCCAGTGGGTACGGGCCTCCCACCAGCGGGCATAGGCCTGGCTGAAGCGGAAGCCGATCAGCACCGAGGCCACGATGCCGAGCAGCGGCAGCAACAGATCGGGGGTGAGCCTGCTGCTGAGTGATGGGCCCAGGGGCACCGAAAGTCCGGCGATCAGCAGGGCCCAGGCCAGGTCAGGCCAGAGCCTGCGCAACAGGGCCGCCACCAGCCTCAGCGCCCCGCATCGACCCTGAGCACGCAGCATCAGCTCACATGCCGGTGATGCAGTAGCCGGCATCCACGTAGATCACCTGGCCGGTGATGCCGGAAGCCAGCGGGCTGGCCAGGAAGGCGGCCGTGCTGCCCACCTCCTCCTGGGTCACGGTGCGGCGCAGGGGGGCCTTCGCCTCCACGTTGTGGATCATGTCGAGGATGCCGCCGATGGCGGAGCTGGCCAGGGTGCGGATCGGGCCGGCGCTGATGGCGTTCACGCGCACCTGCTTCTCGCCGCCCAGCTCAGCGGCCAGATAGCGCACCGAGGCCTCGAGGGCCGCCTTGGCCACGCCCATCACGTTGTAGTTGGGGATGGCCCGCTCAGCGCCGAGATAGCTGAGGGTGATCACACTGGCACCCTCGTTGAACAGGGGCTTAGCGAAGCGGCACAGGGGAGCCAGCGAGTAGGCGCTCACCTCCAGGGCCCGGGCGAAGCCCTCGGGGGAGATGGCGGAATAGTCGCCGATCAGCTCCTCCTTGCCGGCGAAGGCCAGGCAGTGCACGAGCACGTCGAGCGAGCCCCACTGCTCCTTCACCTTGGTGAACACGGCTTCGATCTGGGCCGGGTCCTGCACGTTGAGGGGCTCGAACAGGGTGGGGGCCAGCGGCGCGGTGAGATCGCGCACCTTGCCCTCGAAGCGGCCCTTCTCATCGGGCAGGTAGGTCACGCCCAGCTCGGCGCCGGCGGCATGCAGCTGCTGGGCGATCCCCCAGGCGATCGACTTGTTGTTGGCAATACCCGTCACCAGGGCCTTCTTGCCGCGCAGATCGAGAAGCATGGGGAGGAACGCCGCCGGGCGCCGCTGTGCAATCGCAGGATTCTCCCCCAACCCGTTTCCATGGCGGCCGCGCCGCGGCCGAAGCGGCCCTGGCGGCGATCGATCCGGCCCGCTACGGCACGAGCCGCAACCACCTGGATGGGGCCATCACCGGCCTCTCCCCCTGGATCCGCCACGGGGTGCTGACGCTGCCGGAGGTGCGCGATGCCGTGTTCGCCTGGCTCGATGCCCATCGATATGACGCCACACCCGAGAGCCGGGCCGAGGGCCAGCGGATCGCCGGCAAGCTGATCAACGAACTGGGCTGGCGCGACTACTGGCAGCGCCTCTGGCGCCGCCTGGGCGATGGCATCTGGGACGACCGCGAACCGCTCAAGACCGGCCTCGCCGCAGCCAGCTACAGCGCGGAGCTGCCCGCCGATCTGGCCGAGGCCCGCACCGGCCTGGCCTGCATGGATGACTTCTCGCGCCAGCTGCAGGAGCTGGGCTGGCTGCACAACCACGCGCGGATGTGGCTGGGCAGCTACCTGGTGCACTGGCGGCGCGTGCAGTGGCAGACCGGCGCCCGCTGGTTCCTGCAGCACCTGCTCGACGGCGACCCCGCCAGCAACAACCTCAGCTGGCAGTGGCTGGCCAGCAGCTTCAGCAGCAAGCCCTACATCTTCAACAGGGCCAACCTGGAGCGCTTCAGCTCGGGCCGCTACTGCCGCAGCTGCCAGGCCGCCGCGGCCGGCACCTGCCCGTTCGATGCCAGCTACGAGGCCCTGCAGGAGCAGCTATTCGCGCCGCAGGCCCCGGCGCCATCCGGCGGAGCCTCTTACGGCGCCTCCAACGGCGCCTCCTCAAACGACTCCGCAAGAGCCTCCGCAAACGACTCGCCATGGCGAGCCAATCCCGGACACTCCGCCAGCAACGCCCCCCGCCAGCCGCTGCTCTGGATCCACGGCGAAGCCCTCGGCCCCGCCAACCCGGCCCTGCGCGCCCACCCCGGCCGGCCGGCCCTGTTCGTGCTCGATGCTGCGCCGCTCAGCGCCAATCGCCTGCGCTTCCTGCAGGAGTGCGCCGCCGAGCTGCCGCTGCAGCAACGCCGCGGCCCGGTGGCCGAGGAGCTGCTGGCCGTCGCCCATGCCGAGGGGGCCGATGCGATCGTCACCAGCCGGGCGGTCGATCCCCACATCGCCACCATCGCCGCCGAGCTGGACGCACGGCAGCGGCACGAACCGCCCGCCCGCAGGCTGCCGCTGATCGCCCTGGATCCCGATCCGTTCGTGGAGCTGGAGGAACCCGTGGATCTGGGGCGCTTCAGCCGATACTGGCGCCGCGCCGAACGAAGGGTCTGGGCCGGCTGGGGCCAGGAGCCGGCCTGAACCGCACGTCCTCGCAGGGGCTCAACCCCGCGGCTGCCGCGCCCGTTCCTCAGGGGCTGGTTTCCGGCGGGGCGCCCTGGAGGATCGCCTCCTCCTGCTGGCGGATGTCAGAGGGAGCCGGCAGCAGATCGGGCTCCTCCACCAGCGGGAAGCTGGGCTGCTTCACCTGGTTGGGGTTGCGGGGCGGCTCGCTCCAGCGCCACTCGGCCCGCGGCGCCCGGCTGCGGCACAGGGCCTCGAGTTCGCGGCGCAGAGTGCGCCGCACATCCTGTCGAGCCACCACGGCGAAGAACTCGGCGCGGCTGGCCAGGCCGGAGCTGAACGGGGCGGTGCCGTTGCCGTTGAACAGCCTGGCTGGATCCACCAACCAGCGAGGCCGGCAGACCCCCTGCTGACTGGTGTCGGTGGCCAGCCACAGGTGCACGCCGTAGCCGTCGGGCTGGCTCACCACCGCCAGGCCGTCGTGGGGCTGACTGCGCTGCAGCGGATAGATCGCCCAGGTGGGTCGCCGCTGGGCCGGCACGCAACTGCTCAGCGGCAGGGCCGACAGCAACGCCGCCGCCAGCCAGGCGCGGGGAAAGCGCTTCGGGATCGGACTCACGGGCCGGCAACGCCACAATCGGCGCGCATCCTGCCCCAACGTTCCACGCGCCCACGGTCATGGTTCTCACCGCTTCCGCGATGCTGCCCCTGGGCACGCCCCTGCCGGCCTTCAGCCTGCCCCAGGTGGCGGATGATGCCGGCAGCCAGGCGCTCTGGAGCTCCGCGGCCCTCACGCCCGGGCCCGTGCTGGTGCTGTTCCTCTGTGCCCACTGCCCCTTCGTGAAGCACATCGAGCCCGAACTCACCCGCCTGGAGCACGACTACGGCGCGCGGCTGCAGATCGTGGCGATCAGCAGCAACAGCACCGTGACCCACCCGCAGGACGGCCCCGAGGGCCTGCGCGCCCAGGCGGAGCGTTGCGGCTGGCGCTTCCCGTACCTGTTCGATGGCGAGCACGGGCAGCAGCGATCCGCAGACCCCACAGCTCGATGGCCGCGACCTGCGGGCCGCGCTCGAGGCTCTGCTGGCGGGCCAACCGGTGAATCCCGAGCAGCGGGCCTCGATCGGCTGCAACATCAAATGGCACCCGGCCGGATAACCGAACAGGGGGCTTAAGGTTGCCTTTATGCAGGTGCCCCCCTTCAGCCTCAGAGAACAGCTGGATCACCTCGGTGAGGAGCTGGATGCCGCCGTACTGCAGGTTCTACGCAGCGGTCAGTACATCGGTGGAGGGGTGATCGCCGCCTTCGAGCAGGCCTTTGCCGCCGCTGTCGGCACCCCGCACGCCATCGGCTGCAACAGCGGCACCGATGCCCTGATCCTGGCCCTGCGCGGCCTCGGTGTGGGCCCCGGCGATGAGGTGATCACCTGCTCCTTCAGCTTCTTCGCCACCGCCGAAGCGATCAGCGCCGTGGGCGCCTCGCCGGTGTTCGTGGATGTGGAGGAGAGCAACTATCTGATCGATCTCGATCAGCTGGAGGCGGCGATCACACCGGCCACCAAGGTGCTGCTGCCGGTGCATCTGTTCGGCCGCCCGGTCGACATGGAGCGCGTCTGCGCCATCGCCGAACGCCACGGCCTGAAGGTGGTGGAGGATTGCGCCCAGGCCACCGGCGCCAGCTGGGCCGGCCGCCCCGTGGGCAGCTGGGGCGATGTGGGCTGCTTCAGCTTTTTCCCCACCAAGAACCTCGGCGGCGCCGGTGATGGCGGTGCCGTCACCTGCAGCGATCCCGCTCTGGCGCAGAGCATGCGCGAGCTGGCGGTGCACGGCATGCCGCGCCGCTACCTGCACACCTCCCTCGGCTACAACAGCCGCCTCGATGCCATTCAGGCGGCGGTGCTCAACGTGAAGCTGCCGCATCTGAACAGCTGGATCGAGCGACGCCGCAGCGTCTCGGCCCGCTACCGCAGCGCCCTCGCCGCCACCGCCGCCATTCAGCTGCCTGAAGCCGGCCCCGAGGGCCACAGCTGGAACCAGTTCGTGGTGCGTGTGCCGAGCTGCGGCACCAGCAAGGCCTGCGCCAAGGCGAGCGGCAACGGCAACGGCTGCAGCAGCCCGGCCTGCGTGCCTTCCGCAGACAGCGCCAGCTTCGGCCTGCCGGAAGCCGCCTGCCGCGACTGGCTGCAGAAGCAGCTGCAGGAAGCTGGTGTGATCACGATCATCTACTACCCGATCCCCATCCACCGCCAGCCGGCCTACGCCCACCTCGGCTACGCCCCGGGCTCCCTGCCGATCACCGAAAGGCTCTGCGCCGAGGTGCTCAGCCTGCCGATCTTCCCCGAACTCAGCGGCGAGCAGCAGCAACGCGTGATCGAGGTGCTGCAGCAGATCTGCGGCGCCAC
>CAIZNP010000078.1 GCA_903934375.1 uncultured Synechococcaceae cyanobacterium
CTGGCCGCGCCGGTGCAGGTGGCCAGCGTCCAGACCCTGGCCCGGCGGCTGGCGCAGCTGCCGGCCGATCTGTTCCAGCTGCTGGTGGTGGATGAGGCCCACCACAGCAATGCCGGCACCTGGGCCAAGGTGATCGGCCACTTTGACCGGGCCCTGCTGCTGGGCGTCACGGCCACGCCGGTGCGGGGCGATGGCCGCGGCCTCGGCGAGTTCTATTCCGCCCTGGTGCTCGGACCCAGTGCCGCCTGGCTCTGTGCCGAGGGCTACCTGGCACCGGCGCGGGTGTTTGCCCCACCGCTGGGGTTCTCGGTGAAGGGCCTACGCCAGCGGATGGGGGATTTCGATCTGCGGCAGGCCGCCGGCGAGCTGGGCGGCAGCCGCATCCTCGGCGATGCCGTCAGTCACTACCTCAGCCACCTGAGCGGCCGCACGGCCATCGCCTTCTGCTGCTCGATCGCCCACGCGGAAGCCGTGGCGGAGGCCTTCTCGGAGCGGGGCGTGGCCGCGGCCTCGATCGATGGCTCGATGGACACCCTGCAGCGGCGGCGGTTGCTGGAGCAACTCGGCAGCGGTGAGCTGCAGGTGCTCACCAGCTGCAGCTTGATTTCTGAGGGCTTTGATGCGCCCTCGGTGGGGGGCTGCCTGTTGCTGCGGCCCACCCAGAGCCTGGCGCTGCACCTGCAGATGATCGGCCGCTGCCTGCGGCCCCAGCCGGGCAAGGAGGCGGTGATCCTCGATCACGTGGGCAACATCGAGCGCCTCGGCCACCACCTCGATGAGCAGCAGTGGAGCCTCGACGGTGTGCGCAGGCGCGAGCAGAGCAAGGCCCCCTCCGTGAAGACCTGCCCCGAGTGCTTCTGCGCCATGGCCAGTGCCGTCAGCCTCTGCCCCGAATGCGGGCATCAGTTCCGGCCGGAGAAGCGCCAGCTGGTGACGGTGGCCGGCGAGCTGACGGAGCTCAGCCAGCAGGAGCTGCGCCGTCAGCGGAAGCGGGAGCAGAGCCAGGCCCGCACGGCGGAGCAGCTGGAAGCCCTGGGCGCCCAGCGCGGCATGAAGAACCCGAAGGGCTGGGCTCGGCATGTGATCGCCAGCCGCCAGACGCGGGGGCGGTGGGGGCTGCTGGCGTGAGTGAGCAGGAGCTGCAGCAGCGCATCCGCCTGGAGCTGGGCCGGGGCTCGGTGCGGCTGTGGCGCAACAACGTCGGTGCCCTCCGCGATGAACGCGGCCGGCTGGTCACCTACGGACTGTGCAAGGGCAGCAGCGATCTGATCGGCCTGAGCCAGGTGGTGATCGGTCCTGAGCACCTCGGCCAGACGCTGGCGGTCTTCACCGCCCTCGAGGTGAAAACAACCAAGGGTCGAATGAGAGAGGAGCAGGAGAAGTTCCTGCAGCTGGTGCAACAGCTCGGCGGCCGCGCCGGGGTGGTGCGTTCCATGGACGACGCGCTCCAGATCCTGCGCCTGTCCTGAGAGAACCCTGGGTGCTCAGGGCTCAGAGCACCCGGCGACTGCGGCGAGCGAGGGTTCGCTCCACTTCCTCAATGTTCCACAGCAAGGGAGGCCTGCTGACTCCGGCGCCGGCTGCGCGGAAATGGTCTCCCGCCCGCAGCACCCCCTCTCTGCGAAGGCGCAACAGGGTTCTGTCACTGATGCGCAGGGCC
>CAIZNP010000079.1 GCA_903934375.1 uncultured Synechococcaceae cyanobacterium
GCAATGCCCTGCGCATCGAGCGCTCCGAGCGTCGCGATGAGCGTCGCGGCAACGACCGCCGCCCCGGCAGCCCTGCCGGGGCCCCCAGCCCTGCTCGCAAGGCCGTGAACAAGGTGGTGCACAGCGACGACGTTGTGGAAGGTGCTCCCGACCCCCGCTGGGCCGGTGAACTGGCCAAGCTGCGCAGCCTGCTGGACAACCAGAAGGCTGCGGTCTGATCCAGTCGACCTGAGCACTCCACGGACGCAGGGCGCTGCGCCAGCCATGCAGGAACACCTCTGGACCTGGCGCGGCCAGCGCATCGCCTACACCCGGATCGAGCCGGCCCAACGGGCCGACGAGCCGAACCCCTTGAACGGTCCTCCCCTGCGGAGGGCCGTTCTCTGCATTCATGGATTCGGGGCCAACAAGGGCCACTGGCGCCACAACCTCCAGTCGCTGGCAGGCGACGGCCCCCTGGCTGCAACGGTGTATGCCATCGATCTGCTGGGTTTCGGCAACAGCAGCAAGCCCCTCTCCCAGCTGAGCGGCGAAGCGCCCCTGCCGGGCGCCGTTCGCTACGGCTTCGATCTCTGGGCCAAGCAGATCGTGGACTTCTGCCGGGAGGTGATCGGCCTGGGCGCCGCCACAGCCACGCCAGAGCCCATCCAGCTGCAGCTGATCGGCAACTCCATCGGCGGGGTGGTGGCGCTCAACACGGCCCGGCTGCTGCTGGAGCGGGGACTGCACCCGCAGCAGCTGATCCTGATCGATTGCGCCGAGCGCGAACTCGACCTGAAGCGGCTGGCGGAGCAGCCATGGCCCGCCCGGCTGGGGCGCCCCCTGCTGATGGCCGTGGTGCGGCAGCGCTGGCTGGTGGGAAGTCTATTCGGCTGGCTGGCCCGTGCCTCCGTGGTGCGACAGGTGTTGCTGCAGGCCTACCCCACCGGCCGCAATGTGGATGCCGAGCTTGTGGAACTGCTGCTCGGACCCAGCCGCGATCCGGGAGCACGCGAGAGCTTCCGCGGCTTCGTGAATCTGTTCGACGACTGGCTGGCGCCGCAGCTGCTGGCCGAGCTGAGCCTGCAGGAGCCGGCCCTGGCGGTCCGGATGCTCTGGGGAGCGGCCGATCCCTGGGAACCTCTGGCCGAAGCGCAGCGCTGGCAAAGAGAGTTCGCCTGCGTGCAGGAGCTCACCGTGCTGCCTGGCCTGGGGCACTGCCCGCATGATGAGGCCCCGGAGCTGGTGAACCCGATCCTGCAGGCCTGGTTGCAGCAAGGGTGGCGCTAACGCGGTGGGCTCACAGAAAGGCGCTAACGCGCCTGGGCGATCACGAACGAGCGGGGCAGATCGAGGAACTTGCCGGAGGTGGGCACATAGGCCCGGTGGTTGAACACGTCGTAATCGAGCTCTTCGATCACATCGAGGATGCCGCGGTAGAGGCGAAGGGAGGCCCACACCGGCCAGCGGGCATCCGGGGCCAGCCAGCGCACGCCAGCTTCGGAGCGGGCAAACCAGTCGCGGGCGCGGGCCAGCTGAAAGCGCATCAGCTCACGCCAGCTGTCGTTGAGGGTGCCCGCCAGCAGCTCCGCATCGCTGTAGCCGAAGCGGGCGAGATCCTCCTGAGGCAGGTAGATGCGGCCGCGGGCCCTGTCCTCGCCCACATCCCGCAGGATGTTGGTGAGCTGGTTGGCGATGCCGAGGGCTACGGCCGCTTCGCTGGTATCGGGCCGCTCGCTCCAGGGGGCCGATGTGTAGGCGGGGTCGACCCCCATCACCTCCTGGGTCATCAGTCCCACCGTGCCGGCAACGCGATAGCAGTAGAGGTGCAGCTGCTCGAAGCTGGCGTAGCGGGTCGTGGTGAGATCCATCCGCATGCCCTCGATCATGTCGAGATAGGGCTGCAGCGGCTGGGGGTATCGCTCGAGCGTGTCCACCATCACCCGATCGAGGCCATCGCGAACCTTGCCGAGGAACAACTCGCGGGTGCGCTGCTCCCAGGCATCAAGCCGGGCCGCCAGCTCCTCCACCGGGCGAGCCATCGCCTCCGGGCTGTCCATCAGCTCATCGGTGCGGCGGCACCACACGTAGATCGCCCAGATGGCACGGCGCTTGGCCGGGGGCATCAACAGGGTGCCGAGATAAAAGGTCTTGGCCCACTCGGCCGTTTCGCGGCGACAGGCCTCGTAGGCCTCCTCGAGGGAGGGAATCGTGGCGCCGGTGGCAAGGGGAGCGGCCAGCACCGATCAGACCGCCACCGGGGTGCGGGCACCAGCGGCGGCCGCCACGGGTGAGGCTGCGATGGCCTGGGCACACTGCTTACCGCTCAGCACCGCCCCCTCCATCGAAGCCAGGTAGCGCTGCATCGTGTAGCAACCCGCCAGGAAGAAGTTCGGAATCGGGCTGGCCTGATCGGGCCGCAGCTGCTGGCAGCCGGGCACCGTTTTGTAGACCGAGAGCGGTGTTTTCACAACGATCGCCTTGCGCAGCTGAGCCTGATCATCGCCCGTGAAATGCATCGGGAACAGCCGCTTCAGCTCCTCCATGGTGGCGGCCACGATCTCGTCGTCGCTGCGGCCGATCCAATCCTTGGCGGGGGCAAACACCAGCTCCAGCATCGAGCGCTCGGGATCCTCGTATTCGCGGCAGGTGTTGCTCATGTCGGCATACACGCTGAGCAGCGGGCTACGGCTGAACAGCAGGTGATCGATCTCGGTGAGCTTGCGGTCGAACCAGAGATGGATGTTGATCACCGGTACGCCATTGAGCCCATCCAACTTGCGGAAGTAGGGGATGTCCTGCCAGGGCTTGGGGATCAGCAGCTTGAACGGATCCAC
>CAIZNP010000080.1 GCA_903934375.1 uncultured Synechococcaceae cyanobacterium
CCGCCGTACTTGTTGATCATGTCCAGCCACTCCTGGGGCACCGAGGAGGAGCCGTGCATCACCAGGTGGGTGTTGGGGCTGGCCTTGTGGATTTCGGCGATTCGGCTGATGGCCAGCACTTCACCGGTGGGCTTGCGGGTGAACTTGTAGGCGCCGTGGCTGGTGCCGATGGCGATCGCCAGGGCATCAACCTTGGTCTTGGCCACGAAGTCCGCGGCTTCAGCGGGATCGGTGAGCAGCTGGCTGTGGTCGAGCTTGCCCTCGAAACCGTGGCCGTCCTCGGCTTCACCCATGCCGGTTTCCAGGGAACCCAGGCAGCCCAGTTCGCCTTCCACGCTCACGCCGATGGCGTGGGCCACGTCCACCACTTCCTTGGTGACCGCCACGTTGTACTCGTAGCTGGCCGGGCTCTTGGCGTCAGCCATCAGCGAGCCGTCCATCATCACCGAGGTGAAGCCGTTGGCGGCGGCACCGAAGCAGGTGGCGGGGCTGTTGCCGTGGTCCTGGTGCATCACCACCGGGATGTCGGGATAGGTTTCCACGGCGGCCAGGATCAGGTGGCGCAGGAAGTTCTCGCCGGCGTACTGGCGTGCACCGCGTGAGGCCTGCAGAATCACCGGAGAGTCGGTTTCGTAGGCCGCCTCCATGATCGACTGCACCTGCTCCAGGTTGTTCACGTTGAACGCAGGGATGCCGTAGCCGTTCTCAGCGGCGTGGTCGAGCAGCAGCCGAAGAGGGACGAGCGCCATGGGGGAAACCTCGGTGGGAATGCGGGCGATCCTAACCGGCGACTTTTCGCCCGTTTGAAGGCCGTTTCCCGCTCACGGACGGGCCGCTGCGTGCGCCGTGGCAGCCGCTCAGATCCGCTGACGCAGCCCTGTATCGGCCGACACCAGCGCCAGGTCGCAGACCCTCTGGCTGATCACGGCCTCCGCCAGCCCGGGCCGCATCGGCCGCTGTTCCCGGGCGGCTTCGGCCCACCACTGGATCAGACGCCGCACGGGCGCCACCCTGCCATCGGGCCAGGTGTGGGGGAAGGCCAGCTGCGGGTCTGGGGCGATCGGCGTGAAGCGGCCGGCCGCCGGGCCGCTGCCGGCGGCCTGACTGAGCTCGAAGCCGTGCACGTAATCGGCCTGATTGGCTGAGCCCAGCACCAGGCTGCCCTCGCTGCCGTAGAGCTCGATCCAGTAGCCGCGCCCGGGCCGGGTCACTGAGGCCAGGCTCACCTGCGCCGGCAGCGATCGGCCGCTGGCCAGTTCGAGCTCCAGTTGCAGCAGCGCGATGTCTTCGGCGTCCACCGCCGCCGGTCTGCCGCTGCCATCGGCCAGGGGCCGCTGGGGAATGGCCAGGCTGCGGCTGGCGCTGACGCTGCGGGTGGGGCCCAGCAGCCAGTGGAGTGTGTCGAAGGCGTGGGTGCCGAGCGACCCGAGCACGCCGCCGCCGGCGGCCCGCTGCGAATACCAGTTCCAGGGTCGCGACGCATCGGCGCGGCTGCCCATCAACCAGTCCAGCTTCACCAGCCAGGGGGTGCCGATGGGATTGCTGGCCAGCAGGGCAGCCAGCTGCTGGAAGGCTGGAACGGCCCGGTATTCGAAGTCGACCGCCACGGTGACGCCGGCCGCCAGGGCGAGCCGCTGCAGCTCCTCGATCAGGGCCGTCTCCAGGGCCACTGGTTTCTCCAGCAGCAGGTGCTTGCCTGCGGCGATGGCGGCGCTGGCCAGCGCAAAGCGCGGCCCCGGTGGCGTGGCGATCACCAGGGCCTCCACGCGTGGATCGGCCAGCAGGGCGTCGAAGTCTGTGAAGCCTTGCAGCTCAGCAGCGGTGCAGGCCTGCTCCAGCCGCTCGCGGCGCGGGTGCCAGAGGGCCACGGGCTCGGTGAGCGGGCAGTCGCGCAGGGCTGGCAGGTGCACCGCCTGGCCGAAGCCGAGGCCGGCCACGGCAACGCCCAGCGGCTGTGGGAGGGAGCGGCGGTCGGTCGAGGCGGCGGTCACGGTGGCGGTCAAGCTGGCGGTTGCTGCAGAGGCTGGCTCAGGAGCCTGCCAGCAGATCGGACCCGGCCGCGCACACCGCCACCAGCGTTTCCTCGATCAGGCCATCGGCGCCCACCGGCTGCCAGTGGCTGCCCCACTGGGGAATGCCGTTGATCGAGGTGTCGCGGAACAGGGTCTGGCCGCAGTCCACCTCCATCACATAGAGGTCGTTGGCGGGCGGGCGCTGGCCTTCGGCCTCGCCGGCGGCGGGCTGAAAGCGGCTGAGCACAGTGAGATTGCCGTTGCGGTTGAGGCGCAGGCTGCCCGCATCCCACCACTGACGGCCCTCAGCGGTGGCGGGCACCTCATGCCAGTCGACGGGACCGGCCAGGGCGGCCTGGGGAAGAGGCAGCGCCAGGGCGAGCAGCAGGATCACCGGCAACAGCGGCGTTACGAGCAGGGTCCAGAGCTGCTGAAGCAGCCGTGGCTGATCTGCGGTCCGGTCTGCGGCCCGGTCTGCGGCCCGGTGCTTGCTCATGCCGGCACCGCACGGCTGCAGCCGTGCATCGTGAGCAGGCTCACCAGGGTGCTGCGCAGTTTCGTGCGCGGCACGATGTGGTCCACGAAGCCGTGGTCACGCAGGTACTCGGCGGTCTGGAAGTCGTCGGGCAGTTTCTCGCGCAGGGTCTGCTCGATCACGCGCCGCCCGGCGAAGCCGATCAGGGCCTTCGGTTCAGCCAGGATCAGGTCGCCGAGCATGGCGAAGCTGGCGGTGACGCCGCCGGTGGTGGGGTGGGTCAGCAGCGGCATGTAGAGCAGCTCGGCGGCGCGATGGCGCTCCAGGGCTCCGGAGATCTTGGCCATCTGCATCAGCGAGAGCATGCCCTCCTGCATGCGGGCGCCACCGGAGGCGCACACAATCAGCACCGGGATGCGGCGGGCGGTGGCCGTTTCGATCAGGCGGGTGAGCTTTTCGCCCACCACCGAGCCCATCGAGCCACCCATGAAGCGGAAATCCATCACCCCCAGGGCCAGAGGGCGTCCCTCGATGCGGCACAGGCCGGTGATCACGCCGTCCTTGAGGCCGGTGGCGCGCTGGGTGTCGCGGATGCGGTCGGCATAGCTGCGCCGATCCTTGAAGCCCAGCGGATCGGTGGGCGCCAGATCCGAATCGAGGGGCTCGAAGCTGCCGTCATCGGCGATCAGGCGGATGCGCTCCTCGCTGAAGATGCGGTGGTGGTAGCCGCAGCCGCTGCAGACGCTGGCATTGGCGGCCAGATCCTTGCGATACACCACCAGCCCGCACTCCGGGCACTTGCTCCAGAGGCCGTCCTCCTCGTTCACCTCCTGGGCATTGCGCACCACCGGCGCGGTCTTGCGGCGATCGGCGAACCAGTCGAACAGCGACATGGGCTGGCGGCGATGGCGATGGGATGAATCACACCATTAAAGGCGCGCCCGCCTGGCGTCAGCCCAGGCGGTTCCAGCCAAGGAGCCCGCTGAGCTGCTGCACCCAGAACCCATTGCCGCCGATCCACACCGCCAGCCCGGCTCCGGCCAGGAACGGGCCGAAGGGGAACGGCTGACCACGCTGCAGGCGACCGCTGACCAGACCGAGCACACCGAAGAGGGCGCCGCTCAGCACCGCCAGCACCACCATCAGCCCCAGACCGCTCAGGCCCAGCCAGGCGCCGAGCAGGGCCGCCAGCTTGGCGTCGCCCAGCCCGAGGGCGGGTTTGCCGAGCAGCCGTGCGGCGCCGGCACTCACCGCCTCAAACCCCAGCAGGCCGGCACTGGCCGCCAGCAGATGCCAGAAGAGCAGGGATCTCCCAACGCCATCGCCCTGACTGAAGCCCGCCACCGCGGTGACCACCAACCCCAGCACCACGCCCCAGCGGCAGAGGGGTTCCGGTAGCCAGAGATGGTCGAGGTCGATCAGGATCAGTGGCAGCAACAGCCCCACCAGCATCCAGCCGGCCAGAAGCTGCAGCAGCGGTTCAGCGGTCGGCCCCAGCCCGCTGGGCTGACCGGCGGCGGCGGCTACGAACAGGCCGGCGCAGAGCAGTTCCACCGCCGGGTACCGCACGGAAATGGAGGTGCCGCAGTGGCGGCAGCGGCCCCGCTGCAGCAGCCAGCTCAGCAGCGGCAGGTTTTCGTACCAGCGCAGCGCGGTGCCGCATCGTGGGCAGTGGCTGCCGGGGAACACCACCGATTCCTGCCGCGGCAACCGCCAGGCCACCACGTTCAGGAAGCTGCCGAGACAGGCGCCGAGCACGGCGCAGGTGAGGGCGGCTGTGGAGAGAAGAGGCTCTGGGAGGTGCAGCAGCATCAGCCGCGGGTGAAGGGTCGGGGGTTGCGGCCCCGGCCGGGGCGAGGGCGCACCAGCTCCAGGGGGATGTACTGCTCGCCGGGCAGCAGCACTGGCGGCTCGAAGACCGCCCGGCCCAGACAGGCGCTCTGGTCGCTGGGGTTGGCGGCGATCACGATGCCGCTGGGCTCGGCGCTGACGCAGCCGCTCGCCAGATAGTCGTGATAGGTGCGCCGGGCGCAGGCAATCACGGCCGCACTGTTGATGCGATCCCAGCGCGGCCCGGATACAGAAACACCCACCGCTCCCCGGATCTCGAAAGAGGGGGAGGTCGGTGGGTTAAACCGCCGGGCTTGCCCGGTGGTGGTGGGCTCAGGAGCGAGCGCGATGGCCGTCACCGGGTCCGCCGATGGGGCCAAGAGTAGGCCCGCAACGGTGGGGTGGCCGCAGATGCTCAGGCGAGCTTCTTTTTCTCCTCGATCATGCGGTGGATGATCGGGGTGAGAATCAGCTCCATGGCGAAGCCCATCTTGCCGCCGTCCACCACGATCGAGGTGGGGCTGGACATGAAGGAGTCGTGAATCATGTCGAGCAGGTGGCGGAAG
>CAIZNP010000081.1 GCA_903934375.1 uncultured Synechococcaceae cyanobacterium
AGCAGCGGTGCGAAGCGAGCGATAGCACCACAGCGCAGGTAGTCGCCGTAACTGAAGCCGCCGGGAATCACCACGGCGTCAAGCCCGCTCAGATCGCGCTCCTCATGCCAGAGGAAGCGGGTCGGAATGCCGAGACAGCCCTCGGCAGCCCAACGCACATCCCGATCACAGTTAGAACCGGGGAACACCACCACACCCAGTGTCATCGCTCAGGCCCCCGCCGAGGCGCCGTCCTTGAGTTCGAGCGTCCAGTTCTCGATCACAGGATTGGCCAGCAAGCGATCACTCAACAGCTCCAGCTGCTGGCGTGCGGCGTCCGCATCCGCTGCCTCGAGCTCCACCTCCACGGCCTTGCCGATGCGCAGGCGGCTGACGCCATCCACCCCAAGCCGCGCCGCGGCGGCGCGGGTGGCCTCACCGGCCGGGTCGAGTACCGAGGGCCTCAGCGAGACCAGGACGCGGGCGGAGAAGAGGGGCACCTGAGCTCCACGAGGATTGTTAAATCTTGGCAGGCCGGCTTCCGCCCAACCGAGGCTCTGGTCACGGTGGAGATGGCACCGCTCTCCGCCGCCGTGGCCCCCGCGCTTCCGCCACCCCAGACCATCCCGCTGGAGTGTCGGCTCGGCCAGGGAAACTGGCAGCCATGCACGATGACGATCGTGCAGCTCGGCGAGCACTGGTGGCTGCAGGTGGGCCGCGAGCGCCTCGAGTTCCGCAGCGATGGCCGAGGCAGCCTCAGCCTGCGTGGCAGCAAGGGCCCTCTACGTGCCGTTCAGCCGGTCTGGGGCAATGACAAGGCCCTTTGCTGGGACGGCGTCTGCGCGAAGGGTGACCTGCCGCTGGACTGAGCAGCACCGACTGACTGGTGTCAGCGGCTCAGCGCAATACCGGCGACGACTGCTGCTCCGACGAAGCCTGCAGGCTGTTCGACAACGCCGTGCGCAGGGCCACCGCATCAACCTCCAGTCCAAGCGCGACGAGTTCGAGGCCAGGAGCGTCACGGCGCTGGGCTGTCGGGGCAGCGCTGTCGAACCAGCACTCCAGCCGTGGGCCGACCGCCTGGATCTGCAGAGGATGGCTCTTGCCGGCCAGCCAGGCGCGCCCTTTCAGGCGCAGCAGACCCTGGGACCGGATCTGATCCAGCAGCACCTGCTCCAGCCGTGTGCGCTCGATCACTCCATCCAGCTGCACCACGGCCGACTGCATGGCCACGTGGCTGTGGCTGTGGCTGTGGCGATCGTGGTCGTGGTCGTGGTCGTGGTCGTGGTCGTGGTCGTGGTCGTGATGATGATCCGGATCGACTGAGCTCGACGCCACACCATCCGGCCGTTCGAGGCCGAGCAGCAGGGCAGCGGGAACATCGCCCCGCTGCATCGGCAGCACCGAGACGCCGGGGCGCAGCTGCCGCCGTAACTGGGCCTCAAGCGCCGCAATCTGCTCGGGCTGGAGACGATCGGCGCGGCTGAGCAGCACCAGATCGGCAGCCTGCAATTGATCCTCGAACAGCTCCTCAATGTCAGTGAGGTGATCAAGGCTCGGATCAGCCAGGCGCTGGGCTTCAAGAGCGGCTGGATCACCCACAACACTGCCGGCCGCCAGGGCTTCACCATCCACCACGGTCACCACACCGCTGACGCGGGTGCGGCTGCGGATCTCCGGCCAGCCGAAGGCCTGCACCAGTGGCACTGGCAAAGCCAGTCCGCTGGTTTCCACCACGATGCCGTCGAGCTGGTCAGCCCGCTCCAGCAGGGTCTGCATCGTCGGCAGGAATTCGTCCTGCACGGTGCAACAGAGGCAGCCGTTGGCAAGCTCCACAACGCGGCCGTCCAGCTCCTCCTCCGGGCAGAAGCCGCAGCTACGGATCAGATCACCATCGATGCCGACCTCACCAAATTCATTCACCAGCACCGCCAGCCGCAGCCCGCTGTTGAGAAGAAGCTGGCGCAGCAGGGTGGATTTGCCCGCACCGAGAAAGCCGGTCACCACCGTGACCGGCAGACGACCCAGGTTGCTGCTCATCTCAAGGCACCAGGTTGGTCCAGGCGAAGGCGCCGCCCACCCCCATCAGCAATCCAGCCAGCAGCCGCAGCTGAGCTGGCTGGGCCTGACTGGCCCAGGAGCGCACCACGCTGAGCGACAGCAGCAGCAGCAGCCCCTGGCTGATCAACAGTCCGACCAGATAGCCCGCAATCGGTGTGCTCTCCCAGCCGATCACCGAAGCGCTCAGAACGTAGCCATGCAACGCAAAGGCAGGCAGCAGCACCATCCGCGGCAGCCGGCCGCAGAGCACCAGACCCACCACCACCAGTGACAGAGCCACAAGGAACTCGGCACCCGGCAGGCCCGGCAGCAGCAGACCCAGCCCAGTGGCGGCGAGACCAGCGCTGAGCAGACCGACCATCCAGCGACGGGACTGCTGCAGACCCACCAGCCCAAGGGCCAGCAGGAACAGAAGGTGGTCAGGACCCAGCACGGGATGTCCCAGGCCACTCAGCAGACCGCTGAGGACGGTGGGCTGGCTCTGATGGAACAGCTCCATCAGGTGATGGGCCGAAGCCGGTGTTGCTGTGAACAGCACGACCAGGACTCCAGCCGTGAGCATGCCTGCACCAGCCAGGCTGGCA
>CAIZNP010000082.1 GCA_903934375.1 uncultured Synechococcaceae cyanobacterium
CATCTGCCAGAAGCGACGCAGAGCCTCGGCGCAGGCCTCGCGGCCGAACTCCTGCCAGCACTGCTCCTGGGCCTCCAGTTCCGCGTGCGCCTGCTGCAGCAGGGTGCGGTAGCGAACCAGCTCAGGAGCCTCGGCGCTGCTGTCAGGCGGCAGCGTCCGCGCCAGCCGCTGCACCGTCACCACCTGCAGGCGCAGCCAGCAGCGATCCAGGAGCAGCACCGGCAGATCGCCGTGCCAGGTGCGTTCTTGCTGCTGCTGTGCCAGGAGCTGATCAGCCCTGGCCTGCAGCCGTGGTGTCAGCAGGGTCTGCAGTTCAGCCATGGGCCCCCCGGAAGGTGATGGTCGGGATGGCGTACTCGCGAGGCTCCAGGTGAATTGTGCAGCGCACCTCACCGAAACGCGCAGCCAGGTGCTCCTCCACCAGTTCGGTGATGCGGTGGGCGGTGGGCAGATCGTCGGCCTCCACCACCATGTGCAGCTCGATGAACACGCGCTGGCCCAGGACGCCGCGGCTGGCGATGTCGTGCACGTTCAGAACACCGGGCACGGCCATCGCCACCTCATGGATCGCCTCCGGGGCGATGGCGATCTGATCCACGAGCCAGGGCAGGTTGGCCCGCAGCACCTGCCAGCAGGCACGCACCAGCAGCAGGCACAGGGGGATGGCCACCGCCACGTCGAACCAGGTCTGCTTCAGAACCAGCACTCCGGCCAGGCCCAGCAACACCATCACGGTGGTCCAGATGTCGCTGGTGGTGTGGCGCGCATCGGCCAGCAGCAGCTGGCTGTTCAGGCGCCGGCCCTCGCTGCGCTCGTAGCCCGCCAGCAGCACATTGCAGCCCAACACGATCAGCAGCAGCACCAGCTCGTGCCCGTCCATGCGCAGCGGCTTGAGGCCGGTGGCGATGCGTTCCACCGCCGTGCGCAGGATCTCGACGGCGGTGAACAGGATGAAGCCGGCGATGGCCAGGGCCCCCACCGCTTCGTATTTGTCGTGGCCGTAGGGATGGTCCCGGTCGGGCTGGGGGGTCGGAGAGGCCGTTGGTGAGCAGCCCCAGCAGGCTGGAGAGGCCGTCGGTGGCGCTGTGCATCGCGTCGGCCAGCACCGCCAGAGAACCGCTCATCAGGCCGATCACCAGCTTCAGCACACTCATGGCCACGTTCACCGCCAGGGCGACGAGCAGCACCCGCTTGACGGCCGCGCGGTTGTCGCCGCGGCTGGAACTTGAGCCGCTGCTGGTTGAGCTGTTGGCCCCGGCGGCGTGGGCGACTCCCATGTCTGGCGGTGGCCCGGCACGCCATCCAGGCTATGGGGTCTGGGCAGGGATCACCAGGTCAGCTAGAGATGTCGCGCCTGAGCGTGATGGTCGCGGTCCGTTGCTCCCCTCCCTGACCTCCGCTGCTGGTTCGATCACGGCGCTCCGGCGCCACTGGCCTGCCGCGGCGGCCCTGGGCGGTGGTGTGCTGCTGCTCGACAGCCTGCACGGCCCGATCTCTTCGTTGCTGAGCCTCTCTGCCGCTGCCGGCGGCCTCTGGCTGCTGGCCGGCCGCCTGCGTCCCGGAACGGTGGCGCTGCCCTCCAGCAGCCAGGGCTGGATCGAGCGGCTTGAGGGCGTGTTGGCCAGCTTCGAGCGCCTCGATCCCGAGGGTGAGGGTGCCCCGACGGCCGCGCCCCAGCAGCTCCGGCGTAGGCAGCTGGCCCAGCTGCAGGAGCGCCAGGGACGCCGCCATCTGGAGATCGCCCTGGTTGGTTCCATCGGCTGGGATGAAACCCTCCAGACCGCGCTGCTGGAGAGCTGCACCTTTCCCCTGCCCCTGCGGCTGCACCGCAGCCACCCACTGCCACCCGCCGCCGGCACCTGGCAGTGGCCAGAGCCTTTTCAGCAGTGTGATCATCTGATTCATCGCCTGGATCTGCCGCTCAAGGCGGCAGACCTGCGCTGGCTTGAAGCCCTGCCCCGCGGCCAGGCTGTCTGGTTGCTTGTGGATCGCCCCGCCGGCGGGGAGTGGTCGGTTCAGTTCCAGGCTCTTCAGTTGCAGTTGCCCGAGCCGCTCCGTGAGCGTTGCTGGCCCTGGTCGCCGGAGCACGCCGACGCGCTGGCGACGGACCTTGCCCCCCTGGCCCGGCAGCTCGCCCTTGGTGCCTGTCAATTACCGGAGCGCACCCAGCAGCGCAACCTTCAGGAGCTCCACAACCGCTGGCAGCTGGAGCTAGAGGGTCTGCGTCGCCGACACTGGCAGCAGCTCCTGCAGCAGACCCAGTGGACGGTTGCCGCCGGCGTGGTGGTGGCCCCACTGCCCAGCCTGGATCTGCTGGTGCTGGCGGC
>CAIZNP010000083.1 GCA_903934375.1 uncultured Synechococcaceae cyanobacterium
CCGCCACCAGGGCTCCGGCCGCTGGCGTCGGCGTGAGCGGCGCACCGATCAGCCGTTGCGCCTCCTGGGGCGACACCCCCCGGAACACGAACGTCTGGCCGGCCTGCAGCAACACCGCCGCCTGCGGAATCGCCAGCTGTTCGCCGCTGCCGAAGCGCAGCAAAGCCTGCACCCGCTGCTGATCGCGCAGGGCGCCATCGGGGTTGTCGAAGCTGGCCTTCACCAGCAGCGTCTGGCTGCGGCGATCCAGCGACGGCGCGATGAAGGCAACCCGGCCCTTCGCATGAATGGGCGTGCGATCCGGCGCCTGCAGCTGCACCGGTAGGCCCAGCTTGACCCGGTAGGCGATGTCACCGGGGACGTCGAGCCGCAACCACAGGCGGCGGTTGTCGATGATGTTGACGATCGTCTCGCCCTGGCGGACGACCGAGCCGAGCTTGTGGGAGATGCTGCCCACCATGCCGGCGATCGGCGCGGTCACATCCTTGTAGGCGAGCGTGGCGGAACTGGCCTTCACCTGCTCAGCGCTGGAGATCGCCTTGGTGACGTAGGAGTCGCGGTCCTTGGTGGACACGGCGCCCTGCTGGTTGAGGAAGATGTAGCGCTCGGCGTTGAGGCGATCCTTACGGGCTTCGGCGGTGTCGGCGGCCACGGTGGCCTGCTGCTGGATCTGATCGAGCCGGAACAGCGGCGTGCCGGGCGTCACCATCTGGCCCTCCTGCATCGGCATCGCCACGATGCGGCCGGTGATCTCCGCCGCCAGCGGCACATTGACGATCGACTCCAGCGTCGCCTGATAGGTGGCCTGATCGTCGAAGGTCTGCGTCTGCGGGCGGATCAGCGAGAAGGTGGGCGGCGGCGGCGGCGGCGGTGGTTTGACGCAGCCACTGAGGGCAACGAACAGCGCCGGCGCGGTCAACAGGCGGGGCAGGGAAGCCGAGTTCCTGACCTGCAATGAACGCCGCACGTGATGCTCCTACGTGCTGCAGAAGCTAAAGACAGTCCACCACTGGGTCAACGCGAGCCGGTGATGTGGGACGCCGGCATGGGCGACCAGCGACACAGCGCAAGCGACGCCCATCGCATCTCGGCCGTTCCCGGATGGAGGCGCGATTGGTCATTTCCTCACACTGCCTCCCGTGCGTCAAGCTCCAGCAGGGGGGCAGCAGGCGGCGCATCAGCAGCGACTGCAGCAGCAGATCGCTCAGCACCACGACGAAAATCAGCGCCAGCAGCTGAGCGGCCAGGGGCTCCGCGAGCTGCGGGGTGATGCCCCGCAGATGGGGCAGTTCCTCCGTCATCGACACCGCCAACGCCAACGGCACCGCTCCACGCAGCCCACAGCCGCCAACGATCAACCGGTCACGCCAGGAGCAGAGGCTGGCCGGCATCACCGCCGTGACAGCCAGCAGGCGGGCCAACGGCAGCACGATGGCCATCAGCAACCCCAGCGGCAGCACCGCAAGCAGTACAGCGTGCTGCACCAGCAGGCCCAGCAGCAGCAGCACCGTGATTTCGGCGGCACTGTTGAAGGGGTGCATCACCCGGCCGAGGGCCTGCGGCTCAAAGCGGCCGATCCGGTAGCGGCCATTGGAGAGGCACACGCCGGCGACGAACACCGCCACCAGCCCGCCGCCGCCCAGCACCTGACCGACGCCATAGGTGACAAACGCCAGCGCCACGGTCGCCAGCAGCAGCTGCTGATCAGAACGCACCAGGCCATCGATCAGGCGTGGGGCGAGCAGTCCCACCAGCAGTCCGGCGGCCACGCCCGCGATCAGATGCACCCCCACAGCCCCCAGCTGCTCCGGCAGGCTGGTGAACACAGCGGCATGCAGCCCCTCGTGCTCGCCGTGGCCACGACCCTGCAGGACAGCCGACGCGAAGCCGAAGCACAGCAGGGTTGTGAGCGTGCTCAGGGCCGCCTCGAACTGGAGCAGATGGCTGAGTCGTCCGCTCACGGAATGGCGCAGGGCCAGCATCAGATCCTCGAGGGCGCCGCTGTCCGTGGCGCCGAGGCAACACACCGCCAGCACTGCAGCGGCAGGCGGCAAGCCGGCGGGCAACAGCGGCGCCAGAGCCAGCAGGGCCAGGCCCGTGATCGCCAGCGTGAGCAGCACCCCCAGGCTGCCGAGCCGCAAACCAGCCCGGGTCATCCCGCGGATGCGGCCCAGGTTGGTACGCAAGCCGGCGTAGAAGATCAACAGGGCCAGGCTCACCCGATGCAGGGTTTCGAGCTGCACCGGGCCGAGGGGTTGGGCCTGCGTCACCAGCTCGGTGGGGATGGCCAGACCCAGCAGCAGGATCGCGGCGGCCCCCGGCACCCGGCAACGGGCCGCCATTCGATCCACCGCTAGCGCCGCCAGATAAAGCAGCCCCAGTCCCAGGAAGAAGCCACGTGGCAGCAGGGTGCCGGCCACATGGGCATGGGTTTGAGACACCACGATCCAGACAGACATCTCACCCTCAGCGCGGCCGCCATTGCCGAGAATTCTCTGTCGCGGCCGGTCATGGTCAGGGAGCGCCGGGCTGGTCGGTGGTGGATCAGCACCACCACGTGATCGAACTGGAGCGCGCCATGGGGGCGCTGGCGATTCCGGTGGGCACCTACCACCGCTCCATCTCCGGCGAGGAGGGCAGCCTGGTGCTGAATCAATCCATCCGCGACAACGCCTTCAGCTATGCCACGGAGTTCATCCCGGTGAACCTGCGGGAGCGGCCCGACCTGCAGGCGGCACGGGCCGTGGAGCCATGGCGCTGGAGCTGGCACAACGGCCACATCCGCCGGCAGCACGGCTAAGCCAACACCATCAGAATGCGGCGGCCGCTGAATGCTCTGCCCGCATGGATCCCAGCGTGTCCGTCACGGCCGTCATCACCCATCGCGTCCGCCCAGGCCGCGAAGCGGGCTATGAAGAATGGATCAAGGGAATAGCCGCAGACGCTCTGGGCTACGACGGCTATCTGGGGGCGCACATCCTGCGTCCGGAACTCGGTGTGTCGCCAGATCACGTGATTGTGGTTCAGTTCGAGACATGCCAGCAGCTGGATAGCTGGATGCAATCGCAGACCCGACGCGACTGGATCGAGCGGGTGAAGCCATTGATCCGCGAACCGGAATCCATCAGGTGCTAAAGGGTCTGGAGAGCTGGTTCCAGCTACCCGAACAACCGCCTCACGCGCCTCCCAAACGTTACAAGCAGGCTCTTCTGGTGTGGATTGGCGTCGCAGGCCTGTCCCTGCTGCTGGGTCCGCTTGTGGCCGCTGCACTTGCCTCGTGGCCCGAGTTTCTCCGCGTCCTGATCAACACGGGGATCATGGTGGCGCTGCTCACCTATTGGGTGATGCCCTTCCTGACCCGACGCTTCAAGGGATGGCTGTTCAAAGCGTGAGGCAAGCGATGAGCTGGAAACAGACGAAGTGGGGCCTGCTGGGAGGGGCCATCATCGCCGGAATCGTTCTGAGCAGCCTTCCAACAACGCCGCAGCTGTCCCGCTGCCCGGAAATCGGCAGAGTCCCCGGGATCGTCGTGGCGATGATCGTGACCACGACGATCATCCACACCCTGGTGACATCCCTTCAGGCGGATCTGGTGCACTCCAAACGTGTCAGCACCTGGTATTCAGTCAGCAGCAGCCGACGGCTGGCGGTGATCGCCATCGGCGCGATGCTGACGGCGGCAACCTTGTTTCTGGATATCCTGCTCTGGGCGTGGGTCTATCGCTTTGTCGGCGCGATTAACGGGCTGGAAGCCAGCCTGTACTTCTCTGGCATCACCTTCACCACCGTCGGATACGGCGACATCACACTGGCCAAATGCTGGCA
>CAIZNP010000084.1 GCA_903934375.1 uncultured Synechococcaceae cyanobacterium
GCAGGAGATCCGCGCCGCTGAGGATCCCGAGTTCGAAACCTTCTACACGAAGAACATCCTTCTGAATGAAGGCCTGCGTGCCTGGATGGCACCGGCTGACCAGCCGCACGAAAACTTCGTCTTCCCTGAAGAGGTTCTGCCCCGTGGTAACGCTCTCTAATCCCTCCCTCGTGGCTGTCGGGGGCAAGGACCTCGACTCCACCGGCTACGCCTGGTGGTCCGGCAACGCCCGCCTGATCAACCTCTCCGGCCGCCTCCTCGGCGCCCACGTGGCCCACGCTGGCCTGATGGTCTTCTGGGCCGGCGCCATGATGCTGTTCGAGGTGAGCCACTTCACCTTCGACAAGCCCATGTACGAGCAGGGTCTGATCCTGTTCCCCCACGTGGCCACCCTTGGTTATGGCGTGGGTCCCGGTGGTGAGGTCGTTGACCTCTACCCCTTCTTCGTTGTCGGTGTACTGCACCTGATCAGTTCCGCCGTGCTCGGCCTCGGCGGCCTGTATCACGCCCTGCGCGGCCCCGAAATTCTGGAGAACTATTCCGCCTTCTTCTCGCAGGATTGGCGCGATAAGAACCAGATGACCAACATCATCGGCTACCACCTGATTCTTCTCGGTGTGGGCTGCCTGCTGCTGGTCTTCAAGGCGATGTTCTTCGGCGGTGTCTACGACACCTGGGCTCCCGGTGGCGGCGATGTGCGCCTGATCACCAACCCCACCCTCGACCCCGGTGTGATCTTCGGTTATCTCACCCGCGCCCCCTTCGGCGGTGAGGGCTGGATCATCGGTGTGAACTCGATGGAGGACATCATCGGTGGCCACATCTGGCTCGGCCTGACCTGCATCTTCGGTGGCATCTGGCACGTGGTGACCAAGCCCTTCGGCTGGGTCCGCCGCGCCTTCATCTGGAACGGTGAGGCCTATCTGAGCTACAGCCTCGGCGCCCTGAGCTTCATGAGCTTCATCGCCTCGGCCTACATCTGGTTCAACAACACCGCCTATCCCTCGGAGTTCTACGGCCCCACCAACGCCGAGTCCTCCCAGGCCCAGAGCTTCACCTTCCTGGTGCGTGACCAGCGCCTCGGCGCCAACATCGGTTCGGCCATGGGCCCCACCGGCCTTGGCAAGTATCTGATGCGCTCCCCCACGGGCGAAATCATCTTCGGTGGTGAAACCATGCGTTTCTGGGACTTCCGTGGTCCCTGGCTGGAGCCGCTGCGCGGCCCCAATGGCCTGAGCCTCGACAAGCTCCAGAACGACATTCAGCCGTGGCAAGTGCGCCGCGCCGCTGAATACATGACCCACGCACCCAACGCGTCGCTGAACTCCGTGGGCGGCATCATCACCGAGCCCAACTCGGTGAACTTCGTGAACATCCGCCAGTGGCTGGCCGCGACCCAGTTCGTGCTCGCCTTCTTCTTCCTGGTGGGTCACCTCTGGCACGCCGGCCGCGCACGCGCTGCGGCTGCCGGCTTCGAGAAGGGCATCGACCGCAAGGCCGAACCCGTGCTCGCCATGACCGACCTCGACTGAGGCTGTTCAACCGATCGCCGGCCCGCCGGCACTGCCCTCACCCCCACCCCGGGGTGGGGGTTTTTCATTGGCAGCACTGAAGGCTCTGCCTAGCCTGCGGGCACATCGCTCAATCGCGGGAATGAGCATCCAGACCACAGAGGCGTCGATCCAGCAGCGGCCATTCCGGCTGGCTGGAGCCACCGGCGCCGCTCTGGCCCTGACGCTGGCGTTCACCCCGGCGCCTGGCAGGGCTCAGTCGAGCATCAATGGGCCAGCAGCCGGCGTGATCTGCGACCAGAGCGGCGGCGTCTGCTACGACCGCCAGGGCCCCTCCATCGGCCTCACCCAGACCTACCTCGGCAGCATGGCCGCCGGTCGTCTGACCGACAGCCTGCGCAACCAGCCGCCCACAACGGATTTCCGCCTCAGCAACGGCGCCGTCTGCGACACGCGCGCTGCAGCCTGCTGGAGCGATGGCTGGCCGAAAACCCAGCTGGCGACCAGCCTCACCCAGCAGCTGTTCGGTGCTCTACCCGCAGGCCAGAGCAGTCTTCAGGGCCTGCAGTCTCCACAGCGCGGCGTCGTCTGTGACCCCGCCGGCCAGGTCTGCTACGACCAGGACGGCCTGTCCCTGGGGCTCACGCGCGAGTACTACGGCGCCCTCGCCGAACAGACGGTGCTGCGCAACCTCGGCGGCCAGGCGCCTCCGAAACAGTTCCGCCTGAGCGATGGCAGCGCCTGCGATGTGCTGGCGCGCACCTGCTGGAGCGACGGCTGGAGCCGGCAGCGGGTGAACGTGGCCCTCAGCAATCAGCTGTTCAGTGGTGGTGGCATGCCGACGGGTGGCGGCATGCCCCAGCCCGGTGGCAGCACGCAGGCCAGCCGTCCGGCCCAGTGCCGCATCACCCGCTGGTTCAAGGTGCTCTACAACGGCACCTGCACAATCGAGGAGACCGGTGGCAATCGCGGCCGCAACCTCAACGTGCAACTGCCCGATGGCCTCTACGCCATCAGCCGGCAGCGCGGCGGTACCTACCAGCTCACCGATCCCCAAGGCAAGGTCTGGCCTCTGCAGGTGCGCGATCAGGGGACATCCCTGAGCCTGATCTGGTCGGATCGGGTGCTGAGTGTGACCCCGCAGAACAAACCCACCAGCGGCATGAGCCTGGGCCAGCTGATCAACAGCCTGCTGGGTCAGTGATCTCGGGCTCGAGCCAGCGCCGCAACAACGGCAGGCTCAGCCCAATCACATTCGAGACGCAGCCCTCGATCCGCTCCACCAGTGCGCCGCCACGGCCCTCCAGCGCAAAACCGCCGGCGCACTGGAGCGGCTCACCGCTCGACACGTAGACCTCAATCGCCCGTTCACTCAGAGCGGCGAACTGCACGCGCGTGGTCACGGTGGTGAGTTGCTCAGCGGTGCAGCCACCCGCCGCGGCAGGGCCCGTGAGCAGGCAATGGCCTGTGTGCAGCTCGGCCCAGCCACCCGCCATGCGGCGCCAACGGCTGATTGCCTCGGCCGCGTTCGCGGGCTTGCCAAAAACCTCACCCTCGAACACCAGCACGGAATCACACCCCAGCACCCAGCGGATCAGGGCATCGTCCAGCCCGGCAGACACGGCCGTGGCCTTGGCCTGGGCCAGCAGCTGCACCAGCCGATGCGGATCGGGATCGTGAATCAACTCCTCATCCACACCGCTCACCAGCACCCGATGCGGAATCGCGGCCTGCTCCAGCAGCCGGCGGCGAGCGGGGGAAGCGGAAGCCAGCAGCAGCACGGCGCAACCGAGAGGGTCTGGACAGGACAATGGCAGCGGAAGCCCCCACCGCGTGACCGCTCCAGCCGCCAACCACCGGAACCAGCAGGCCCGTGACCACGCCCTGGAGCGCGCCCGCAGAGCCGTGCGCTGCCTGCCCTTCCGCCGGCTCTTCTATCACGAGCTGGACTCTTCTGCCATCAGCAGCGTTCAGCTCGCCGCACGCCACGACTGGGCAGCGATCAGCCACCGGCCGCTGACGGCCGGTGAGGCGGAAGATCTGTTCATCTGGCTGATCCAGCTCGGCGTGCTGCGCCGCGAGGTGGATGGCCAGGGGCTCACCGAACGGGTGAGGCTCACGCCGCTGGGCCGACAGGTGCTGGTGCCATGGCCAGAGCGGATCCCGCCGGGTGGTCCAGCCAGCCGCCTGCGCCACTGGTTGCAGCGCCACAGGCCGCGGCTGTGAGCAGGCCAACCGCCGCAAACCGGCCCAGCCCCCTGATGGTGCTCGGCACCAGCAGCGGCGCCGGCAAGACGTTGA
>CAIZNP010000085.1 GCA_903934375.1 uncultured Synechococcaceae cyanobacterium
CCACGCCCAGGGCGGCGTTGAGACCCCTCCAGCCGGTGGCGGCGGCCTCGAGCGCCTCGGCCGTGAAGTCGAGCGGTTTGCGGTAATGGGCCTGCAGGGTGAACAGGCGCAGGGTCATCGGTGAGACGCCCGAATCCAGCAGGGCGCGGGTGGTGGTGAAGTTGCCGAGCGATTTGCTCATCTTCTGGCCACCCACGTTCACCATGCCGTTGTGCAGCCAGTAGCGCGCGAGCTCCTTGCCGGTGGCCGTTTCCGATTGGGCGATCTCATTCTCGTGGTGGGGGAACACCAGATCGGCACCACCGAGGTGGATGTCGATCGTGTCGCCCAGCTCCTCGCGCACCATGGCCGAGCACTCGATGTGCCAGCCCGGCCGGCCGGGGCCCCAGGGCGACTCCCAGCTCGGTTCGCCGGGTTTGGTGCCCTTCCAGAGGGCGAAGTCGAACGGGTGCTGCTTGCGGGCCTCCTCGTTGCTGGCCACACGGCCGGAAGCGTTGTCCAGCTGTTCGCTCAGATCACGGCCGGAGAGCTTGCCGTAGCCGGCGTGCTTCATCACGGCGAAATACACATCGCCATCGGCGGAATAGGCGGCGCCCCTGGCCTCGAGATCGGCGATCAGGGCGCGGATGGCATCGAGGCTGCCGGTGGCCCGCGGCATGCGGTCGGCCGGCAGGATGTTGAGGCGGGCCATGTCGGCCACGAAGGCGTCGATGTTGCGCTCGCTCACCGCCTGCATCGAGCTGCCCTCCTCGGCGGCGCGGTTCAGGATCTTGTCGTCGATGTCGGTGTAGTTCTGCACGAACGTCACCGCGTAGCCGCTCCAGATCAGATAGCGGCGCAGAACGTCCCAGGCGATGTAGCTGCGCGCATGGCCCAGGTGGCAGAGGTCGTAGACCGTGACACCGCAGCAGTAGATGCTCACCTTGCCGGGTTCGAGCGGCCGGAACTCCTCGAGGCGGCGGCTGAGGGTGTTGGTGAGGCGCAGGGTCACTGGTGCCTGGGGTGTTCAGTCGATCGTGCCACGCCCGGGGGCGGCACCAGGGCCTGCAGCGCAGCCGGGTACGAATCACCCTCCGACCCCACAATGGGTGGCAACTGTTGCCGGCGCTCGTCCGCAATGCCACCAACCCACGCGTCTGGCGACTCGATCGCCCCGCAGGCCAGGGCGAGCCTGGCGGTTCGGAGCGGTGGAACGCTGCTGGGGCTTGCACTGGCGCTGGTGCTGGGTCTGCAGCTGGGTGCATTGCACTGGCGCTATCGCCGTGAGATCTGGCAGCTCCAGGGCGCACTGGTGGGTGCCGCGACGGGTTTTGTGCTCGGTCGGCTCACGGCCAGAGGCCGCTCGCGGCGAGATCCGCCATGACCGGCAGCGGGCCGATCCCCTGTGCAGGGCGATCGTTGCGCGCCTGGCCTCGGTTGTTCACAGTCAACCCCAACGGGAAAGCGTGGCCGCAGAGCGGAAGCAGCTGAACGCGATAGCAACATCTTCCATCCCACGAGAATTCCATGAATCCATCATGACTGGAGACATATCTGGTCATACCTGCTTGCGCTTCAGCGTCTTGATGCTGTTGCCACAGATAACGTTTGGCGATTGACTGGAGCGACGATCCCACCAAGAATCCGGCAATGAGCGCTTGCCCACCGATCGGTACGCCAAAACGTCCTCCCGAATGCAAACTTCGCGAGGCCCGTTCTCTCCAGGCTCGCTGGCTCGAGCAACTCTCCTTTGGTGAGCGCCGGGCAGAAAATAGCCTGATCCAGCTATGGCTTGGCATCTTTCCCGTTTCCTGGCGCCAACTCAGGGACGTACGAATGCTGGAGGGTCAAATCCAGGCCATTCGCGCAAGTCTGCAAGGCGGCTATGATGATCTGCTGGCGGCGATGGTGCAGGATGCTGCCCTGCAGATTTCGCTCAATGGTTTGGCGAACCACCGCCGCAACCCCAACGAGAATCTTGCCCGTGAGTTGCTTGAACTTTTCTCGCTTGGAGAAGGGAACTATTCGGAGCGCGATGTCATCGAAACAGCTCGGGCGCTCACCGGCTACTCGATGGGGGCGGACGGCCGGCTCTTCATTGACCCCCGTCGCCATGATGATTCGCCCAAAACGATCCTGGGAAGAACAGAGCGGTTTGATGGTCTCACGCTGGTGAATTGGCTGTGCCAGCAGCCCGCCACGGCTTACAACATTGTGAAGCGTCTCTGGCCGCGCCTGGTGGGGTCCCTGCCTGCCCCCCAACGGCTGAAGGCCCTCTCGCGCTCATGGATCAACGCAGGTCTCTCGCTGCCCTGGCTGATGCAGGAGTTACGGCGTTCTCCCGAAGCGAGCGCCGGCCGGGGACAGAGGATTGAAGATCCGATCGGGATGGTGGCACGCAGCCTGGCCCTGCTGGGCAGTCGACATCCCGATGCATTCGCCATCAGCCAGCAAGGCCTTGCCCGAATGGGGCAGGAGCCGTTCAATCCGCCGTCTGTCAAAGGCTGGCCCGTCAATACCGAGTGGCTGACCCTCCGCTGGTTGCAGGCACGCAAACGCGGCCTGCAGGCTCTTCTTGCCGACGAGGAGGTGTGGGCGGCGCGTCAGCTCCCAGCTGCACTCACGCAAGCCATTGTGCCGATCCCGTTGCTCACGCTGGATCTACCGGCAACACCATCGAGGGACAGCCTTGGCGTGCTGTTCACCGACCCGGTCTGGCAACTCGCATGAGACGCCGCAGGTTTCTGCAACTCGGCGGCGGCGGCTGTGCCTCCGTGTTGGCGGTGGCCGGCTGGCTGGAGGCCCTTGGCGCCAACGCAGCTGCTGCAACAACATCCGGCAAGGTTCTGGTCTGGCTTGAGCTTCGCGGTGGCAACGACGGTCTGAACACCGTGATCCCCTTCCGGAATCCGATCTACCGACAATCCAGGCCCACACTTGCCTTGGGTGAAGGGCCAGCGCTCAGCCGTGACTTGATCCTGCACCCTGCACTGGCGCCTCTCTACCCGGTTTGGCAGGCTCGACGCTTGGCTTTTGCCTTGGGAGTGGGCTGGCCGATGCCCAACCGCAGCCATTTCAAGGCCATGGATCAGTGGGCGACAGGCACCACATCGGGCACCGGCACAGGGTGGTTGGCTGCCGCCATCGATCAGCGGGGATCCAGCGGGCCGCTGGTGGCCCTTGGCCCTTCGGGATCGACAGCTCTGGAAGGGGGGCGAGCGCTGAATGTACAAATCGCCCCGGCCCTGCTCCTCAACAAGGAATCTCAGACCCTGAACCCTTCCCGGGCCGTCAACAACAGTGTGCTGCGGAAGATGCTGGAGATCGAATGGATCGGGAATCAGGAGATTCAGAAGATCAGGCGGAGCCTGGCTCCAGTGCCATCAGGTCTGGGTCTGCCCCGGGGCGACCTCGGCGGGCAGGTGGCTCTGGCCCTGCGTCTGATTGCCTCCGGAGCCGCCCCACCCGTGATCCAACTCTCACAGAGCGGCTACGACACCCACGCCGCGCAAGGTACCAGGCATCCCAGGGTGCTCACGGACCTGGCGGAGGCCCTTGCGGCCTTTGATCGCGGTCTGCAGTCACTGCAGCGGAGACCACAAGTGACACTCCTGGCTACCAGTGAGTTCGGACGCCGGCTGCGCGAGAACAAATCCGGAGGAACCGATCACGGCAGCACTTCGGTCGGTCTGCTGCTCGGCGATCAGGTGCCGCATCCCTTTCTCGGCACCTATCCAGATCTGTCGCAACTCGACGACCGAGGGGATCCACTCTCCTCCATGTCGCCGGCGACGCTCTACCAACACGCACTGGCCCTTTAACCCGTTGCAAACGGGCAGCCAGCCAAGAAAAAACCACCACCTCCGGTATTGAGAACCGAGAGATGGTGGCGGCGGCCGAGGGCTGACCCGGCAGATTGAGGTTGAGCCCAGTCAGTGGGTTCAGCCAGTGGGTTTAGCCAGTGGGTTCAGCCGGCAGCGGAATCCGCAGTCTTCTTGGCTCGGATCGCCATGCGGGCGAACTTGCGCTCTGGCTTCGCAGGCTTGCCTTCTGTGGCGTCCTTGGCGGGAGTGGTGAAGCCGGTGAGGGTGATCACCGAAGACGTGAATTTGTCCTGGCCGTCGATGACACCAGCGAATTTTTCCAACATGGCCAGGCCAACTTTGCGCACTTTAGCCGCAGGCACATTTGTTTCTGCCGACACAGCGTCGACGAGTTCCTTGAAATTCATGGGGATGGTTTCCGCCTGTGGCGGGATGAAGGGGAGGAGAGAGACTCCGTCAACGACGGCTTGACTCCACGTTGATCCTAGCGCATTGTCGCCTTCTTGTGCAGCTCATCTGCCATGAACGCCAGTGTTTTGAGGGGAGGCCCCATGGGCAATCGCCCCGGTCTGCTCCCTGCTCTGCAGGCTTGATGGGTTACAGGCTTGATGCGTTGCAGGCTTGCGATAGCAAGAATTTGCTGCATTGCATTGAGAATGTTCTTATTGGCGGGGCACTGCAATCACTTCATTGAGGAACACCAGTTTGTCGACGCGGCTGCTGAAGAAATCCGTGCCGCTGGCGAAATCGATGTAGCAGCTGGTGCGGATGCATGGCTGCACGGGGGTGGTGGTGGAACTGGTTCTGCGGATGGCGTCGGCAGCGGTGGGGCGGTTCGCGTTGAAGTAGATGATCACCTGGCTCGGGTTGCCCACAGGGGTGATCGTGATCGGACTGGTGCCTGAGAGCAGGCGCGTGTCCCATTCCTGGATGCCGTTGGCTTCCCGGCATCCATTGGGATCACCGCTGCAGCCGCTGAGGGAGGCGTTGGTTTCACTGAACTGCAACAGGCCGTAGCCGCTGGGTGCGGCGGTGGCCAGGCTGAAAACACTGCTGTAGGTGGTGCCGCCATCGCTGAGATTGATCGTCACCCTGGCGCTGCGATCGGCGGTGGTCTGGGCGGCGCTGACCGTGACTGCCTGCTCGCTTGCCAGCCCGTCGAGCACCACGGTGTTCGTGGCGGCGCTGTTGGAGAGAAGGCCGCCGCTGCTGTACGGGGGGCCATTGCGCCGCAGCACAAACGGTCCACGAAAGGTCACCCCGCTGATTCCCGCAGAGGCGGCAGGCACCAGGTCGTAGGAGATCGTGAAGGCCGTGCCGTTGTTCACGCCCGAGAGGCGCAGGCTGTTGGCGCTTTGCCATTGCAGGCGCGTGGCCGTGGCGGTTTCCAGCTCGAGAAAGCGGCGTGCGCGGCCCACCTGCCGCCGCAGGCGCTGATAGGTCTGCAGTCTGCTGTTGCCCACCAGGTCCCCTGTGAGCACCCTGGCGGCACCGGCGCTGAGCAGGCCGAGAATCACCACGCTCACCAGCAGCTCCACCAGGCTGAAGGCCGCGACCGCGCGACGCTCCAGGCCCGGCCGGGTTGGCGGCCGCTCAGTTGAAGGCGGCATGGTCACAGCTGTTGTTCCGGTAGACACCGGTTCCCACCAGTCCAGCCGGGGGTAGCAGCTGAACGCAGTATTCGAGGTTCTGGGTGTTGGCTTCGGAGAGACGGATCGTGACGGGGCTTTCCAGGGTGCCGCGGGGGGCGATGGTGAGGGTTCCAGCTGTCGTGACAACCAGCCCAAGGGGGATGACGCTGCCGGAGAGAAGTGGCTGGGAGGCGAGAGCCGCGCAGGCGTTGCCAGCCGCGTTGCTGGGCCCGATTTGCTGGTTGTCGCCGCTGCCGCTGATCGCCAGGCTGCAGGCATCGGTGCTGCCGGCGGCGGTGGCCTGAGCGGTCTCGAGATAGCCGGCTAGGTCGATCGCGGCGGCACGCAGGGCGCCGATGCGGGCACTGCGCAGCAGACCGAACAGTGTGGCGGCGCTCAGCAGGCCGAGGATTGCCACCGCGATCAGCAGTTCCGTCAGGCTGAAACCTGCAACGATGCCTGGGCCGGGGCGGACGCTTGCCATCGGATCAGGGTGTGCACCAGCTGCCGGCCTGGATCAGCAGCGATCCGCGCCGCTCGAACGCGGGCGAACCCCCATAGCTGTAAGAGACCACCAGGCTCTGGGGCAACGAGCCGGTGGTGCCTGAGGGGAGGCTGATGGAGCGGCTGAGGTTGCCGCCGTTGGCAACCTGGAGCACCTGAGATGTGTTGAGGGTTGTGGGGATCGGGAAGGGGCGCGTCGGGGTGCCGGTGTCGGCGGCCGCGGCGCTGAGGAAGGAGGTCACCAGTGTGCTGCAGGCGATGGGGGTGGCGTCGAGGTTGCCGTAGCGGAGCGGAGCACTGGGGTTGGCGCCACAACCTGATCGGCAGTTCCAGGTGTGCGCGTAGCCACGCAACCAGTTCAGATCGCGGTTGATCAGGGTTTGCACCTGGGTGAGGGCATCACCGCGGCGACTGCTGGCGGTGGCGAGATTGGTGGTCTGCGCGATCAGCACGGTGGCGACCGACAGAATCGCGCCCGACACCATCAGTTCCACAAGGGTGATGCCTGCTGAGAACGTGGTAGGGAATGCTCTCCGCTCAAAAGGGCTGGCTGACGGTTTCATTGCGCAACAAGCGTGCGAGGAGGGCTTAAATGCCACGTGCGGAATAGGAATAAACCTGGCTGCTGATTCCAAATAGATCGTTGATGCCATCGTTGGCATCGCCTGGGGAATTAATGAGATGGCGAACATATTTTTCGTATTTGATCTTGCAGGCCCAGTTGGCTCCGAACAAGCTGTATTCGGTGAGGGCATTGCCAGTGGGCTCCTTCATCTCCAGCGTGACCGTTTGCGCCCAGATAAAAGCTCCGTTGATTCGTCCGCTACCTTCAATGAACCAGGTCGCTTTGCTGCTGTCGCCATCACAGGCTGAGGGCGTGATGCTGGCGCTCACTTGGTGGGCGGCGCGAGGATCTCCAAAAATTCGCAATCGATTCCAGCTTTTGGGGTTCGTGGCGCGAGAGCTGCTGAACACGGTATTGATGATCTGAGCATTTTTGAGATAGAGTTGTGCTGTTTTGGCTGTTGAGGTATTGGCGATCATGTAGAGGATTACGGGATAGTTCGTGGTATTGACGCTGAGATCTTTAGCGTCCAGGTAGAGATTGTTAACCTTGCAAGCGATCACGTCTTCGGGTTGCCCTGTTGGTTTCAGAACCTGGACTTGCCTGCAATTGGTTCGCAGGGTGGTGCCAGAGCTGTACGGGTAATTGATGGTGCTACCGCTTGCGGATGCGTTGGTGATAGCTGCAGAAGTCCAGGCGCTAGCGGTAATGGCTGGAGTTCCCGTTGGAGTCGGCGGCTTGGGGCCAAACATGGACAGGAACTTGCTGATCGTCAATTCCTCAACCGGGAAGGCACTGGATAAGCTGGATGAACCGGTGCGGCACTGTGGCTCCGTCATGCCAAGGCAGGTGATGATTAAAGACGTGTCTGACGTATCCCATCGCCATGGAGTGGTGCCACTGTCCTGGGCGATGCGTGACATGATCGATGGATCCTTTTCTACCGCGATCAAGCTCGACGCTCCGCCACCAAGACCGATGAAGGCGTAGGGATTCGTTGAACCACCTGAACTTCCTCCCCCAGGAAGCGCCTCCACCGTCACCGCTCGCTCGATGCGATGGGAGGCGATCACGCTGCCATTGCGCAGGACATCGCCGCGGATGACCAGCCTCGCCGTACCGCCGGCAAGATTCCCGAATTTGGTACAGCCACTTGGTGCAGCGCCTGGGTACTGGGGTGGGGTGAAACTTTCCAGCGTGTAGCGCACCTGGCGGCCGTTTCCCACCGAGGGGAAGGGTGTGGGTGTCTCGATGATGCTGGCGGCGCTGATGGCGCCAGTGGTGCTGGAGCTGATGTTGCAGGTCTGGCGCTCCTGGGCGGTGACGGTATTGCTGGTCCAGTTGTCCCGTTTGGTAACCAGCAGATAGCTGTTGCCGGGATCGTTGAGCAGGTCGATCACGCGGTTGTAGCCCTCCTCAGCGGCCTCGCGTGCCTGTTCGGCGTCGCTGCCGCGGCTGGAGGCGCTCACCAGGCTCAGGGCGCCGGCCACGATGGCGGCGGAGCCGGCCAGCACCAGCAGCGCCAGCCCGAGGCTGGAGCTGATCAGGCCTGAAGTGCGCGGATGTGGCCGCCGCGCTTGAATCCGCCACCGCAACGCACGCTGCCCTGCCGGCTGGAGGTGCTTCTGCTGGCTGCGCAGGACGTTGGGCGCGACTGGACGGTTCATGGGCTCGTGTATCGGTCAGCGCTCGGGAGCAGGGTTGGGTGGGACGGCCTCCAGGTCGCGGATCGCTGTCAATGCGGTGGCGTGAGTCTCCACCGCTGACCTGGCCAATGGCCTGACTTGCTCAGGGTGTTTCTGATAGTGATTGGGCGCCAGCCTAGTCGGCATTGCCTGCACGTGCTGTCGAGGTTATTCGGGCGTTTCGAGAGTTGTGTCCCGCTGAATTGTGGTGGCTTGCCGCTGATTGTTGTTCTCGCGCTTGTGAGGGTCTGCGCTCCACGCAGGGTTTGCCTCCGCCGCTATGGCCTCAGGGAATGAACTGCCACTCTCAGAGTTGAGTGGCGTTTGCCTTCACTTCGCCTCCATCCAGTTGGGGCCCACGCCGGTTTCCACCAGCAGCGGCACGCTCAGGCTGAGGGCGTTCTCCATCGTGGTGCGGGTGAGCGTGAGCACGGCCTCGAGGGCCTCCGGTGCCGCCTCGAGCACCAGTTCGTCGTGCACCTGCAGCAGCAGACGGGCGGGCAGGGCGCTGGTGCTGAGCTTGTGGTGGAGCTGCACCATGGCCAGCTTGATGATGTCGGCGCTGGAGCCCTGGATCGGCGCGTTGGCAGCGGCGCGCAGTTGCTGGGCTTCCATGCCGCCGCGGCGGGCCACCTCCAGGTCGATCGCGAGCGGGTCCTTGCCCAGCAGGCGGCCGAGGCCACTGGGATCGAAGGCGAACGGACGGCGGCGGCCCAGGATCGTTTCCACATAGCCGCGGCTCAGGGCCAGCCGCTCCTGCAGCTCCAGGAAGGCGAACACCTTCGGGTAGCGCTGCTTGTATTTGCTGAGGAACTCCTTGGCCTGGGCCTGGCTGACGCCCGTTTCGCGCGCGAAGCGCTGGGCGCCCATGCCATAGATCACACCGAAGTTGATCGTTTTGCCCAGGCGGCGTTCATCGGCGCTCACGGCGTCGCCCTCGGTCTTGTCGAGCAGCAGGCGGGCGGTGAGGGCGTGCACATCGTCGCCGTTGCGGTAGGCCTCCACCAGCACCTCCTCGCCGGAGAGGTGGGCCAGGATGCGCAGCTCGATCTGCGAGTAGTCGGCGCTGATCAGCTGCCAGCCCGCCTCCGGCAGGAAGGCCTTGCGGATCCGCCGCGAGAACTCGGTGCGGATGGGGATGTTCTGCAGGTTCGGATTGCTGCTGCTGAGCCGGCCGGTGGCCGTGACGGCCTGGTTGAAATCGGTGTGCACCCGGCCTGTTTCCGGCTCCATCAATGCCGGCAGGGCATCCACATAGGTGCTCTTGAGCTTGCTGAGGGTGCGGTGCTCCAGCACCAGCGGCACCACTGGATGAGCATCCTCCAGCTTCTCGAGCACGGTGGCATCGGTGCTCCAGCCGGTCTTGGTCTTGCGCGATTTCTTGCGATCGAGGCCGAGCGTGTCGAACAGCAGCTCGCCCAGCTGCTTGGGAGAGGCGAGGTTGAACTCGGCGCCGGCGGCGGCCTTGGCTTCGCTTTCCAGGCGCTTGAGCGTCTGCGCCAGCTCCTGGCTGAGTTCCTTCAGATAGGCCGTATCGATGCGGATGCCGGTGGCCTCCATCAGGGCCAGCACCGGCTCCAGCGGCAGCTCCACCTGATCAAGCAGTGCCGGCAGCTGCGGGCCGAGGCCCTCCAGCTGCGAGCGCAGCAGTGGCGTCAGCCGGTGGGTGACATGCACATCCATGCCGCAGTACTGCGCTGCCGCCTCGATCGGCACCGCAGCGAACGTGCCACCCTTCGCCACCAGCTCGCCGAAGCTGGTGGGCAGGAAGCCGAAGTTGCGCTGGGCCAGCAGCTCCAGGCCGTGCTTGGCGTTGGCATCGCGCAGGTAGTCCGCCAGCAGCGTGTCCATCACCACGCCCGCCAGGGGGAGGCCATGGCGCAGCAGGATCAGCCGGTCGTATTTGGCGTTCTGCAGCGTTTTGGGGTGCTGGGCGCTGGCCAGCCAGGGGGCCAGGGCGGTGAGCACCTGATCGAGGGGCAGTTGTTGCGGTGGCGGCGTCAGCAGATCGGGCGTCTCGCCGGTGGCGGCGACCTGGTGGCCGATGGGGATGTAGGCGAGGTCCGCCGGGCCATCCCCCCAGCAGAGGCCGATGCCCACCAGCTCCGCCTGGAACGGGTTGAGCGCGGTGGTTTCCGTATCGAGTGCAATCGGGGCGGCCGCATCGCTGGCGGCCATCAGGCGCTCGAGCAGGGCGTTGAGGGCTGCGGCCGTGGTGATCAGCTGCGGCGTGAGGGCGGGGGCCGCGGAGTCGGCCGAGGAGTCTCTCGAGGCGGAGTCTCTCGAGGCGGAGTCGGCCGAGGCGGAGTCGCCCCAGGTGGAGCCGCTCGAGGAGGAGCCGCTCGAGGTGGAGCGTGGATCCTGGTTGCTCGCAGTGTCCGGAAATGACACGCCATGGCGAGCCATTTCCGGAGCGTTCGGCGCACTGCTCCCCCCGGGCTCGGCATCAGCCGGCGCAGGGGCCGCAACCCCGGCGTCCACAACGGCGTCGCCTGAGAATGCCGGCGGCAGCCTGGAGAAGATCGCCGCGAACTGCTCCACCTGGCGGCGCAGGCTGAACAGCTCGAGATTCTCCAGGCTCTCGGCCAGCACGGCGGTGTTCACGGCGCCCAGTTCCAGGCGCGGCTCCTGGGGAAGAGGGATGTCCACCAGAATCTCGGCCAGCATGCGCGAGCGGTAGGCGCTGTCGCGGTCGGCGGCCAGCTTGGCTGGCAGGGCTCCCTTGAGGGGGCTGGCGGGAGCGCCATTTTTGCCCTTGCCTTTGGCGGGCCCCGCCGCTTCCAGTTCCGCCAGGGCGGCGTAGATGCCGTCCAGATCCCCGTGGGCCTGCAGCAGGCTGATGGCGGTTTTGGGGCCGACGCCCTTCACGCCGGGGATGTTGTCGGAGCTGTCGCCGGTTAGCGCCTTGAGATCCACGACCTCCTCCGGCGTGACGCCCAGCTTGGCGATCACGCCATCGCGGCGGATCTCCAGCGGACCGCTGCTTTTGGCGTAGGGGCCACCGCCCATGTAGAGCACGGCGATGTCGCGCTGGTCGTCCACCAGCTGGAACAGGTCGCGGTCGCCCGAGAGGATGCGCACTCGCCAGCCGGCATCGGCGGCGCGGTTGGCCAGGGTGCCGAGAACATCGTCGGCCTCATAACCCGGCGCCATGCACAGCGGCAGGTCGAGCCCCTCCTGCAGCACCCGCTGCAGGTTGTTCAGATCCTGGAAGAAGTGCTCTGGCGCTTCATCGCGGTGCGCCTTGTAGGCCTCATCCGCCTCATGGCGAAAGGTGGGTTCGGCCGTGTCGAAGGCGATCACCACCCCCTGCGGCGCCAGACCCTTGCAGTTGTCGAGCAGGGCCTTGAGGAAGCCGTAGGTCACCGAGGTGGGCACGCCCTCCTTGGTGCTCAGGCCGCCGTCGCCACCCTTGCTGAAGGCATAGAAGCTGCGGAACGCCAGTGAGTGGCCATCCACCAGCAGCAGCAGGGGCCGCTCGCCTTGTCCTGCCGCCGCCACCGTGCCGTTCCCGCCGAGTTCGGCCCAGCCTGCCAGAGGTTGGGCTTCGCAGAGCTGATTGATCCTCCGCTGCTCGGCGCTGGAACTGGCTCATTCAGGGGGATGGAGGGAACGGCTCTCGCCAGTTCGCGAGCGTGTCAACCACCAGCTGCCGGCTGCATGATCTGGATGGACCTGCGGGCCTGCGCGTGGGCGGAACGAGGTCCAACGGCAGAGCCATTCGGGATGGGGCACCGCTGCATCAAGCTGCTTTGTCTGGGTCGGTTGCAGGGAACGCAGACGCTGTCGCAGCCGCAACGGCCTGCTTCAGTGCCTGTGGGCTCTACCGCTGGTGGCTGGAGCGGTGCTCGGAGCCGCGACTGCCCAGGCTTCTGTTCATTGGTCTGAACCCGTCCCGCGCCGATGCCGAGCGCGATGATCCAACCCTGCGGCGCCTGCAGGCCTTCGCACGCGCGTGGGGCTGCTGCGGAGCCCGAAGCTGTTGATGATCGGCCTGACCGCCAGCGGCCAACCCCGGCATCCGCTGGATGTGTCCTGGTGTGCAAAACCACAGCTGCTGTTGCATCCTGGGATGGCGTTGAGCCTCACCGCGTCTCACGAATGGCCCGAAACCCCAGTCGCTACGCCATCCGTCTTCTGCTGGCGGGTGGCCACGAGCAGACCGTTCATTTCCCAGACCTCGATGCATTTCAACAGTGGTACGGCACGGTGTTGAATGCCGGCTCTCCGGAGGCCTTCATCAATGTCCCGATCACTGAACTTCCCGGCGAATACTTAGTCGTTCGGCCCGGTTCGCTGCACGCCATCCGGGTTGAGCCGATCTATGGCGGACTTGATCCAGATGCCTGAGCGATCGCACTGCTGACGGTTGACATGGGGATGGGGGGCCATGCAGAGGCCTATCTTCGGCGCCACAGTCGCGCCCGGAGCAGCCTGGCCAGTCGAGCGGGAAGATTTCGGATCTCACTGCCGAGGGGGCCCCGCTCAGGTGCTGACGGCGCACGCTCCGCCGCTGTGGGCGGCTGCAGAGAATTCGCGGTTAGCTCGGCATCTGGAGGGGAGTTTTTTTTTGCAGCTCCTGCTGAGCAATGTCTTTGATGGCATCGGTGTCAAGAGCTTTCAGGGGTGAGGGTTCCTGTTCCTCACTTGTGGCCGCATTCAGGCTTTCCGCAGTGATGGCTTCCAACTTGACCAGTTCAATGAGTTCGATCAGTTCGGTGAGCGAGGTGGTGTCATGGGTGCCGGTAGAAGGCGGCTCGGTGCTGGTGATCGGGTTGAACGCATCAACACCTGAAGAATCCTGCACCGGATCCGGTTCCACCAACGGGACGCGGCTGACGTTGCTGAAGAGATTGGCAACACCGAGAGCAGCGGCTTGATTCGCATCATTCGCTGCTTGGGATGCAGCTTGTTGCGGTTCCCTGGCAGTTACCGGAGCGGCCTCTTCAGGCTGGCTTGGCGTTGCCATGACTGAAGCTGGGTCGTGTGGGGTGTCCGCTTGGCCCGCAGGCGACTCCAGATCAGCTTGGCTGTCTGGCTCGGCTTCCCAGGCGGCGTGTGTCGTGGGGGAGCTGAAGTCCGGCGACGCCATGCTCCCGTCATCAGTGGTGGCTGGCTTACGGGAGGTGATGGTCCTACGCAAGGTGATGCTGATCGGGCTGAAAGGTTCAGCACCTGAAGAGAACCGCACCGGTTCCAGTAGCACCGAGGG
>CAIZNP010000086.1 GCA_903934375.1 uncultured Synechococcaceae cyanobacterium
CCATGCTCGGCTTCATCGCGTTGCTCGCGGTTGAAATCCAGCTGGGTCACGGCCTGCTGGTCTGGCCCTGATGACCGCCGCGGCCGCCGCCGCCACTGCCGGCCCCCCGGCCGCTGAGCCCATGCCCCTGCTGGGCATGGGTGTTGCCGCGCTGGAGCAGTGGGCCGTGGCCCATGGCCAGGCTGCCTTCCGCGGCAGGCAACTGCACGACTGGCTTTACGCCAAGGGGGCCCGCCGCCTGGGGGAGGTGAGCGTGCTGCCCAAGGCCTTCCGGGACCAGCTGGAGGCAGCCCCTCCCGCCGGCGCCGCCGACTGGATCGGCCGCTCCCGCGAGCTGCACCGCAGCGTCGCCCGCGACGGCACCACCAAGCTGCTGCTCGGCACCCACGACGGCCTCAGCATCGAGACCGTGGGCATCCCCGCCGAGGGCAGGTTGACGGTGTGCGTCAGCAGCCAGGTGGGCTGCCCAATGGCCTGCCGCTTCTGCGCCACCGGTAAGGGTGGCCTGCAGCGTTCACTGGCGGTTCACGAGATCGTCGATCAGGTGCTGAGCGTGCGCGAGGCCATGGAGCAGCGCCCCAGCCACGTGGTGTTCATGGGTATGGGCGAGCCCCTGCTCAACAGCGAAGCGGTGCTCGCCGCCATCGACTGCCTCTGCACCGACCTGGGCATGGCCCAGCGCCAGATCACGGTGAGCACCGTGGGCGTGGCCCGCACCCTGCCGCAGCTGGCGGAGCTGGCCCTGGCCCGGCTCGGCCGGGCCCAGTTCACCCTGGCGGTGAGCCTGCACGCCCCCGATCAGCGCCTGCGCGAGCAGCTGATCCCCACCGCCCACGCTTATCCGATCGCTGAGCTGCTCGACGACTGCCGCCGCTTCGTGGCGATCACCGGCCGGCGCGTCAGCTTCGAATACATCCTGCTGGGCGGACTCAACGACCAGCCACGCCATGCCGAGGCCTTGGCTCAGCTGCTGCGCGGCTTCCAGAGTCACGTGAATCTGATCCCCTACAACCCCATCGCCGAGGAGGAGTTCCAGCGCCCCACGCCGGCGGCGGTGGAGGGCTTCCGTCGTGCGTTGCAGCAGCGCCATGTGGCCGTGAGCGTGCGCGCCAGCCGTGGCCTGGATGCCGATGCCGCCTGTGGTCAGCTGCGCCGTCGGCTGGAGGGCAGCCTGGAACCTGCGCCGGCGGGCCGGGCCTGAGGGTTCGCCACCTCAATTGTCACCGCCGCTCGAGGCGCCCCCGTCAGGTGGGATCGCGGCTGGGATCGAAGGTGCCCCGCGCCTCCTGTTCGCCCCAGGGGGCCAGCTTCGCCAGCAGGAGGAAGGCCGGCAGCGCCGCCGCCACCGTGAACAGGAAGAAGCTCGGCCAACCCACCCGCTCAGCCAACACGCCGGCCGGTGCTGAGAGCAGGGAGCGACTCATGGCGTAAACGCCCGAGAGCAGCGCGTATTGCGTGGCGGAGAAGCGAGGATTGCAGAGGCTCATCAGCAGGGCGACGAACACCGCGCCCACCATTCCGCCGCTGATGTTCTCCAGGCTCACCGCCGTGATCAGGCCGGCGAAGCCACCACCGAAGCGCGCCAGGGCCCAGTAGCTGAGGTTGCCGATGGCCCCGACGGCGGCGAACAGCCAGAGGGAGCGGTTCATGCCCAGCCAGGCGAACAGGGCGCCGCCGAGCACGGTGCCCACCATCGTGGCGCCGATGGCCCAGCCCCCCTGCACCAGGCCGATCTGAGCCTCGCTGAAGCCCTGCAGCTGCAGGAAGGGGATTGCCATGGCGCTGAGCAGGCCGTCGGGCCAGCGGTAGAGCAGCACCAGCAGCAGCAGCAGCCAGCTGCGGCCGGGCCCGGCCCGGTGCAGAAACTCGCGCGCCGGCCCCAGCACCGCCTGGCGCAGGCTGGTGACCGCGTGCTGCACGGGCCGCAGCTTCGGCGCGGTGAGCGTGAAGGGGATCACGGCCGCCACCAGCGCCGCGGCGCAGAGGAAGGCCGCCGGCCAGCCGTAGCGCCCTGCAAGCAAAAAGCCGCCTGCCCCCACGGCGAGCATCGCGGCGCGGTAGCCGAGGCTGGCTGCGGCGGCACCGGGCCCCCGCTCAGCTTCCGGCAGCAGGTCGGTGCGGTAGGCATCCACCACGATGTCCTGGGTGGCGCTGCAGACCGCCAGCACCAGCGCGGCAACACCGATGGCCGTCAGGCTGGCGGGGCTGGTGCTAGGGCGCAGCAGCGCCATACCGGCGATCACGGCCACCAGCAGCACCTGCATCACCAGGATCCAGCCGCGGCGCCGGTCGGGCCAGGGGAGCGGCCAGCGATCCAGCAGCGGCGCCCAGAACAGTTTGAGCGTGTAGGGCAGTTCCGCCAGGGGGATCAGGCCGATCAGCGCCAGCGGTACGCCGCTGGCCGTGAGCCAGCCCTGCAGCAACTTGCTGCCCACCATCAGCGGCGTGCCGCTGGCCACCCCTTCAGCGGTCACCGCCACCAGGCGCCGGACCGTGCCAGCCCGGCTGCCGGTGCTGCGCAGTGGCGGCGAATCCTGGGCGCTCATGCGGCGGTTTCGGTTGGCGGCACCCTAGGTGTGGCGGCCGCATCGGCCAGCCGTTGCCAGAGTGCGCTCAGACCTGTGCGCCTGCCGTGATGCCCGCTCCTGCCGTGATCCCCTTCCTCTCGCCGGCGGGGCGAGCTGGCGCGTCGCTGCGGCACTGGCTGCTGGTGGGCGCCGTCGCTGCCGGCATGTCCACCGCCCTGGCTGCCGTTGCCGAGGCTCGGCCGATCCGCGGCGGTGTGGGCGGGCCGGCGTCCGGTGCGGGCGTGCGCCCCGGTGCCGGCTGGGGTGCCCCCGGCGCGGGCCTGACCCCGAGGCCGGGGGTGGGGGCAGGGGGCATCGGGGGGCCGGCGTCCGGGGCCGGTGTTCGACCCGGCGCCGGCTGGGGTGCTCCAGGGGTTGGCCTCACCCGCGCTCCCGCCGCTGCCTACGGCGCCGCGGTGTATCACCCCGGCTGGGCTGGCGGTGGCTACTGGGGGGCGCGACCCTGGACCACCGGTTGGTATGGCGCCGCTCCACTCGCTTGGTGGGGCACCGCGGCGGTGGTCAGCACCGCGGCAGTGACCTCGGCGGTGAATGCGGCGGTGGCCCAGCAGACCGTGTGGATCGTGGTGCCCCAGACCAGCCTCCAGCTCAATTACGCCTCGGTGGCGGCTGTGGGCAACGGCGGCGTCTCCTTCACCTATCAGAGCAATGGAGTGAGCCAGGGCGCTTCAGGCGATTGCCGCGGCGGGCTGCTCAACGGCGTGCCGGCCGCCGGCGAGGGTGCCCAGCTGCTCAACGCGGCCTGCCAGGTGGCCTACGGCAGCGGTGGCTGAACGGTCAGAATGGGAGGCCAACGGGCCGGATCCATGCAGTTCCTCCGCTCCACCCTGCTGCCGGCGGCCATCGTGGTGCTGTTCGCTCTGGCCCTCTTCGCCGTCAGCGCGCGCATTTGGCTGCCGGGCGACATGGCCGCCCCTGCCCCGATCGGCTGAAGGCCTCCTGCGCGACGGATCACAGCGCCTGCAGGCTTTTACGATCCCCGCATGACAGGCCCGTTCCCTGAGTTCTCCCACAGCCCGGCCGAGCTGGCGTTCGATCCGGAGATGCTCGCCCGGGAGCTGGCCGAGGAGCTGCTGGGCGATCCCCTCGATGAGCTGGATGCTCCCGGCGAAGACCTGGCGGATAGTGCCGCTGAGTGCGACCTAGGCCTGCAGCTGCTCCAGGGCAGCCACGAGGAGCGCATGCAGGGCTTGCGCATCTTCTGTGAGCATCGCGACCCGCGCGCCCCGGCGCGGCTGCTGCCCCTGCTGGAGGCGAACTGCCCGATCCTGCGCATGAGCGCTGTGTACGCTCTCGGCCGCAATCCCGATCTTCAGGCGGTTTCGCCACTGCTGGCGCTGCTGCAGAACGACAGCAACGGTTATGTGCGCAAGGCTGTGGCCTGGAGCCTGAGCAGCTACCCGGATGCGCCGGTGATGAACCCGCTGATCCGTGCTCTGGAAACGGATGTCGCCGCTGTGCGGCTCTGGGCCGCCAGCTCCCTTGCCGATGCCGGCGCCACCGGCCTGGCCAAGGCCGATCAGGCAGCCGGCCAGTTGCTGCTGGCGCTGCGCATCGACAGCGAGCCGGTGGTGCGCAGCAACAGTGCCTGGTCGCTGGGGCGGCTGTACGCCGATCTCGTGGAGCCCCGCCAGATCGAGGTGGTGGAGTCGCTGCTGGGGGCGATGCTGCACGACAGCGATCCGGCCGTGCGCGATGAGGCCCGCCTGGCCCTGGAGCAGCTTGAGGACCCCCAGGTGCTGGAGCGGCTGCAGACGCTGGTGGAGGAGGGGCTGCTCAGCTGAGGCCTCGTCACCCGGCTCCTGACCGGCCTCGCTAACCGCGCTCGCCAACAGTCCGTCATGGCCCCACTCAGCGGCCGGATCTCACGGCTAGCATCCCGGCACTTCCGCTGCCTGGGATGGCCCAGCTTTCCATCCGCTTCCGCATCCGGCCGGACGGCCGGGTTGAAGAGCTGGTGGAGGGCGTGGCCGGCAACGGTTGCCAGCAGCTCACCGAGCGGATCGAAGCCTCGCTCGGCTCGGTGCAACAGCGCCAGCCCACCGCTGAAGCCTTCCAGGCTCAGAACGCTGCGGTGATCCCCGAGCAGACCCTCACAACCCCGGCCTCCTGATGTCGCACTTCAGCACCGTCAAGACCGAACTGCGTGATCGCACCGCCCTAATCAACGCCCTGCGCGACCTAGGCCACAGCCCCAGCGAAGGGGAGCGTCCTGTCCGTGGCTATCGCGGCCAGACCGTGCTCGCCGATCTGACCATTGCCGCTGACGATGCCGGCTTCGCCGCTGCGGCCGCGCCCAGCGGCTCCTCCAGCGCCGGCGATATCGGCTTCCGCTGGGATTCAGCCAGCCGCAGCTACGAGCTGGTGACCGATCTGGACCTCTGGCACCGCGCGATCCCCGTGGAGCGCTTCCTGGCTCGGCTGACCCAGCAGTATGCGCTCCGCAGCATCCTGGCGGCCTCGGCCCAGGAGGGTTTTCAGGTGAGCGAGCAGCGCCAGGCCAGCGACGGCTCGATCGAACTGGTGGTGACCCGCTGGAACGGCTGAGGCGTCGGCGTCAGCCGCGGCATCGCCAGTGAGCATCGATCCTTCCGTCGCCTTTGCGGCGCCACCAACTCCCGTTAGCGCTCCCACGGGCCTGGAGCCCGTTCTCGGTGGTGCCCTGCGGCAGAAAGCCGTCTGGGTGGATGAAGCTGTCTGCATCGGCTGCCGCTACTGCGCCCATGTGGCCTCCAACACGTTCGTTGTGGAGCCCGACTGGGGGCGATCGCGGGCCATCCGCCAGGACGGTGACAGCACCGAACGCATCCAGGAGGCGATCGATACCTGTCCGGTCGACTGCATCCACTGGGTGAGCTACGAGGAGCTGCCGGATCTGGAGGAGCAGAGCCGCAGCCTGGAGCTGCTGCCGCTCGGCCTGCCCAGCCAGACCCGGCCGCGCCGCACGCTGCCGCGCCAGGCGGGCGGTGGTGCAGGTGCAGGTGGTGGTGGGGCCCATTGATGCTGCCCGTCCGCCGCTTCGGTCGCACCGACCTGCCGATGCCCGTGCTCTCCCTGGGTGGCATGCGTTTCCAGCAGAGCTGGAGCGACCTGCCCGCCGCCGAGATCACCGAGGACAGCCAGGCCAACTTGCGCGCCACGCTGGAGCAGGCGGTGGCCAGCGGCTTCCATCACATCGAAACCGCGCGCCATTACGGCACCTCGGAGCGGCAACTGGGTGCGTTGCTGCCCCAGGTGCCCGATCCACGGCGCATCCTGCAGACCAAGGTGCCGCCCCAGGCGGACAGCGCCGCCTTCGAGGCCGAACTGCAGCTGAGTTTCCAGCGGCTGGCTGTGGAGCGGGTCGACCTGTTGGCGATCCACGGACTCAATCTGGTGGAGCACGTTGAACAGACCCTGCGCCCCGGAGGCTGCCTGGAGGTGGCACGCCGTTGGCAGGCCGAGGGCCGCATCGGCGCGGTGGGCTTCTCCACCCATGCGCCCCTGCCACTGATGCTCGAGGCGATCCAGAGCGGCCGCTTCGACTACATCAATCTGCACTGGTACTTCATCCGTCAGGACAATGGTCCGGCGATCGAGGCGGCCTCAGCCCAGGACATGGGGGTGTTTCTGATCAGCCCCACCGACAAGGGCGGCCATCTGCACAGCCCCTCCGAACGGCTGCTCGATCTCTGCGCCCCGCTCCATCCCATCGTGTTCAACGACCTGTTCTGCCTGACGGCAGCGGGGGTGCACACGATCAGCGTCGGTGCCGCCCGGCCGGAGGATCTCGAGCTGCACCGGCAGGCCGTGGCATTGCTGCCGCAGGCCGAAGAACTCCTGCCACCGATCCAGGCCCGGCTGGAGCAGGCACGCCGCCAGGCCCTGGGCGATGCCTGGCTCTCCAGCTGGGAGCAGGGGCTGCCGGACTGGCAGGACACGCCCGGCCAGATCAATCTGCCCACCCTGCTCTGGCTGCACACCCTGCTGGAGGCCTGGGATCTGCAGAGCTACGGGCGGGCTCGCTACGGGCTGCTGGGGTCCGGTGGCCACTGGTTCCCAGGGGCCAATGCCGATCTGCTCGATGCTGAGGTGTCGGAGGCGGAGCTGCTGGCCTGCCTGGGCGACAGCCCCTGGGCTGCGGAGATCCCCGGCATCCTTAGGCGGCTGCGTCAGCGGCTGGGAGGGCAGAGCACGCGCCGCCTGATGGCGACGGACTAGCGAGCATCAGCTCTGACCCAGGGGCAGCTTGGCCGGCAGCCCCACAGCCCGTGGGTAGGCGCTCGGGCAGGCGGCCAGCGGCTGCAGCCCCAGCACCGTGCGGGTGCCGCGCTCCTCCGGCAGCTCGCGGCTGTCGCAGCGGCTGATGCGGGCCCTGAGGATCGTGGCCGCTTTCTCAAGGGCGCGGCTGTCGTCGTCATGCCACTGGCCGCGATAGAGCAGCGCTTCGCCCTCGGGAGCGAGCAGCGGTACCAGGTATTCCGCCACCACCGGTGCGGCGGCCACGGCCCGGGCCAGGGCCAGGTCGTACTGGCCGCGGCAGGCGCGTTGGCGGCCGGTGAGTTCCACCCGCTCGCAGCGCAGCTCCACCCGGTCCGCGAGCCCCAGGGCCTGCGCCATGGCTTGCACCGCCTCGGTCTTGCGGCCCACAGAGTCCACCAGGGTGAGCCGGGCCTGGGGCAGGGCGATCGCCACCGCCAGCCCGGGAAAGCCGCCTCCGGTTCCTACATCGATGCAGCGCAGCGGCGCCTCGGGCTGCTTCTGCAGCCGCGGCAGCAGTGGCCAGAGGCTGTCGAACACCTGGGCGATCCAGAAATCGGCACCCTCCACCAGCCGGGTGAGGTTCAGGCGGCTGTTCCACTGGCGCAGCTCCCGCTGCAGCTGGCTGAACTGCTCCTGCTGCTGGGCGCTTGGCTGCCAGCCCAGGGCCTGCCAGAGAGGCTGTCCGGGCTCGCCCTGGCAGGGGCTTGCGCTGGGGCTGTCGGACGGCGGTTCGGCGGGCATGCCCTCGGACGGGATCGTCAGCCTCTCTAGGATCCCGCAGACCCGGTGCGCCGCTGGTGGCCGCTGCCAACCTCTACGAGCTGCTGGAAATCGGGCGCGAGGCCACGGGCCAGGAGTTGCGCCAGGCTTTCCGCAGCCTGAGCAAGCGTTACCACCCCGACACCACCGACCTGCCGGAGCTGGAGGCGCGCGAGGCCTTTCGCCGCCTGCAGCAGGCCTACCTCACCCTCAGCGATCCCGACCGCCGCCGCGCCTACGACGCCACACTGCTGGTGATCCAGTCGCCACGGCTGCGTCCGGTGGTGGCCGCGGCACGCCCCGCTGCAGAGCCGTTGCCGGTGCGCCGGGCCCTCTCGGGCGGTGAATGGTTCGCCCTGCTGCTGTTGGCCCTGGCCGTGGTGTTCAGCCTGGTGCTGGGGGTGGGGCTGGCCTGGGCCCGTGGTGCGGAATTCCTGCGGGCTCCGAGCTGGTGGGGTGAGACCAGCCAGATCGCCGGTCAGACTGCCCAACCCAGCCTCTCTCCTGCCTCGGATGACGGATCTGCCGCCCCCTCAGGCGCCGCTCTACAACCATCCGCTGCCGGCCCTGGAGCGCTGGCTGGTGGATCTGGGGGCCGTGCAGCGGGGGGCGAACTCCTGCCTGTGGGATCTGCAGCGCCCCGACTGGACGGCTGAGCTCGAGCTGCAGGTGGAGGAGCTGAGCGTTCGCTGGAGTTCCACCGTGGTCGGTTCGGTGGAGCGGCACTTTCCCTACGGATTTAGCCGCGCCGATGTGGAGGGGGCAATCCTGGCGGGCCCGTGATCAGCGGCCACTGGCCTCAGAGCCTGCGCTTGCAGACGTCGCTCCGGTCCTCCTGTTGGGTGGCGAAGGGGCCGCAGTTGAACCAGCGCACCACCGACACCTCGATATCGGTGAACAGCACCAGCAGGCCGGCGCAGAGGCCGGCTACGGCGGCGCTGATCAGCAGGGTCGGGGCTTTCATCGGCTCAGGACGCTGGTACGAGCTTATGAGCGAGATCCAGGTTCTGCCATTGCGCCGCCAGGGTCTGGCGGTTGATCCGGGGCAACGGCGGCAGGATGCCCAGCACCGGTGCCCCACCCAGCTCCTCCAGCGTGCGGGGGTTGTCGAGGTGGGGCGCACCGTTGAGCAGCAGCCCAAGCAGCGGAATTTCCCGCCGGCGCAGGGCCTCCAGCGATAGCAGGGTGTGGTTGAGGGTGCCGAGGCCGCTGCGGGCCACCAGCAGCACCGGTAGCCCCCAGGCCTGGATCTGCTCGATCTGCAGCAGGTCGCGGCGCAGCGGCACCAGCAGGCCGCCGGCGGTTTCCACCACCAGCGGGCCCGTCACCGCGGGGAGCTGCAGGCGCTGGTGATCGATCGGTGGACCCGGCTGCAGGGGATCGCCACTGGCGAGCTCCGCTGCCCAATGGGGTGATACAGGATCGTGGAAGCGGTAGGCCTCCGGCTGAATGCGATCGGGTGGCAGCTCCAGCCAGCGCTGCACCCGGTCGCGATCGCCGCCGCCGTCCTCAAGGCCGCACTGCACGGGCTTCCAGTAGCTGGCCCCCAGCCCCTCCACCAGGAGGGCGCTCACCACGGTCTTGCCCACATCCGTGTCGGTGCCGCACACCACCAGTCGCATCGCCGGGCAGCTCAATGTCTGCGGCCCACCAGCAGCAGCACCTCCCAGCGCAGGGGCTGATCGGCGGCCGGCCAGTGGGCCATCAGCCGGCGCAGCTCACCGGGGCGGAGACGCCGCTGCCGGCTGGCCTGGGCGCCGATCTCCCGGATCTGGCGCAGGAAGGTCAGGGTGCCATGGTTGGGCCAGCTGAAGCGCAGCCGTTGCAGCCTCTGCAGCTCCAGCTCCTGACGCGCGATCGTCTCGAGCTGCTCCGCATCGGGCAGCTCCAGGCCACTGAAGGGCACATCCGCCCGGGCGGAGGCCGTGCGCCAGATGCCGAAACTGCCGGCGGTGGGCACCGCCAGCACGAGCCAGCCGCCGCTCCGCAACTGGCGGCACCACTCCTGCAGGCGCTGGGGCGGCTGCTCCAGCCATTGCAGGGCGAAGCTGGAGGCCAGCAGGCCGGCCCCGTTCAGCTGGCGCGGCAGGCCGCTGTTGAGATCCCAGAGCAGCTGGCGATGCACCAGGGCCGGATCGCCGGTTCGCTCCTGGGCCAGGAGTTCGGTGCAGAGGTCCACCCGCAGCAGCGGTGGCCCGCCCAGTGACGTTTCCAGGGCGCGGCTGAGCAGCCCGCTGCCGGCCCCGAGGTCGGCTCGCTGCCCGGCGGGGATCTGGGGCCTCAGGGAGCGGCAGAGCTGGCCGAGCCGGGCGGCGATCGCCGTCTGCAGCCGCGCCCCTTGCTCGTAGGCGGCGGCGTGGCGGTTGAAGCAGTCGCGCACGCGGCCGCCGAAGCCGCCGGCGTGGGGGCTCTCGGCCGTACGGCCGCGGCGGCGGGAGGGTTCAGTGTGGGCCATCCGCCATCCACTCGAGCACGGCATCCAGCAGTCCGTCGGCGCCCAGGAGGGCGTGGCCGGCCCGCTCCAGCCTCCAGACCGTGGCCTGGGGCAGCGCCTCCCGCAGCAGCGCACGGCTTTCCGGGCAGACGATCCGATCATCGTTGGCTTCCACCAGCAGAACCGGCAGGTCCGGCGGCAGACCTTCCGGCAGTCCGCGGCAGTCAGCCAGGGTCTGCAGGTCCTGCAGCAGGCGGCGGCGCCCCGCGGCCGGGATCCCCTGCTCGAGAGGCCCCTCCGGCAGGCGGGAGGCCGGCAGCGGATCGGCCACCCGGTGGAAGAACGCGTTCAACATGGATGCGCTGGCCTCTTCGCCCGCCTCCAGCTGGGCTGCCATGCCGCGCAGGCCAGCGGCCACGGCGCGGCCGCTGGGGCCGGGAGGCACGAACGCCGCGAAGCTGGTGAGCAGAACGGCAGCCGTGGCCTGGCTCCAGAGCTCTGCGGGCAGCAGGTGCGGGCCGAGGGAATGGGCGAGCACGATCCGTCGCTGGCTGCGCGGGTCCCAGGTCGGCAGTGCCGGTTCCAGCAGGCCGTAGCCCCGCTCGCCCCGGTCGAACATCCAGCCCTGTTTGCCGGCCAGCGTCGCCCAGGGGGCCCAGGCTCTGCTGTCGCCGGCCCAACCGTGCATGGCGATCAACTGGGTGCTGCCGGGCGGCGGGCTGGGGCTCGTGCTCATGGCGCCCCCAGTGCCTGCAGCAGGCGCGCCAGCGTGGCCTCGGGCAGGTCGTGCCGCACCACCAGTCGTAGCCGGGCGGTACCTTCCGGCACCGTGGGCGGCCGGATCGCCACGCTGAGCAGCCCCGCCTGCTCCAGCTGCTGTTGCAGGGCCAGCGCTTGGCGATCGCTGCCCACCAGCAAGGGCAGGATCGGTCCAGTACCGGCCGGGCGTGGCCAGCCGGCCGCCTGAAGCTGATCGCGCCAACGTCGGGCCTTCACCAGGAGCTCAGCCCCTGGCGCTTGGTCCCGATGCTCCAGCTCCTGCAGCTGTTGCAGGGCCGCCAGTGCTCCGGCCGCCAGCGGAGGGGCCAGGGCGGTGGTGTATCGGAACGGACCGCTGTGCTGAATCAGCCAGTCGATCACCAGCGCGTCGCCCGCCAGAAAGGCCCCGCCGCTGCCGAAGGCCTTGCCAAAGGTGCCACTGATCAGGGCGGGGGCTGAGTCGCCGTGTAGGGCCAGGCCGCGGCCTGCAGGGCCCAGCACCCCCAGGGCGTGGGCCTCATCCAGCAGCAGGGCCGCGCCGTGGTCGGCACAGATCGCTTGCAGCGCCTGCAGATCCGGGCTGGTGCCCTCCATCGAGAACAGGCTTTCGCTCAGCACCAGCAGCCTGTGCCTCGGTTGCTCCCGGCGAGCCTGGTTGAGGCGCCGCTCCAGATCGGCAAGATCGTTGTGGGCGAAACGGTGCAGCCTGGCGCCGCAAGCCTTCACCCCCGTCAGCAGGGAGTGGTGGATCAGTCGGTCGGCCAGCACCAGGGTGTGACGGTCCGCTAGGGCGGCCACGGCGGCCAGGTTGGCCTGGAACCCGCTGGGAAACAGCAGTGCCCGCTCGCGGCCCAGCCAGTGCGCCAGCGCCTCCTCCAGTTGCCCGTGCACCGGCCGCGTGCCGCTGATCAGCCGCGAGGCTCCGGCGCCCAGGCCACTGCGCTGCAGTTCCGCGGCCGCGGCAGCGAGCACGGCGGGGTGACGGCTGAAGCCGAGGTAGTCGTTGCTGGCCAGGTCCAGCAGGGGCGCCTCCTGGCTGGGTTGTAGTTCGGCCGGCCGCGGAGCGCCGCTGAAGCTGCGCAGCCGGCGTTGCCGCTCAGTCGGCTGGGCGGCAAGGGCCTCGCGCAGGGGCTGGCGCCAGCTGGTGCTGGCAGCCTCGGCGGCGGTCGCGCCGGTCGCGCCGGTCGCGGCGAGGGCGGCTTCAGCGGTATGGGGGGATGTGGTCAGGGCTCCGCACCCCGGATCGGCCCTCAGTTTGGAACTCCGTCGCCCTGTTGTGGCGGTGTCTCCGGAGATGACGCGCCGTGGCTCGCCATGAGCGGAGCCTTCCAGCGCAGTGCCACCTCAGCCAACACCACCGCAACGGCACGCCACCGCAACCGCTACCACCGCAACTGCCATCACTGCATGGCATCCCCAGGCAAGGCCGTCTCGCCGCAGTCCCATCCCGTGGAGTTGGCCTGCCCCAC
>CAIZNP010000087.1 GCA_903934375.1 uncultured Synechococcaceae cyanobacterium
TAGTTACCACCGGCACCGCCAGCCCCGCCATTGCCAGTAGAACCTGCACCACCGCCATCCGCCAGGGTGCCAAGGAGGGTGCAGGGCTTACAGGTACGGCAATCGCCGGAGGCGGCTTCCAGCTTGTCGGCTTCTACGGCACTCTCACCATCGCGGCCAATGGCAGCTACACCTATGTGGTGAACAACAGCAACCGCATCGTCGACGAACTGGATGCCGGCGACTTCATCGTCGAGTCGTTCAACTACACCGTTCTCGATCACCCAAGCGGCCTGACTGACACCGCTGTTCTCAACATCCGCATCAACGGTGTCAATGATGCTCCTGTCGCCAGCGACGACAGCGGTGCTGCCCTAGAAGCGGGCGGCGTGGCCAATGGCACCGCCGGCAGCAATGCCACCGGCAACGTGCTCAGCAACGACACCGATGTCGATCGCGACGACACTCCTGCGCTCAACGGAGCGGTCACGGCGATCCGCATCGGTACGACGGAGGGTTCCGGCACGGCCGGGACTGCGGATGGAAGCGGTGGATTCGTGCTGACAGGTAGCTATGGAATCCTCACCATCGCTGCCAACGGCAGCTACACGTATGTGGTCAACAACAGCAATCCAACCGTTGATGCTCTCAGCCCGGGCCAGACCCTCAGCGACGAGTTCAACTACACGGTGCGTGACCGCGATGGCCTCACCGACATCGCACGGCTGACGATCAGGATCGACGGGGCCAATGATGCACCGATCGCAGCCAATGACGCCGGCACGGCCGTGGAGGCAGGCGGCACCTTGAACGGCACGACCGGCAGCAATGCCAGCGGCAATGTGATCAGCAATGATCGCGATGTCGACAACAACGATGGCGGCAACAGCGTGGCACCACCGCTGGCCACGATCACGGCAATCCGCAGAGGCGCCAAGGAGGGGGTGGGTCTCGCCGGTACGGCGATCGCCGGAGGTGGCTTTGATCTTGTCGGCTTCTACGGAACCCTCACCATCGCGGCCGATGGCACCTACACCTATGTGGTGAACAACAGCAACCGCTTCGTCGAAGCATTGGATGCCGGCGACTTCATCATCGAATCGTTCAACTACACGGTTCTCGATCACCCCAGCGGCCTGACTGACACCGCAGTTCTCAACATCCGCATCAACGGTGTCAATGATGCCCCCGTCGCCAGCAACGACAGCGGCAGCGCCCTGGAAGCGGGCGGTGTAGCCAACGGCAGCGCCGGCAGCAATGCCACCGGCAACGTACTCAGCAACGACACGGATGTCGATCGCGACGACACACCTGCCCTGAACGGAGTCATCACAGCGATCCGCACCGGTGCCAGCGAAGGAGCCGGCACGGCGGGGACGCCTGATGGCGCTGGAGCTTTTGTGGTCCGTGGGGCTTACGGCACCGTCACCATCAACAGCAACGGCACCTACACCTACGTCGTCGACAACAGCAATTCAACTGTCGATGCCCTCAGCCCGGGGCAGACCCTCCAGGAGAGCTTCAACTACTCCGTGCGCGACATCGGCGGACTGGTAGACACTGCCGTACTCACGATCACGATCGAGGGGGCGAACGACACTCCAACGGCAAGCAACGACACCGGCACAGCCCTTGAAGCTGGTGGTACCCGCAACGGCACCCCCGGTGCCAACGCCAGCGGCAACGTGCTCAGCAACGACGGGGATGTCGACAACAACGACACGCCATTGTCTGCCAAGGGCACGGTCACGGCCATCCGCTCAGGAGCCAAGGAAGGTTCAGGTACACCAGGCAGCCCGGACGGGAATGGTGGCTTCCTGCTTGTTGGCACCTACGGCAGCCTCAGCATCAGTGCCAACGGGGCCTACACCTACACGCTCAACAACGCCAATCCCGAGGTGGATGGCATGGATGCGGGCGACCAACTGATCGAGACGTTCAACTACACGGTGCGCGATACCGGCGGCCTCACCGACACGGCCGTCCTCACCATCACGATCACCGGCAGAAACGATGCCCCCGTCGCCAGCGACGACAGTGCCACGGCAACGGAAGCCGGTGGCGTCGGCAACAGCACGGGTGGTGCCGACGCCACCGGGGATGTTCTGAACAACGACACCGATGTCGATCGCTCCGACACTCCAGCGATCAACGGGACGATCACCGCGATCCGCCTGGGTGGCGTGGAGGGCGCAGGAAGCGCCGGCACGATTGGCTCAGCCTTGCAGGGGCGCTATGGCGCACTGACGATCCAATCAGATGGCAGCTACCGCTATGTGATTGACAATTCCAACCCAACGGTCGAAGCACTTAATCCGGGCGACCGCTTGAGCGAAAGCTTCAACTACACCGTGAGCGACACCGGCGGACTCACGGACCTAGCCGTACTGACGATCACGATCCTGGGCAGCAATGATGCCCCCGTGGCCAACGATGACATCGGCATCGCCAAGGAAGCCGGAGGGATCAACAACAGCAGTGGCGGCGCCAACGCCAGCGGCAACGTGCTGAGCAACGACACGGACGTCGACAGCAACGACACCCCACTGCCCAGCAAGGGAACGATCACCGCCATCCGCACCGGTGCCGTGGAAGGGTCGGGCACGGCTGGCAGCGTTGGCAGTGCCATTCAGGGGCAGTACGGCAGCCTGCTGATCAATGCCAACGGCAGTTTCACCTACGTGGTGAACAACAGCGACCTAACGGTGGAACGACTGAACGTGGGTGAGCAGCTCACCGAATTCTTCAACTACACCGTGCTGGATCACAGCGGTGGACTCACTGACATTGCCGTGCTCGCCGTCACGGTTGAGGGAACCAACGACAACCCCAGGGCCAGCGATGACTACCTCGGCCGGTTGACCTCCGGCCAGAGCGGCACCATCCGCGTGATCGCCAACGACACCGACATCGATTCGAGGCTGGTGCCGAGCACGATCAAGATTGAAGGAACGGCGAATCCTGGCGAGCCGCTTGTGGTTCCCGGCCAGGGCACCTGGAGCGTGGATCCTGGCAATGGCGACATCACCTTCACCCCCGAGCCGGGTTTCATCACAAACCCAACCCCGATCAAGTACACCATCCAGGACGAACAGGGAGCCACCAGCAACCCAGCCACGGTCTACATGAATTACGACAGCCCGCCGGTGGTACCCGAGCCGCTGATCCCCGTCACCGAAGCGAGCCCCGTCAACCTGTTCCTGCTTCTCGACAACTCCACCTCCATGCAGGGCCTCGACCCCACAGGCGTCACCCGCCTTGAGGCGCAGAACCGGCTGGCCTTTTATTACGGCCTCAATCCTGTCTTCAACAACGCTGGCTACATCTTCAAGAAGGGTGATCAAATCGGCTTCAATGGCGATGTCCAACTCACCCCCAGCCAGAGCCTGGCCACCGAAATCCTCAGCTGGGAGCTGATTGACAATCCATTCGACAACAAGACAGCCCAGACAGTCACCATTCACACGATCGACTTCAGCTACCTGGTCACCCACACCAAAACGGTGATCAACAGCAGCAGCACAGCCGAGGGTGTCACTCTGGCCAGCGATGTTCTGGCAACGACCACACCCGACAAGCAATACGGCAACAGCACCAGCGGCGATTGGATCGCGCGAGGCCTGCCTGCACCCGGCAACCTTGACGCCTACACAGCCCCGGGCACTCCCGGCAACCGGTACAGCGGCACGGAAATGCTGGGGGCGCTAACGGGGCTCAAGGACTTACTGAACGACGAACTCACCTCGGTGGCCACCGACACCCTCACGTACGTGGGTCTATTTACCGACGGGCGTCCGGAGCGGCGCCCCTGGTGGGACAACCGGCCCGAATTCGGCCAAGGCTGGAGCGGCGTCAATGTGGCCCTGCCCACCGATGCCGATCTGGGCGGTGATCCGATCACCTCGTCTGGCCTGCGCTATTTGAGCAATGGCACGCCGATCAAGGTGCCCACGGCCAATGGTGTGGACATCTGGGGCCAGAACCAACGGGAGCTCAATGCAGCCCTCGATCGCACCGCAGCGGCAAGCGGCAGTCCAGACAACGTCAAGGTGATCAGCGTGGGCTTGGGAGATGGCGGCATCTCCAACTGGAGTGCGATCTACTCCGACCTGTTCAACAACCAGACCTTCAACAACCAGGTTGGGGGCTGGGGTTATCAGGTGGTCACGCCGAACATCCAGCTGCTGAACTGAACCCAGCCCTCAAGCGGCTGGGGAGAGCCTCAACAGCTCTGGCGCAGCCGACTCCAGCACCGCCTCCGGTGGGATCCACATCGCATCGCCGTAGGAGAAGAAGCGGTAGCCCTCAGCCTTGGCCTGCTCGTAGAGATCAAGCAGGCGGCGGCGGCCGATCAGGGCGCTCACCAGCAACAGCAGCGAACTCTTCGGCAGGTGGAAGTTGGTGAGCAACCCCTGCACCACCGCGAAGCGATAGCCCGGCTGGATCACCAGGTTCACCGGGCCGCAGTGTGGCTGCAGCTCGCCGCCGTGAAGCTGGGCCACCGCCTCCAGGCTGCGCACGCTGGTGGTGCCGATGGCGATCACACGGCCACCCCGCGCGCGGCAGGCAGCCACCGCAGCCACCAGCGCAGGCGACACCTCCACCCACTCGCTGTGCAGCTCCAGGTGGCGTAGATCCTCCGTTTCCACCGGCCGGAAGGTGCCAAGGCCCACGTGCAGCGTCACCTCGGCCAGCTCCACACCGCGCGCTCGGATCGCGCTCAGCAGCGCATCGCTGAGGTGCAGGCCCGCCGTCGGCGCCGCAACGGCTCCCGGTCGGGAGGCATAGCAGGTCTGATAGCGGCTGTCGTCGTCGTCGCTGTGCTGATGGATGTAGGGCGGCAGCGGCATCGAGCCGTAGCTGGCCAGCAGGGCCTCGATCGCCTCGGGACTGGTGCAATCCGCCGGAAAGCGCACCACACGTCCGCCGCTGGCCGGATCGATCGCCACGATCTCCAGGCCGATCGACGGCTGATCCGGATGCTCCAGCTGCAGCACCTCGCCTGGCTGGAGACGCTTGGCGGGCCGGGCCAGGCAGAGCCAGTCGCTGGCGGCGACAGGTTCGAGCACGAGCAGCTCCACAGCCCCCCCGCTGGGGCGCCGCGCCTGTAGGCGCGCCTTGAGCACGCGCGTGTTGTTCACCACCACCAGGTCGCCAGGCCTGAGCTCCTGCTGCATGTCCCACACCGTCAGGTGCCGGCAGGGGAAGGGGCTGGAGAGCTCCGGCGCAGGCTCCACGGCCAGCAGCCGCGCGGCATGGCGCGGCTCCACGGGGCGTTGGGCGATGAACGTCTCCGGCAAATCGAAGACATAGCTCGACAGGCGCTGATCGAGGGGATCAGTCGACATGGGCAGGCTTACCTCAGACCGATGCGTTGGGCGCGGCCGAAGTGTGGATCAGATCGCCAGGCTTTCGGGGTTGGTTTCGATCAGCTGGGCCAGGTCCTTGAGGAAGGCGGCAGCGTGGGCGCCGTAGATCACGCGGTGATCACAGGTGAGGTTCACCTGCATCTGGTTGGCCACGCGGATGGAGCCGTCTTTGCCGGCCACCACGGTGGGGCGGGAGGCGCCCACCGCCAGGATCGCGCCGGTGCCGGGGGGCAGGATCGCGTCGAAGCGATCCACACCGAACATGCCCAGGTTGGAGAGGGTGAAGGTGCCGGTGCTGTACTCATCCGGCTGCAGCTGCTTGCTGCGGGCACGGTTCACCAGATCGGCCCAGCTGCGCGCCAGGGAATAGATATCGGTCCTGTCGGCGTTGGCCAGAACCGGCGTGATCAGACCGCCGTCCTCCATCGCCACGGCCACGGCCACGTTCACCGCCGCGGGGAAGGCCATGGAGCCGCCATCGGCGCTGGTGGCGGCATTCACCTGGGGATGGCGGGCCAGCACCACACCCACGGCCTTGGCCAGCAGGGCGGTCATGGTGACGCCCTTGCCCTTCACCTGCTTGTAGAAGGCATCCAGCTTGGTGGTGGTGATCGTGTATCCCACCCGGAAGCTGGGCACCTGCAGGCTGGCCAGCATGTTGCGGTTCACCGCGTTCTGCAGGGTGTTGAAGCTCACGCTCTCACCGGGTCGCCCGAAGGCCTCACCGGCCGGCGCAGGGGCCGGAGCCGCCGCACCATTGCCAGCGGCGGCGGCCGACACGGCCGGACCGGAGCCTTCCGCCACCCGGGGCACCGCCACGGTGAGACCGAGGGCACGCTCCACGTCGTCCGCCTGAATGCGGCCATGGGGGCCGCTGCCCCGCAGGCTCTCGAGAGCGACGCCGTGCTGGCTGGCCAGCTTCTTGGCGCGGGGGCTAGCGATCACCCGACCATTGGCCACAGGCGCAGGCACGGCTGGTACAGCCACCGGAGCCGGCACCGCCACGGGTGCGGGAGCCACCGGAGCCGGAGCAGCGGCCGGTGCTGCGGCCGCTGCGGGGGCGGCCGGTGCAGCCGCGGCGGCACCGCCGGAAGGGGCCTTGGCCTGGGCCTCAGCGATCTCCGCTTCGGTTTCGACGACCAGACCAATGGTTTCGCCCACCGGCGCGGTACCACCGGCAGGCATCAGCACCACGGCCAGATAGCCCTCGTTGAACGACTCCACGTCCATGTCCGCCTTGTCGGACTCGACCACGAGCACCGACTCACCGCGGCCGACCTTGTCGCCCGGCTTCTTCAGCCACTCGACGATCTTGCCCTCCGTCATGGTGGAGGACAGGGCCGGCATGAAGATTTCGTGGGTGGCCAACGGAGGACTGCCGCGCGATTGGGGCGGAGTTTACGTGGCGCCTGGGCAGTGATCAGCCCCCCTCGATCGCCTCGATCACGCCGTCGCGCACCAGCACAGCCACCTGCAGCTTCTCGACCAGGTTGTCGCCGACGCGCACATCGGTGAAGCTCTCCAGCTGGCCCTGCTCCACGACCTGCTCCATTTCCAGCTCGCGCACCTGGCGTTGCTGCTCCAGCAGCTGCCGCTTCTGCTCCTCGAGCTCGGCGCGCTTGGCCGCCACCTGCTCCTGCACCGAACCCACCTGCTCCTGCACGCGGGGATCGAGAGGATTGGCACTCTGGCTGCGGATCGCCTCCACCAGTTGCTGACCCTCCTGCTCCAGCTGAGCCAGCTGGGCATCGGAATTGGCAATGGCGTTGCTGAGCTCGCGCTCGGCATCCTCCTTCCAGCGGGGGGTGACCACGGCCCGCACAGTGATCGAACGCTTGATCGTGAGGCTGTCGGCCATGGGCTTGGAGGGACTCGCCGGCAGGCTGCCAGGGTCAGGCCGCCACGGCAATGCAGGGGCGGGGCGGGTTCCCGGACTCGCACCGGGCTGGGGCCACCGATGGCCTCAGCGGCCGTAGAGGGCGTCGATCGCCGCGGCATCGCGGGCACTGATGCGATCGCGTTTCTGTTTGAGGGTCTGGGTGAGCAGGCCGTTCTCGATCGGGAACGGCTCCACCAGGGCCACACCGGCCAGCCGCTCATCGGGGCGGGAGCCCACCCGGGCCTGCAGGCGCCGATTGAGACGGCCGGTGA
>CAIZNP010000088.1 GCA_903934375.1 uncultured Synechococcaceae cyanobacterium
GCCGGGCAGCCCTGGCCCAGCGATCGTCCGCTTGAGCTGGTGCTGGCCTGCAGCCGCAGCGGGCAGGACCAGCTGGAGCTCGTGCTGGGGGAACCCTCTGGCGAGGAGCGCAGCGAGGTGGTGTTCGTGGAAGGGCTGCCAATGCTGCGGCGCCGCCCCGCCGGGGCGGCTGAAGTGCAGGTCTGGAACGAGCAGCCCGCCCCCCTGGAGCTGGAGCCCCCCGGCAGCCCCGGCCAGGACCGCTGGCAGCTGCAGTTCGCCATCGATGCCGCGGGACAGCTGCTTGTGGAAGGGCGCGATCTCGTCAGCGACACGGTTCTGCCACCCCGGCGGCTGGGCCGCCTGCACTGAAGTGCCGGCTGCCACGCTGCCCCCGCCACCATGAAGGCGGCGAGTCGACTCCATAGAACGGATCTACCCATCTCCCACTCCCGCCTTGGCCATCCGCCGGCACCGGCTGCCCCGCTTCTGGCTGGTGATCACGCTGGGATTGGTGGCTGCCGGAGTGGGCACGGCCTACTGGTGGGAAAAACAGTTGCCGCTACGGCTGGAACAGGCCGCCCGCAGCGGTCGGCTGGACGACTGCCTGCGCTACGGCGAACAGCTGGCCGCCCTGCGCTGGCTGGGGGGGCTGGCGCCGATCGAGCAGGGGCGCTGCCGCCGGCTCAAGGCCGCCCAGCTCTGGCAACAGGGCAACTGGGCTGAGGCCCTGCGGCTGCAGCAGCAGCTGGTGAACTCCGGGGCCAGCAGCAGCGCTGATCAACAGACGCTGCTGCGCTGGCAATCCCAGCTGGAAAGCCGTGCCCGCGAGCTCTACCGGGCGGGCGACCTGGAGGGAGCCCTCAGCGTGCTCGCCAGCCTCAACGCGGCACACAATGCCGAAGGCACGGCCCTGGGCGACAGCCTCCGGGAGGACTGGAACCGCAACCGCTGGCAGAAGCAGCGGGCCGAACAGCTGATTCCCCAGAAACGCTGGTGGGAAGCCCTCGATGCCCTGAACCGCATCGAACATCCCTGGTGGAAGCGTCACACCGAAGCGCTGCGCCGCCAGGTGGAGCAGGGCATCGAGGGCCTGCGCGACGGCAACCAACGCGAGCACGACGGCCACGGCGGCGGCCTGGACTCCAACGTTCCGGAGGATCGCCTCAACGCGCTGATCACCGCCAAGATCGCCCGTGGCATGGACGACTGGCAGGCCTTCAGCAGCGCCTGCCGCGAACTGGGCGGCAAGGTGGTGGAAGCCGGCCCGGAGACCGCCTGTCGCCGCTGATCACGCGTGACAGGATGGACCTCAACGATGCGCACCCTTTCATGCAGCCGGGAGATCAGGTCAGGGTTTGCCAGAGCGTTGTGGTGTTCCATCACCCCGAGCACCGTGGCCAGGCCTTCGATCTTCAGGGCCAGCAGGGTGAAGTGCTGCAGGTACTGAACGACTTCAAGGGCAGGCCGATCAGCCCAACCCTGCCCCTGATCGTGGCCTTCGGCCGCTTTCGGGCCCATTTCCGCTCCGATGAACTGGAGCCAGCGGCCTGAGCGCCACCAGAGTCAGGCGTCCTTGAGCAGGAAGACCCCCTCCTCGCCATCGATGCTCTGAAGGCAGAGGGCGATCACCTCCTGACGACTGGTGGGCACCACCCGGCCGCAGAAATCCGGCTGGATCGGCAATTCACGATGGCCGCGATCCACCATGGCCAGCAGGCGCACGCGGCGGGGGCGTCCCCAGGCCTGAAGAGCCTCCAGGGCGGCGCGCACGGTGCGACCGGTGAAGATCACGTCGTCCACCAGCACTACCTCACGGCCGTCGAGGCTGGCGGGCAGCTCCGTCGGGATTGTCAACCGCGTGCCGATGCGCTCGAGATCGTCGCGGTGAAAGGTGGGATCGAGGCTGCCGCAATCGAGCTGATGGCCGCACAGCTCCTCCAGCCTGTCCGCCAGAACCCTGGCCAGAGCAACCCCGCGGGTGGGAATGCCCAACAGAATCAGCTGGCGGCTGTCGTCCACGCTCTCCAGCATCTGGGAGGCCAGACGGTTGAGCGTGCGGCCCAGCTCTCCGGCAGAGAGGATCTCAACGCGCTCGGCGGCCATGGCAGGAGCGATGGGACGTGATCGTAACGGGATCGGCGCGCGATCCCATGTGCACAAAAGCTGACCCACCTGGGATCACGCCGGGATCGGTTCAGGGCTCGCTGTAGGTTTGGGTTGTGCAGGCGTTGCAGTAGCGAGGCAGGATCAACCGGGTGACCGCTGTACCGTCCACCGATCAAGGTTCCAGTCGCGAGATCAACCGGCTCGGCTCAGGCAGCCACGATCCCGCAAGCGCCAACGGTTCCGCCCCCGTGGCACCGGTCGTTCTCTGCATCCTGGATGGCTGGGGCTACCGCCCCGATGACGAGCACAACGCCATCCGGGCCGCTCAGACCCCGGTGATGGATGCTCTCTGGCATGCCTATCCCCACACCCTGATCCAGGCCAGCGGGGCTGATGTTGGCTTACCCGACGATCAGATGGGTAATTCGGAGGTGGGCCACCTCACCATCGGCGCCGGCCGGATCATCCGCCAGGAACTCGTGCGCATCGGCCAGGCCGTGCGCAACGGCAGCATCGCCAGCAACCCAGAACTCAATGCCCTCGCCGACCGGCTGCTGAGCAGCGGCGGCACGCTCCATCTGATCGGGCTCTGCTCCGACGGCGGCGTCCACAGCCACGTGGATCACCTCGGTGGCCTGCTGCGCTGGGCCGCCGGCCGCGGCCTCAAGGATGTCTGCATCCACGTCATCACCGATGGCCGGGATACCCCAACCCAGAGCGCACCAGGGTTCCTGACCACCATCGAGCGCCAGATCGGCGAAGCAGGGGTCGGCCGGATCAGCACCCTGTGCGGGCGCTACTGGGCGATGGACCGCGACAACCGCTGGGAGCGCACCGAGAAGGCCTACCGCCTGTTCACCGAGGAGGGGGAGATCAGCACCGCCACGCCGCTGCAGGTGCTGCAGAGCTCCTACGCCCAGAATGTCACCGACGAATTCCTTGAACCCACCCGCCTGAGCAGCGGTGCCATCAGTCCCGGCGACGGCCTGGTGTGCTTCAACTTCCGTCCGGATCGCGTGCGTCAGCTGATGCGCGCCCTGGTGGTACCCAGCTTCGATGCCTTCCCCCGCCAGCTGATCGAAGGCCTGCAGGTGGTCACCTTCACCCAGTACGAGGCCGGCCTGCCGGTGGCTGTGGCCTTCCCGCCCGAATCCCTCGACGGTCTGCTCGGTCAGGTGGTGTCCGAGTCGGGGCTACGCCAGTTCCGCACGGCTGAAACTGAGAAATACCCGCACGTCACCTACTTCATGAACGGTGGCATCGAGCAGCCCTATCCCGGTGAAGATCGGCATCTCGTGCCCTCGCCACGGGTGGCCACCTACGACCAGGCACCGGCGATGTCGGCGGAGCAGCTCACCGACCACTGCATCAACGCCATCAACAAGGGGCTCTATTCCCTGGTGGTGATCAACTACGCCAATCCGGACATGGTGGGCCACACCGGTGAGATGGCCGCCACCGTCGAGGCCATCGGCACCGTGGACCGCAGTGTGGGACGCCTGATGGAAGCCACCAACCGCATGGGTGGCACCCTGCTGGTGACAGCCGATCACGGCAACGCCGAATTGATGGAAGGCCCTGATGGCCGCCCCTGGACTGCCCACACCACCAATCCGGTGCCGGTGATCCTCGTGGAGGGCGAGAAGCGCAAGCTGCCCGGCCACGGCAATGCGGTGCAACTGCGCGAGGGCGGTGGCCTGGCGGACATCGCTCCCACCCTGCTGGAGATCCTCGGCCTGCCCCAGCCGTCCCGCATGACCGGCCAGTCGCTGGTCGTGCCGTTGGGACAGCCTGCTCTGACCAGCCGCATCCCCCAGACCCTCGGGGTCTGAATCCACCCCCCGCCGAAGCAGCCCGCCCCCTGCATCGGTAGGGTCCTGCCACACCCTTCTCCCGGTTCCTCGGACGCGATCCCATGCTTCAGTCCATCGTCACCTGGATCTGGATCGCCAGCGGTGTGCTGCTTGTGATCAGCGTGCTGCTGCATAGCCCCAAGGGCGATGGCATGGGCGGGCTGGCCGCCAGTGGTGGCTCAATGTTCAGCAGCGCCCGCAGCGCCGAAGCCACCCTCAACCGCATCACCTGGACCCTTCTGGCCACCTTCCTGGGCCTGGCTGTCGCCCTGAGCGCGGGCTGGCTGAAAGGCATCTGAGGCACCGAACACCATGACCCGCCGCGGCCTGCTGGCCACACTGGCCTCCCTGACCACCCCTCTCTTCGGCGGACGCGCTGCAGACGCAGCGAGCGCTGCCACAGACCCCCAGTGGCAGCTCAGCGACTCCGAGTGGAAGCAACGTCTGACCCCGGCCGCCTATGCGGTGCTGCGGCGTGAAGGCACCGAGCGCCCCTTCAGCAGCCCGCTGAATGGCGAAAAGCGCGCTGGCACCTTCCTCTGCGCCGGCTGTGCGCTGCCCCTGTTCAGCTCCAAGGCCAAGTATGAGAGCGGCACCGGCTGGCCCAGCTTCTGGGAGCCCCTGCCCAAGGCCATCGCCACGAAGGTGGACTTCAAGCTGATCGTGCCCCGCACCGAATACCACTGCCGCCGCTGCGGTGGCCATCAGGGCCATGTGTTCGACGATGGGCCACGCCCCACCGGCAAGCGCTACTGCAACAACGGGGTGGCCCTGACCTTTCGGCCCAGCTGACGAAGCCAACCAACCGGGCTTGCTGCCCCGCGCCGTTGTTACTGCGCAGCGCCCTCAGGTGATCCCGCGGCTGCGGCGGGAGATGGATCCGCTCCAATGAGGGCAGTGCTGCGGCAGCTGCAGGCTGCTGCTCAACACGGTCGACCAGATCCGACAAAAGCCATTGCCACCGAAAGGTTGGCCGCAGAAATGCACGCAACTGGCGCACTTGGTGTGGAGAGGGGCCAATCGCACCATCCGGGAGGGGTGATCGTAACGAGTGCGCCCCGCAACACGCGGGCTGATCCGGCGTGCAGGCAAACGCCGAACCGGAGGTCAAAAAAAAGCGCCCCCGCAGGGGCGCTGTTAATGGATGTCGCGACCGGATGTCGAGAGCGAAGGGAACCCGAAGATTCCCAGGTCGGGCTCAGTAGTCGAAGTCGCCGCCGCCCATGCCGCCGCCGGCGGGAGCTGCGTCCTTCTTCTCAGGCAGGTCAGCCACGATGCACTCGGTGGTGAGCACCATGCCGGCGATCGACGCGGCGTTCTGCAGACCGGAGCGGGTCACCTTGGCGGGATCAACGATGCCGGCGGCCAGCATGTCGACGTATTCGCCGGTGGCGGCGTTGTAGCCCTCGTTGAAGGGCTTGTTCTTCACGTGCTCGGCAACGACAGCACCGTTGGCACCTGCGTTCTCAGCAATGCGCTTGAGGGGAGCGGTGAGAGCGGAGGCCACGATGGTGGCGCCGATCAGCTCCTCGCCGGAGAGGTTGGCGGCCGCCCACTCTTCGAGGGCGGGAGCCAGGTGAGCCAGGGTGGTGCCACCACCGGGAACGATGCCCTCCTCAACGGCCGCCTTGGTGGCGTTGATGGCGTCTTCCAGGCGCAGCTTCTTGTCCTTCATCTCGGTCTCGGTGGCGGCACCCACCTTGACCACGGCCACGCCACCGCTCAGCTTGGCCAGACGCTCCTGCAGCTTCTCCTTGTCATAGGAGGAGTCGGTTTCATCCATCTGCTTGCGGATCTGCTCGCAGCGGGCCTTCACGGCCACCTCGTTGCCTTCGGCCACGATGGTGGTGGTGTCCTTGTTGATGGTGATGCGGCGGGCGGTGCCGAGCATTTCCAGCTTGGCGTTCTCCAGCTTGAGGCCGGCGTCCTCGGTGATCAGCTGACCGTTGGTGAGAACGGCGATGTCCTCGAGCATGGCCTTGCGGCGATCGCCGAAGCCGGGGGCCTTCACAGCGGCCACGTTCAACACGCCGCGCAGGCGGTTCACCACCAGGGTGGCGAGGGCTTCCTTCTCGATGTCCTCAGCGATGATCAGCAGAGGCTTGCCGGTGCGGGCGATCTGCTCGAGCACGGGCACCAGATCCTGCACTAGGCCGATCTTCTTGTCGGTGAGCAGGATGTAGGGATCCTCGAGCACCGCTTCCATGCGCTCGGTGTCGGTGGCGAAGTAGGGCGAGATGTAGCCCTTGTCGAAGCGCATGCCTTCGGTGACCTCCAGCTCGGTGGTCATCGACTTACCTTCCTCGAGGGAGATCACACCCTCCTTGCCCACCTTGTCCATGGCGTCGGCGATCATGCGTCCAACCTCTTCGTCGTTACCGGCGGAGATGGTGCCCACCTGGGCGATGGCGTTGGAATCACTGATCGGCTTGGCGTGCTCCTCGATCTTCTTGACCAGGAACTCGGAGGCCTTGTCGATGCCCTTCTTCAGGGTGATGGCGTTGGCACCGGCGGCCACGTTGCGCAGACCGGCCTTGACCATGGCATGGGCCAGGACGGTGGCGGTGGTGGTGCCGTCACCGGCGGCGTCGTTGGTCTTGGAGGCGGCCTGACGGATCAGGGCCACACCGGTGTTCTCGATGTGGTCCTCGAGCTCGATCTCCTTGGCGATGGTCACACCATCGTTGATGATTTGAGGAGCACCGAATTTCTTTTCGAGCACCACATTGCGGCCCTTGGGGCCGAGGGTGACGGCGACGGCTTCAGCCAGGATGTCGATGCCTTTCTCGAGGGCGCGACGGGCCTGCTCGTTGTAA
>CAIZNP010000089.1 GCA_903934375.1 uncultured Synechococcaceae cyanobacterium
AGGACCATGCCAATCTCTTTCACCGGCAATTACGGCCAGAATTTCGACGGATTGGCATCGTCTGGCACGAGTAATGCCTGGACCAACGATGGGACCCTGCCAGGCTGGCACCTGTTCCGCCAGCCTTCGGCCAGTCCTGTAGCGATCACCAGCTACAACGCCGATACGGGTGCAGCCAACAGCGGCAATTTCCTGAGTTACGGCAGTAGCGGCAGTGGCGACCGTGCCTTGGGTGGCCTGGGTTCAGGGGGCGTTTATTTCTCGGGTCTGAGCCCAGCACCAGCTGTTCCGTCTGGCTCTGTAGCCGGCTGGTTTGCCCTGGCCCTGAGCAACGCCACAGCAGCCCCGATCACCAATCTCGCCATCGCCTTCAACGGCGAGCAATGGCGCAACGGCGGCAACGCCACCGTCCAGACGATGGTGCTGGAGTACGGCTACGGCGCCAGCTTTGAGCAGGTCGCCACCTGGACTGCTCCTGGCGGCAACTTCAACTGGGCGTCTCCTGTCGCCACCGCCACGGCAGCCGCTGTCGATGGCAACAACGCCGGGAAAATGGCCGACCGCGGCGCCACCCTCGACCTCAGCGGCAGCCCCTGGGCAGCAAACGCCACGCTCTGGTTGCGTTGGACTGAAAATAACGACTCTGGCAACGACCATGGCCTGGCGATCGACGATCTGACGATCGCCACCGTGCAGGCGCCCGCCCAGCCCGAGGTGGCGATTCAAGCCATCGTGGCCCAGGCAGGTGAGTTCGGAGGCTCCGCCAGCGTGCGCATCAGTCGCACCGGTTCCACCGCAGCCGCCTTGGAGGTGCCGATCATTCTCGTGGCTGGCCCCGGCCTCGCCACCGCCGCCGATCTCAGCGGGCCTTTTGCTTCCAGTATCACCATCCCAGCTGGAGCTGCCAGCGCGGATCTGGCCCTCAGCCTGCTCGACGACAGCCTCGACGAAGGTACGGAGACGCTGCGCATCCAGATCGCGGCTCCAGCCGGCACCACCCTGGCCGCCTCCGGCGCCAGCGTGGATCTCACCCTGCTCGACAACGACCGCATCAGCCTGATCTCGGCGGTGCAGGGCAGCGGCGCCACCAGCCCACTCCTCGACCAGAACGTGACCCTGCGGGCCGTGGTGGTGGCCGACTTCCAGCTCAGCGGCGAGCTGGGTGGCTTCTTCCTGCAGGAGGAAACGGCCGACTGGGACTCCAACACCGTTACCTCGGAAGGCCTCTATGTGGCCTACCCCCTCTCGGGCAGCAATGTTGACGTGAAGCTGGGCGACCGGTTGCTGGTGAGCGGCGTCGTGAGCGAGCGCTTCAGCCAGACCATCCTCAGCAGCATTCAGGCGCTCACGGTGGAAGCCAGCGGTCGTTTGGCGGACACCCGCAGGGTTGACATCCCCGATCTGCTTGCCCAGCGCAGCACAAGCCTCAATCTTGAGCCCTACGAGGGCATGTGGGTGCGCTTCCCAGAAACCCTCTCCGTGAATGGCCTCTTCGGGCAATTCCGCTTTGGAGAAGTGGAGCTCAGTGCGGACGGCTTGCCCGTCCAGCCCACCAACGTGATGGAGCCTGGTGGGGCCGCCTACGCCGCCGAGCAGGCCACCGCCCTGCGGGAACTGGTGCTCGACGACGGCAGCAACAGCAGCTACCGCCCTGCTTCAGCCGCCACGGCGGCTGCCCCCGTGCGCGATCAGCTGCTGCGCCGCGGCGACACGATCGACGCTGTGGAAGGGGTCCTTGGGTACGACTACAGCAAGTACCGGCTGCACCCCACCGCTCCGCTGGCCTTCGCCAGCGAGAACCCCAGGCCTGAGGCGCCCGCCGCCGCCGCCGCCGGTCAGCTGCGACTGGCTAGCTTCAACGTGCTGAACACCTTCACCACCCTCAACAGCGGTGGGGCTCTTACCGACAGCGGCCTGGCCCCCCGCGGCGCCAACACAGCCGAGGAACTGGAGCGTCAGCTCAGCAAACTCACCACGGCGCTCCTGGGCCTCAAGGCCGATGTGATCGGCCTGATGGAGCTGGAGAACGACGCCGACGACGCCACGCTGAAAACAATCGTGGATCGGCTCAATGGGGCCCTGCCAGCTAATTCGGGCCGCGCCTACAGCCATGTGCCCACCGGCCTGATCGGCAGCGATGCCATCAAGGTGGGCCTGATCTACAACAACCTCGCCGTAGCCGCCAACGGCGCAGCGCGGGTTCTCGATACAGCCGCCTTTACCGATCCCCTCGCCAGTGGCACGCCGAAGAATCGCCCGGCTCTGGCCCAGACCTTCCGAGATCTGGCCAGCGGCGAGACCGTGAATGTGGTGGTCAACCATCTCAAGTCGAAGGGCGCCACCGATGCCACCGGTGCCGATCTCGATCAGCGGGATGGCCAGGCAGCCTTCAACGCCACCCGCACCGCAGCTGCCGCCAGGTTGCTGGAGTGGATCAAAACCAATCCCACGGGCAACGGAGATCCCGACTGGGTGGTGCTCGGCGACCTCAACGCCTACGCCAAAGAAGATCCAATCCAGGTGTTTGAAGCGGCGGGGTATCGCAATGCCCTGCCCAGCTTCACGGCCGAACCCCCCTCGAGCTACGCCTTCTTCACCCCGGTGGACATGAGCGGAGCGTTGGATCACATGCTGATCTCCCCCTCGCTCGTGCCCCAGGCCACGGCCGCCCTCGACTGGAACATCAATGCCGCCGAAGGAGCCTTCCGCGACTACAACCGCGACACAAACAGCAACGGCAATGCCGCGGTGCGCGACTTCTTCTCCCCCGATCCCTACCGCACCTCCGACCACGACCCCGTGCTGCTCGATCTGAAACTGGGCCGCAGCCTGCCCTCCGGACTGGGCTTTAGCCACGGCGTGGCCTCCGGCGATCCCTACGCCGATTCGGTGATCCTCTGGACCCGTGTCACACCACCCGCCGGCTTCGCCGGGTTACTCGACGTCCGCTGGGAGGTGTCACGCAGCGCCGGTTTCGAGGCAGGCTCGATCATCGATGCCGGTGTGTTCGCCACCAGTGACGCCCGCGACTGGACAGTGAAGGTGCTGGCCGATGGACTGAACGCCGACACCACTTATTACTACCGCTTCCGCATCGGTGATGTGGAGTCGATGGTCGGCCAGACCAAGACCCTGCCGGCGGGCGGGAATCCGGTGCGCCTGGCGGTGTTCTCCTGCACCAACTTCACCGCCGCCGATACCTTTGCGGCCTACGGCCGCGCCGCCGCCATCAACGAAGTCAATCCCTACGACGCCCTAGTGCACTTGGGCGATTACATCTATGAATACGGCAAAGGCGGTTACGGAGCAGCCGAGGGCGCAGCCGAGGATCGGGGCTTCCAGCCGAACCGCGAAATAATCAGCCTCGACGACTATCGCCAGCGCTACGCCCAGTACCACACCGATCAGAACCTCCAAGACCTGCGCGCAGCAGCTCCCCTGATTGCCATCTGGGACGACCACGAAACCGCGAATGACAGCTGGACTGGTGGCGCGGAAAATCACCAGCCTGGAACAGAAGGCGACTGGATTGCGCGCCGTGATGCTGCGCTCAAGGCCTACTACGAGTGGCTGCCAATCCGCGAACCGCTCCTGCGTCAAGGGGTCGACAAGGGCGATGCCA
>CAIZNP010000090.1 GCA_903934375.1 uncultured Synechococcaceae cyanobacterium
GCACCGGCCCGGCGTTCACCTCCACCGGCTGGAACAGGCGCTGCACGCCCTCCACCAGCACCACCGCCGAGGCCATCAGGATGAGCACCCCAATGGCCAGCGAGGCCAGCTGGGTGCTGCGGCCGAAGCCGTAGGTGTAGCGCTCCGACGGCGCCCGGGCACTGAGGCGCTCGGCCCCCCAACCCAGCAGCAGCCCGGCCACATCGCCGAGGTTGTGCACCGCATCGCCGATCAGCGCCAGCGACCCGAAGCCCACGCCGATCACCAGCTGCAGGGCCGAGAGACCGCTGTTGAGGATCACACTCCAGCGGAAGGCCGCCGGCGACCCTGGCCGGTGCTGGTGCTGGCGGGGGTGGGGCTGCCGCTGCACGGCCACGGCGGGATGGCTGTCCTGGCCGTGCGAACCGGATGGACTGTGCTGGTGAGGATGGGTCACGGGATGGGCCGTGGAGCGTTCAGGGGAGATTGAGGCCTGCGTAGTCGGAGCCGACCAGGCGTTGGCTGAGGCGATCCGCGAGCAGCAGGGTCACCGCCGTTGTGATGATCACCATCAGAATGCCGCTGGGCTGAAGCGGAGCAAGGCTGAGTACCGCCTGCAGTCTGGGCAGGGCGAGCAACAGCAGCCACAGGCCGGCACCAATGGCCGCTCCCGCCAGGGTGTGGCGGCTGGCCGGATGGCCGTTGAGCCACACCAGGCCACCGCCGGCGAGCAGCAAGAGCGAGAACACCAGGCTGCGGCGCAGCTCCACCGGGGTATGCGGCCAGAAGGCAAGCAACAGCACCGCCAGGGTGAGCACCAGGCCCTGGCCGAGCGCGCGCCGCCAGGTGCGAGGGCCGAACAGGGGGGCACCGGCCGCTCGCGGCGGCTGCCGCATCAGACCCGGTGCGGCGGGCAGGGCCTCGAACACCACCGTGCAGGCGGGATCGATCACCAGGTGCAGCAGGGCGATATGCACCGGCAGCAGGATCAGCGCCTGGCCGGGCAGCAACAGCGGCAGGGCGCTGAGGGCCGCGATCGGCAGATGAATCGCCAGGGTGTAGGCCAGGGCGCGGTGCAGGTTGGCGTCCACGCGGCGCCCCAGGGCGATCGCCTCCACCAGATCGGCGAAACTGTCGTTGAGCAGCACCAGATCAGCTGATTCGCGCGCCACGGCGGTGCCGCGCCGGCCCATGGCCACGCCGATATCGGCGGCCTTGAGGGCCGGCGCATCGTTGACGCCATCGCCGGTCATCGCCACCACGGCGCCGCCGGCCTGCAAAGCCCGCACCAGCTGCAGCTTCTGGGCCGGCATCACCCGAGCAAACACATCCACCTGGCGCACCCGCTCCGCCAGCACGGCGGGGCTGAGGCTCTCCAGGTCGGCGCCGCTGAGCACAGGGCCCGGCGGCAGGCCCGCCTGGTCGGCGATTGAGCGGGCGGTGGTGGGCCCATCGCCGGTGATCATCACCACCCGCAACCCGGCCTGACGCGCCTCGACGATCGCGGCGGGCACCTCCGAGCGCAGCGGATCGGCCAGCCCCAGCAGACCCAGGGGCTTGAAGGGGAAGTCGTGCACCCCAACCGGCGGCTCGCCGGGGTCACGGAGCGGTTGCAGCTCACGATGGAGCGGCGCCCCATCCAGCCCGCTGGCCACCGCCAGCACCCGCAGCCCCTGGGCAGCCAGGGCATCGGCGGCCTGCAGGAAGGCGGCCGATGCCTCGCCCTCCAGGTGGCAGAGATCGGCGATCGCCTCCGGTGCCCCCTTGGCGGCGATGTAGCGGCCGCCGTTGCCATCACTCCAGAGCTGGGAGAACACCAGCAGCTCACGGCTGAGGGGGTACTCCCGCTGCAGCGGCCAATCGGGGTGGAGGTGCTCGCTCTGGCCGAGCTGCTCCGCCGCCAGCCTCTGGATCGCCAGCTCCATCGCATCCACCGGATCGCCGCGGCTGGCCAGCACCGCCAGCTCCAGCAGCCGGTGCCAGGGTTCCTCCAGCGGAGAACCCGCTTGCCAGAGCTGGCCAGCGGGCCAGGTGAGCAGCCGCTGCAGCGCCATGCGGTTGGCGGTGAGGGTGCCGGTCTTGTCGACGGCGAGCACGGTGGCGCTGCCGAGGCTCTCCACGGC
>CAIZNP010000091.1 GCA_903934375.1 uncultured Synechococcaceae cyanobacterium
CCCAGAGCGAAATCGTCGCTGCCATCAGGAAAGTGACCGCGGCCGGCGGTGGTGAGCCGCCAGCGGTTGCTCGGGCGGCCAGGGCCTTCGCTGGCCGGGCTGGCTTCCACCAGGCCCTCCTCCTCGAGGGAGCGGAGATGGCGACGCATCGCCTGCACGGAGACGCCCAATTCCTCAGCGAGCTCAGCCGCAGTGATCTCTCCCTGGCGCAGCATCAGGGTCAGGGCAGCTTCGCGCGTTGGAGCCTGAGTGGAGGCGCTCATGGCCAGGGGATCATGCCCACACCATGCCACGCAGGCTTGATGACTGGCGAACCGACCCATCGCAGGTGCTGGTTCTGCTACACGGTTTGCGGGAGAGGGGGGAGTCGCGGGCCACAATGGGCCTTCACCCCGGCCGGCCTGCGCGTGCCTTAGGGTCGACTTGCGAAACCACTGTGTTTCGTAACTGGGTGCAGCGGCGACCCTTCGCCGCCTATCCCGATCCGGCTGCACGCTTTCAGCTGCATCAGCCCAGCTGAATCACTCCAGCGGAATCGTCCCAGCTGCATCGCCCCCTCTGTCATCCGCCGCTGCCTCTCCTCGACCCTGCGCCCATGTCTGACGCCCCCAGCACCCCAGCCAGCGACAGCCTCGAGGTGATCCGTAAGTTCGCCGAGACCTACGCCCAGCGCACCGGCACCTATTTCTGCAGTGATCCTGGCGTGACCGCCGTGGTGCTTGAGGGGCTGGCCCGTCACAAGGACGAGCTGGGTGGTGCCCTCTGCCCGTGCCGCCACTACGAGGACAAGCAGGCCGAGGTGGCCCAAGCCTTCTGGAACTGCCCCTGCGTGCCGATGCGCGAGCGCAAGGAGTGTCACTGCATGCTGTTCCTCACCGAGGACAACCCCTTCCGCGGCGAGTCGCAGACCATCAGCCTCGACGACGTCAAAGCCCTCACCGCCGGCTGATCCGCCGGCTGATCCCTCCCATGAGCAGCGCACAGGCCGTTGGCGATCTGGTGAGTCAGCCGTACAAGTACGGCTTCGTCACCGACATCGAAACCGAGAAGATCGCCAAGGGCCTCAGCGAGGACGTTGTGCGGCTGATCTCCAGCAAGAAGCAGGAGCCCGCGTTCCTGTTGGAGTTCCGCCTGCGGGCCTATCGCCAGTGGCTGCAGATGCAGGAGCCCGACTGGGCCACGCTCGGCTACCCGCCGATCGACTACCAGAACATCATCTATTACGCCGCACCGAAGCAGCAGGCCAAGAAGGCCAGCCTCGATGAGGTGGATCCCAAGCTGCTCGAAACATTCGACAAGCTCGGGATCCCCCTGAGCGAACAGAAGCGCCTCTCCAACGTGGCAGTGGATGCGGTGTTCGACAGCGTGTCGATCGCCACCACCTACAAGGAGAAGTTGGCCGAGCACGGCGTGATCTTCTGCTCGATCAGCGAGGCCGTGAAGGAGCATCCCGAGCTGATCGAGCGTTACCTGGGCACCGTGGTGGCCAGCAACGACAACTACTTCGCGGCCCTCAATGCCGCCGTGTTCAGCGACGGCTCCTTCGTGTTCATTCCGAAGGGTGTGGAGTGCCCGATGGAGCTCTCCACCTACTTCCGCATCAATTCCGGCGACACCGGTCAGTTCGAACGCACCCTGATCGTGGCCGAGGAGGGGGCCTCCGTCAGCTACCTCGAGGGCTGCACAGCGCCGATGTTTGATACCAATCAGCTGCACGCCGCCGTGGTGGAGCTGGTGGCGCTTGATGATGCCTCGATCAAATATTCAACTGTTCAAAACTGGTACGCCGGTGATGAGAACGGTGTGGGTGGCATCTACAACTTCGTGACCAAGCGCGGCCACTGCCGCGGCGATCGCAGCCGCATCAGCTGGACCCAGGTGGAAACCGGTTCGGCGATCACCTGGAAATACCCCAGTTGTGTGCTGCAGGGGGCTGATTCCGTGGGCGAGTTCTACTCGGTGGCCCTCACTAACAACTGCCAGCAGGCGGATACCGGCACCAAGATGATCCACGTGGGGCCGCGCAGTCGGTCCACGATCGTGAGCAAGGGCATCAGCGCCGGTCGCTCCTCCAACAGCTATCGCGGCCTGGTGCAGATCGGTCCGAAGGCGGTGGGGGCCCGCAACTACAGCCAGTGCGATTCGATGCTGATCGGTGATCGTGCTGCTGCCAACACCTACCCCTACATCCGCTCGCAGCAGCCCCAGGCTGCTGTTGAGCATGAGGCCAGCACCTGCCGCATCTCCGAAGACCAGCTCTTCTACCTTCAGAGCCGTGGCATCGGCCTGGAGGAAGCCGTCTCGATGATGGTGAGTGGCTTCTGCCGCGATGTGTTCAACCAGCTGCCGATGGAGTTCGCCGCCGAGGCGGACAAGCTGCTGGCCCTCAAACTCGAGGGTTCGGTGGGCTGAGGCACGACCTCCGCGTCACGTCCTGCCACATCGCCCGTTCGTCTCTTTTCCCGCTCCTTTCTGATCGCCCGCTGCCGTGATTCGCTCCGACGCCCCCGTACTGCTTGAGATCCGCGACCTGCAGGCGCGCGTGGAGGACAAGGCGATCCTCAAGGGGGTCAACCTGACGGTGCGTGCCGGCGAGATCCACGCCGTGATGGGCCGCAATGGCAGCGGCAAGAGCACCCTCTCCAAGGTGCTGGCCGGCCATCCCGCCTACACCGTGACCGGCGGCTCGGTGACCTACCGCGGCGAGAATCTGCTGGAGCTGGACCCGGAGCAGCGGGCCCGCATCGGCGTGTTCCTCGGCTTCCAATACCCGGTGGAGATTCCCGGGGTGAGCAATCTCGAGTTTCTGCGGGTGGCCACCAATGCCCGGCGCAGTGAGAAGGGCGAGGAGGAGCTGGATACCTTCGCCTTCGAGGACCTAGTGCGGGAGCGACTGAAGGTGGTGCAGATGGATCCGGCCTTCCTGGAGCGTTCGGTGAACGAGGGCTTCAGCGGTGGCGAGAAGAAGCGCAACGAGATCCTGCAGATGGCGCTGCTGGAGCCTGTGGTGGCGATCCTCGATGAAACCGATTCCGGCCTCGACATCGACGCCCTGCGCATCGTGGCCGGCGGCGTGAACCAGCTGGCCGGCCCCGACAACGCCACCCTGCTGATCACCCACTACCAGCGCCTGCTGGATGCGATCACCCCCGATTACGTTCATGTGATGGCGGCGGGCCGCATCCTGCGCACCGGTGGCAAGGAGCTGGCTCTCGAGCTCGAGCAGCGCGGCTACGACTGGGTGGATGAGGAACTGGCGGCCCTGGAGGCAGCCGGCGATCGCACCCCCGTGGAGGTGGGCTGATGACCGCCAGCCTCAGCACTCCCGGCAGCAGCGTCATGGGTCGTTCCGCCTGGCTTGAGCCCTGGCTGGCTGCACTCCCCGCTCCCTCCGGTCCCTTGGAGACGGTGCAGGTGCGCGGTCGTCGCGCCCTGCGCGAGCAGCCCTTGCCTTCCTCCCGCCAGGAGGACTGGCGCTTCACCGATCTCTCCCTGCTGCAGCAGCTGCAACAGGCGTCTGGGGCCGGTGATGCCGCTCCGGCCACCGCTGCACTGCCCGCGCCTGCGCCAGGGGTTCTGCGCCTGGTGCTCGATGGCCACAGTGATCCCCTCGCCGGGGTGAGCCTGCCCGAGGGCCTGGAGGCCCTCAACCCCGTGGAGATCGGCCAGGGCCTCGGCCACACCCTGGCGGCCACTGGCTGCGAGCAGCACTGGCCCGTGGAGCTGAACCATGCCGCCGCCGGCATGTTGCTGGCCCTGCGGGTCACGGCCCGCCACAGCGTTCGCCTGGACCTGGTGAGTGCCGCCGGCGTCGGCCTGCTGCCGCTACGGCTGCTGCTGGTGCTGGAGGAGAAGGCCGAGCTGGAGGTGAACCAGCTGCTGCTGGCCCCCGGCCCCGGCGCCATCAGCCTGGTGCTCGAGGCCCATCTGGCCCGCAGCGCTCGGCTGCAACACGCTCTGGTGGCCCTGGGCCATCCCGAGGCGGCCCTGCTGGGCCATCTGGCCATGGAGCAGGAGCCCGAGAGCAGCGCCAGCCTCACGGCGGTGAGTGCCGGCTGGGGCCTGGCGCGCCTCGAGCCGCGGGTGCTGCAGGTGGACGGCCAGGCCGTCACCACCCTGCGGGGGCTGCAGGTGGTGGATGGCCGCCAGATCGCCGACACCCACAGCCATGTGCGCTTCAACGGTCCGGAGGGGCAGCTCGATCAGCTGCACAAGGTGGTGGCCGCCGGCCAGGGCCGCAGCGTGTTCAACGGTGCCGTGCGCGTGCCCCGCGACGCTCAGCGCACCAACGCCGCCCAGCTCAGCCGCAGCCTGCTGCTCTCCGATCGGGCCCGCATCGACACCAAGCCCGAGCTGGAGATCGTCGCCGACGACGTGAAGTGCGCCCACGGGGCCACCGTGAGCTCCCTGCAGACCGACGAACTCTTCTATCTGCAGAGCCGCGGCATCGCTGCCGATCAGGCCGCTCAGCTGCTGCAGCGGGCCTTCTGCGAGGAGGTGCTGCGGGAGCTGCCGGCTGTGGCCAGGGCCTGGTGCCCGCTTGAGGCCCTGCAGCGGCAGGACAGCGCGGCATGACCAGCACGCTCCCGGCACCGGCAGCAGCCGGCACGCAGCCTGAGAATCTGGCTGCCCTCACCCGCCCCGATTTCCCGCTGCTGGCTCAGACGGCCTGCCTTGGCCAGCCGCTGATCTATCTCGATCACGCCGCCACCAGCCAGAAGCCCCGCCAGGTGCTGGCGGCCCTGCAGCACTACTACGACCACGACAACGCCAACGTGCACCGCGGCGCTCACCAGCTGAGCGCCCGTGCCACCGAAGGCTTCGAGGGTGCCCGTGCCAAGACGGCCACCTTCATCGGGGCCGCGAGCCCCAATGAGATCGTGTTCACCCGCAACGCCAGTGAGGCGATCAACCTGGTGGCCCGCAGCTGGGGCGAGGCCAACCTGCGTCCCGGCGATGAGGTGCTGCTCACGGTGATGGAGCACCACAGCAACCTGGTGCCCTGGCAGCTGCTGGCCGACCGCACCGGCTGCGTGCTGCGCCATGCCGGCCTCACGGCCAGCGGCGAACTGGATCTCGACGACCTGCGCAGCAAGCTCAGCGAGCGCACCCGTCTGGTGAGCCTGGTGCAGGTGAGCAACACCCTCGGCTGCCTGAACCCGATCGCCGAGGTGGCAGCCCTGGCCCACGCCGCCGGTGCGCTGCTGCTGGTGGATGCCTGCCAGAGCCTGCCGCACCTGCCGGTGAACGTGGCCCAGCTCGGCGCTGATTTTCTGGTGGGCAGCTCCCACAAGCTCTGCGGCCCCACCGGCATGGGCTTCCTCTGGGGGCGCGAGGCGCTGCTGGAGGTGATGCCGCCCTTCCTCGGTGGTGGCGAGATGATCCAGGACGTGTATCTGGATCACAGCAGCTGGGCCGGCCTTCCCCACAAGTTCGAGGCCGGCACCCCCGCCATCGGTGAGGCGATCGGCATGGGCGCCGCCCTCGACTACCTGCAGGCCATCGGCCTGGGGCGCATCCACGCCTGGGAGCAGCAGCTCACCCGCCAGCTGTTTGATCGCCTGCAGGCGATCGACCGCCTGACGATTCTTGGCCCCACCCCGGAGCAGCAGCCCGACCGCGGCGCCCTGGCCGCCTTCCACGTGGAGGGCGTTCACGCCAACGACATCGCCGCCCTGCTGGATTCCTCCGGGATCTGCATCCGCAGCGGCCACCACTGCACCCAACCGCTGCATCGCCACTACGGCCTCAGCGGTTCGGCCCGCGCCAGCCTCAGCTTCACCACCACCCCCGAGGAGATCGATCGCTTCGCCGAGGAGCTGGCGGGCGCCATCAGCTTCCTGCGCGAGCACAGCTGACGCTGCCTCAGGACGACAGGACGGCCGCAGCCCGTGTTGCCGCCCCCAGGCCTGCTTCGATCGCCCCCTCGAAGTAGCCCGGCCAGCGTGGTGAGGCCTCGCTGCCGGCCCACAGCACCCTGCCGTGGTCCGCTGGGCCCGCTCCTCCCGACTCCCCCGCCGCCAGGCGGGCCGGCCCGCTCCAGCTACCGGGGCTGAGGAAGCTGGTGAAGGCGCCGCCGCTCCAGGGCTCCTCTGCCCAGGCCTGCTCCACCAGATCGCACGGTGTCGCCGCCTCCGGCCCCCAGTAGGCCACCAGGTCGTCGAGGATCAGGCGCCGCCGCTCCGCGGCCGGCAGTGCCCCCAGCCTCAGGGCCCGTTCGCCCGCCAGAAAGCTCGCCAGCACGGCGGGCTTGCCCTCCGGTGGTCCGCTGTCGGCCGTGAGCTCAAGGGCGGGCCGATCGCCGATCCCCAGGCCGTTCAGCCCGCGCTCCCGCCAGAACGGGCGGGCGTAGGTGGCGAGGATCTTGGTCATGCCACCCATGGGTGAGCGTTGCAGCAGGGCCCGCTGAGCCGCAGGCAGCGGCGGCTCAAACTGAATCGCCAGCCGCAGCGGTGGCGGCACCGCCACGATCGCCAGCAGGGCCCGCTGGCACTGGCCGTCGCCGCTGAGCAGCGTCACCCCCTGCGGGTTCTGATCGATCCGCAGCACCGCCTGCCCCAGCTGCAGGCAGCCCGGATCCTGGCGCTGCAGCTCCGCCGCCAACGCCTGCGCCACCGATCCGGCCCCACCGCGCACCAGCCAGGCCTCCGGCGTTTCGGCCTGGGGCGCCACCGCCTGGGTCCAGGCCAGATGCAGGATCGAGACCTCCCAGGGTTCAAACCCACCGGAGCCGCCCACCCGGCAGAGCCAATCGAGCGGCAGCCGGGCCAGGGGGATGCTGGTGTGGCGGGCCGCCCAGGCGGCCACGCTGAGGTGATCGAGATCTTCCGCCTGGGGGGTGAGCCAGGGCTGCTGCGGGTTCACCGAGGCCACCAGCTGACTGAAGGCGACCACAAGGGTGCGGGTGGCCGCCAGCTCGTCAGCGGGCAGCGCCAGCGCGCTGGGTTCGAAGAACAGCAGGCTGTCGGCGAAGTTCGTGGCTAGCGGGGCCTCATGCCGGCGCCCCTGCCAGTGGAAGACCCCAAGGCCGTCGTAGTGGCTGGGGAAGCGCTCCAGGCCCAGCTCCTCTACCAGCGCTGCGAAGCGGTGGTGGCTGGCGCCGCCCCACTGCCCGCCCAGATCCACGATGCTGCCATCACTGGTGCGGGCGCTCACCATCCGCCCGCCCACGCGGGTGCGGGCCTCCAGCAGCGCCACGCTCCGCCCCCGGGCCCGCAGCTCCCGTGCCGCCACCAGGCCGGAGAGACCCGCGCCCACGATCAGCACGTCGCGCTCGGGCCTGCTCAGCTCGGCTGCCATCGCCTCGGGTGCCATCGCCGGATCGCCTCCTGCTGGGATGCTGGCAACGACCGGCGCCGCTGTCCGGTCGTCCGCTCCTGTGGTGCGCACCTCTCCCACGTTGTTCCTGGTGGTGCTCGGCGGTCGGTCGGCCAGCAGCCACATCGAGCTGCACGACGTGCGTTTCGTGGCCGGCCGCAGCATCGAGGACACCCTGCCGGAGCTGCGGCGCCAGTGGTTCGGGCGGCGTGAGGGCCTGCACCTGGACAGCTTCATGGCGGTGCGGGCGGTGGATGGCTACGCGGTGCGCCTCGGGCGTGAGCCGTCCGCGCCCGGGCCCGAGCGGCTCTGGTTCGTGAACCTGGGCGCCTACCGCCCCGATTCCCTGGCCGAACTGCACCATTTCGGCCTGGTGGTGGCCAGCTCGGCGGTGGCGGCCAAGGCGGCGGCGAAGCGCCAATGGCTGCAGGGTGCGTTGCAGCAGCACAAGGACGATCTATGGGCCGTGGACGACTGCCTGGCGATCGAGCAGCTGGAGCTGCTGGGGGAGGGCCGCTGGTACGTGCAGCTGGAGCCCCATCCCGAGGGCCTCAGTCAGCCCCAGGTGCCGGACTGGTTCGGTTACCGGCCGATCTGAGCGGCTGGTTGTGGTCGGCGTCGCCGGTGCGATCGGATGATTGATGCACTTCCCGTTCTCCGCGGCTTCCTCTGATGAACATCGACGGTCAGGCCTGGCGCACCATCGGGCTGGAGGATGGCGCCCGCTCCGTCTGGGTGATCGATCAGACCCTGCTGCCCCACCGCTTCACCACCCGCAGCCTGTGCAGCTGTGATGAGGCCGCCGAGGCGATCCGCACGATGGTGGTGCGCGGCGCGCCGCTGATCGGTGTGACCGGCGCCTACGGGCTGATGCTGGCCCTGCAGGTGGATCCTTCGGATGCGGCGTTGGCCGCGGCGTTCGAGCAGCTCAACGCCACACGCCCCACGGCGGTGAACCTGCGCTGGGCCCTGGAGCGGGTGCGCGATCGGGTGCTGCCGCTGCCAACGGAGCAGCGGGCCGCGGCGGCCCAGGCGGAGGCCGGCGCCATCGCCGATGAAGACGTGGCCATGTGCGAGGCGATCGGCGAGCACGGCCTGCGGATCTTCAAGGAGCTGGCGGCCGCCCGGCCGGCGGCGCGCCAGGGCGAGCCGTTCAACGTGCTCACCCATTGCAACGCCGGCTGGCTGGCCACGGTCGACTGGGGCACCGCCCTGGCCCCGATCTACAAGGCTCACCGATCCGGCCTCAACATCCACGTGTGGGTGGATGAGACCCGCCCCCGCAACCAGGGCGCCTCGCTCACGGCTTATGAGCTGGGCCGCGAAGGGGTGCCCCACACCGTGATCGTCGACAACGCCGGCGGCCACCTGATGCAGCACGGCCAGGTGGATGCGGTGATCGTGGGCACCGACCGCACCACCCGCCGCGGCGATGTGTGCAACAAGATCGGCACCTATCTCAAGGCCCTGGCCGCCCACGACAACGGCGTGCCTTTCTACGTGGCCCTGCCCGCCTCCACGATCGACTGGAGCATCGACGACGGCGTTGCCGAGGTCCCCATCGAGGCCCGCAGCGCCGAGGAGGTGACCCATATCCAGGGCCGCGGCGCCGATGGAGCGATCACCACGGTGCAGCTCACCCCCGATGGCAGCCCCGGCTTCAATCCCGCCTTCGACGTCACGCCGGCCCGCCTGGTGACGGCCCTGATCACCGAGCGGGGTGTCGCTGGGGCCAGCGAGGCGGGGCTGCGGGGGCTGTATGGGAACGCCTGAACAGGAGCTGCGCCAGCAGCTGGTGGCGGTGGCGCGGCGCATGAACGCCAGCGGCATCAACCAGGGCACCTCCGGCAACCTCTCGGCACGCATCCCCGGCGGCATGCTGATCACGCCCAGCTCGTTGCCCTACGAGCAGATGGAGCCGACCGATCTGGTGGCGCTGGATCTGGCCGGCGTCCCCCGCGATGCCGGCGCCAGGCGCCCTTCGTCGGAGTGGCGCCTGCATGCCGACATCCTGGCCAGCCGGCCGGAGCTGCAGGCGGTGCTGCACTGCCACTCGATCCACGCCACGGCCCTGGCCTGCCACGGCCGTGCCATCCCGCCCTTCCACTACATGACCGCCGTCGCCGGCGGCGACGACATCCGCTGCGCCCCCTACGCCACCTTCGGCACGGCGGAGCTCTCGGCCCTGGCGGTGCAGGCGCTGGACGGGCGCCTCGCCTGCCTGCTGGCCCAGCACGGCCAGGTGACGGTGGGCAGCAGCCTCGATCAGGCCCTGCGCATCGCCATCGAGGTGGAGACGCTGGCCCGGATGTACCTGCAGGCCCTGCAGTTGGGCGAACCGCCTCTGCTCAGCCCTGAGCAGATGGCGGCGGTGCACCACCAGTTCCGCACCCTGCTCTACGGCGCTGCCCCTGACCCTGCCGCTCCCGAAGCCCCCGCCGCCGGCTGAAGCCGCGCCAGCAGCAGGCCGCCGCCGCCGGCCAGCAGCACCACGGCGAAGCAGAGTGCGCTCCAGGCCGGCAGGCCCCAGCTCACCACCGCCAGCGGCGCCACCACAGTGATCACGCCGCCGGCCAGGAAGGGCTGCAGCAGCAGCTGCTTGAGCGAGAAGGCCGGCAGGGCTTCGCTGCGGTCGTCCGGGTCTGCCATGCGCAGCAGCAGCAGGCCGCTGGCGGCCACACCCGTGGCCTGGCCGAACTCGATGACGGCCCGCTCGAACCAGTCGGCCGGCAGGATGCGCGGCGCCAGCAGCAGCATCACCGCCAGGTTCCAGAGCAGGCCGCCCAGCGCCAGCACCGTGAGCGGCAGCCAGTCGGCCTGGAGCAGTTTGAGGTTGAGGCCGGCGGTGGCGGCGGTGATCAGCAGATCGGCCGAAAGGGTGCCGATCTGGCTCTGGATCGGCGCGGAGGCCCAGGCGCTCAGGCCGCTGCGCTCCAGCAGCCAGCGCACCAGCAGCGAGCCGATGATCGCCATGGGGAACACGGGCAGCGCATCGATCACCAGCGCCACCCCGGCGCCCAGGGGCGCGGTGGCCAGCCGCAGCGCCTGCAGCAGCACCACCCCCATCAGTACGGCGATGCCGGCCAGGCCGAGGTTCACCGCCCAGGCGGCCGGCCCGGTGGCCGGTGGGTTTGCCGGTGTGATCTGCGAGGGCACCTGGGGTTCAGCCGGGGGCTCAGCCGGTGCCGCGGCCGGTCTCTCCGCCACCGCGGTCGCATCGGTCTGGGCTGCTGCCGTTTCGGCTGCTGCCGCCTCGGCTGCTTTCGCCTGAACATCCGCCAGCAGCCAGCCGCGGCGACGGCCCAGCACCACCACCACGCCGCCCACCAAGGTGGAGCTGAGCAGGCCCACGGTGGCCATGGCCAGGCCTAGGTCCTGGCCGCCGGGGAAGCCCAGGGAGGCGTAGCTCGGACCCATGGCCGCGGCCGAGCCGTGGCCGCCCTCGTAGGCCACCTCGATCAGGCAGGCCATCACGGGGCTCACCCCCAGCCAGGGCTGCAGGATCAGCAGCACCGCCAGGCCGCCCACCACGAACTGGCCAAAGGCCAGCACCAACGCCAGCGACACCTGGGCCGATACCGGTCGCCAGAGGCTGCCCAGCTGCGGCAGCGGTTTGCCCACCATCAGCGAGCCGAACACCAGGGTGAGCAGCACCAGCGGCAGATCGGCCCAGAGATCCATCACCTGGGGCGGCAGCAGCGGCAGCGGGCCCGCCGGCGCCAGCAGCAGCCCCAGCAGGCCGGCCACCAGGGCCTCGGGGATGCCCCAGAGCCGCAGCTGCAGGCGGGTGCCGATGCGGCGCCCCACCGTGAGGATCAGGCTCAGGGCCGCGATCGCCAGGGCGAGCCAGCCCAGATCAGCCACGACGTTGTTCACAGCTGGAAGTGCCTGCGGAAGAAGGCTTCGGTGGCTTCGAGCACCTGGATCTGGGTGGCGCCGTTGCGGAAGCCGTGCCCCTCCTCGGGGAAGAGATGCACCTCCACCGCAATGCCATTGGCCCGCAGGGCTGCCGCCATTCGCTCGGTCTGCTCGGGTGGCACCACCACGTCGTCGAGGCCCTGGAAAAAGATCACCGGCGCGCGGATGCTGTCGGCATGCTGCAGCGGCGAGCGGTTGTCGTAGGTCGGCTTGGCCATCGGCCAGGGCCCCACCAGGCCATCGAGATAGCGGGCTTCGAAGCGGTGGGTGTCGGCCGCCAAGGCGCTGAGGTCGGCCACGCCATAGCGGCTGGCACCGGCCCGGAAGGTGTTGGTGAAGCAGAGGGCGGCCAGGGTGGTGTAGCCGCCGGCGCTACCGCCTTCGATGGCGAGGCGCTCGTCGCTGGCCAGGCCGCGGGCCACCACCGCCTCGGCGCCGGCGGCGCAGTCGGCCACATCCACCACACCCCACAGGCCATCGAGCCGCTGGCGGTAGGCGCGGCCGAAGCCTGTGGAGCCGCCGTAGTTCACATCCAGCACGCCCCAGCCGCGCGAGGTCCAGAACTGGATCCCCAGGCTCAGGCCGGTGCGGGCCATGCCGGTGGGGCCGCTGTGCCCCTTCACCAGCAGCGGCGCCTGTGGGTGGCCGCCGCCGATCGGTGGGTAGTACCAGGCCTGGGTGGGCAGCCCGCCGTGGCCCTCGAACCACAGCTCCTCCGGCACGCTGATGGCCTCGGTCGGCAGAGGATTCGGGGCGGCGGGCGTGTGCCGCCAGTGGCCGCTGGCGATCTCCAGCTCCAGCAGGCCGGCGGGGAGCGTGGGGCCGCTGGCCACGCAGGCCAGCTGACCTGCGTCGGCGGTCAGGGCGGCGAGGTCGTCGCAGGGTTGCTCGAGCGGACGCCATTGGGCGGCAGCGGCGCCAGCGTTGTCCAGAACCACTTCCCCCAGCTGCCAGCGGCCGCGATGGCAGGCCAGGGCCAGCAGTCGCTCACCGTCCCAGGCGGTGGTGGCCATCCCGAACACCCACTGGGGCATGGCGAACTCCGCCTCCTGCGGCAGCAGCGTCTGCCAGTCGGCTGGGGCTGCCGTAGCTGTGGCAGCCGTGGCCGTGGCCACCGTGGACGTGGCCGCGGCGTTGGGCCAGCGTTCCAGGTTCCAGAAGCCGCTGCGGTCGTTGGCCACCACCAGGTCGCTGCCGGCCCAGAGGGGCTGAAACA
>CAIZNP010000092.1 GCA_903934375.1 uncultured Synechococcaceae cyanobacterium
CGCGAGTGCCTGCGCCACGCCGGCGTGCAGCACCTCGACATGGTGGAAATCGACGGCCTGGTGGTGCAGTGGAGCCAGGAGCACCTGCCGAGCATCGGCGGGGGCTGCTGGAGCGACCCGCGCTTCCACCTGACGGTGGGTGACGGCATCGCCTGGGCCGCCAACGCCCCGGATGCCAGCTACGACGTGGTGATCGTCGACGGCTCCGACCCCGCCGGCCCGGCTGAAGGCCTGTTCAACCGCGCCTTCTTCGAGCACTGCCGGCGCATCCTCAAGCCGGGCGGCGTGTTCGCCACCCAGAGCGAATCACCCGAAGCCTTCCGCCAGGTGCACATCGACACGGTGAAGCTGATCCGTGAGGTGTTCGGCCATGCCGATCCCATGTATGGCTGGGTGCCGATGTACCCCAGCGGCTGGTGGAGCTGGACGTTCGCCGCCAGCGACGGCCGTCGCTATCTGCAGCCGGATCCCGCCCGCGCCGCGGCCGTGGTCGCTGGCTCCGAGATCTGGAGTCCCCGCTGGCAACGCGGCGCCTTCGACGCGATCCCCGCCGCCATCGAGCGGGAGCTGGGCTGATGTTCGACACCGACGGCGCCATCTACATGGGCAGCCAGCGCGACCCGGCCGGCTGCCGCGTGGGCCTGTTCGGCGTGCCCTACGACGGCACCACCTCCTTCCGCCCCGGCACCCGCTTCGGCCCGGCGGCCATTCGCGAGGTGAGCCCGGGCCTGGAGAGCTACTGCCCCCAGCTCGATCGGGATCTCGAGGAGCTGGCCATCGCCGATCTGGGCGCGGTGGACATCCCCTTCGGCGCCCCGGAGCCTGTGGTGGCAGCCGTGCAGCAGGCCACCGAAGCCGTGCTGGCCCTCGGCCTCAAGCCGCTGATGCTCGGCGGCGAGCACTCGATCAGCTCCGGCGCCGTGGCGGCAGTGGCGAAGCAGCACCCCGATCTGGTGCTGGTGCAGCTCGATGCCCACGCCGACCTGCGCCAGGAGTGGCTCGGCGCCCTCCACAGCCACGCCTGTGCCATGCGCCGCTGCCTCGAGGTGCTGCCCAGCCAGCAGCTGCTGCAGATCGCCATCCGCAGCGGCACCCGCGAGGAGTTCTCCGAGCTGCGCCAGAGCGGCCGACTGGTGGCGATCGAGCGCATGGACGAGGCGCTGCGGCCCCTGCGCGGCAAGCCCCTCTATCTCACCGTCGACCTCGACTGGTTCGATCCAGCGGTGATGGCCGGCACCGGCACCCCCGAACCCGGCGGCTTCCTCTGGAGCCACTTCGCCGCCCTAGTAGACGAACTGCGCCACCACAACCTGGTGGCCGCCGACGTGGTGGAGCTGGCGCCGATGCTCGATCCCAGCGGCGTCAGCAGCGTGCTGGCCGCCAAGGTGGTGCGCAGCCTGCTGTTCCTGCTGGATCGCTGAGGATGCAGCGGCGGCCCAGGGGGCTGGTTCTGGTCAGTACGCGCAGGTACCGCTGGCGCGCTGCTCGCGCAGACGCTCGTGTTGCTGGCCGATCAGCAGCACGGCCATGGTGGGGTGGTTGTGCAACAGGTTCAGGAAGCGCAGGCGATCGAGCCGCACCAGCTCCACCGGCGTTCGGGCCAGAGCTTCATTGCGGTAAACGCCGTCCTTCCAGACGATGTCCTCGTAGCTGAACAGTTCGCCGGGCCGGCAGCAGAGCTTGTCGCCGGCGGTGTTGATCAGCTCAACGATGCCCCGCCTCACCCCAAAGATGGAATCAGCCGGCTGTCCCCTCCGGAAGATCGTCACCCCGGTCGGGAATGAAAGGGTTTCGCTGTCCACCTGGGTCGCCATCAGATCCACAGGCGTGGCCACCATCACGGCTGCAACCAATTCACCCACCTCCGGGCTAATGGGCCAATGAATCAGCATGGCACCGCAGCAAGGGAGGCGTTGCCATCGGGGACACACGCGCCCGCCACCTGCCTAAATCTTCAGCTTCTCTTCAGCTTTCCAGCAGATCCGCCAGCGCCAGCTGGCGATCGTGAGGCATCGCGTCCTGCCGCTGGCGCTCCCCCACCAGCGGCAGTCGCGGAGGGCGGGCCGTCCAGTGATGGCACCACAGCTCCGCTGCCAGCTCCGGGTGGATCGGCAGGCGGCGCAGCTGACACCAACCCGGCTCCGCGCCCACGGGCGGAGCGCAGTGACGACAGCTGCGGCAGCAGGAGCGGTTGCCCATGGCACGCCCTCGGGTCGCTCAATGTAATCAGCGCTACGCGATGGCGCCAGTAGACCCGGCGAAGCTGCGGGTTGTCTTCCCCATTGGGGCGCCGCTGCGGTTGCGCAGCCAACCCGGGGGCACCCAGCAGGAATCAGGGGCTCCATAGGATCCGCCCCAGTCCCCCGCCGTCGCACTGCCATGGCCAGCATCGAGCCAACGCAGGGCACAACGCTCCAGCGCACCCCGCTGTTCGAGGCCGCCTGTGCCGCCGGCGGCCGCATGGTTCCCTTCGCCGGCTGGGAGATGGCCGTGCAGTTCGGCGGCCTGCTCCAGGAGCACCAGGCGGTCCGCCAGGGCTGCGGCCTGTTCGACATCTCCCACATGGGCGTGCTGCGCCTGCGGGGAGAAGGGGTGAAGGATGCCCTTCAGGGTCTGGTGCCCACGGATCTGTTCCGCATCGGGCCCGGCGAGGCCTGCTACACGGTGCTGCTGAACGAGCAGGGCGGCATCCGCGACGACCTGATCGTCTACGACCGGGGCTGGCAGGCGGATGCCCAGGTGCACGAGCTGCTGCTGGTGATCAACGCCGCCTGTGCCGATGCCGACACGGCCTGGATCCGCAGCCAGCTGGAGCCCCAGGGCATCACGGTGGCGAACCGCAAAGGCGATGGCGTGCTGCTGGCCCTGCAGGGCCCCGAGGCCCAGGCCCGCCTGGAGGCCCTGAGCGGGACCAACCTGGACGGCCTGCCCCGCTTCGGCCACCGGGAGCTGGACCTGGCTGGAGCTACGGCCTTCGTGGGCCGCACCGGCTACACCGGCGAAGACGGCTTTGAGCTGCTGCTGCCCCGCAATGCAGGCCTGGCCCTGTGGACCCAGCTCCTGGCCGATGGCGTGGTGCCCTGCGGCCTCGGCTCCCGCGACACCCTGCGCCTGGAGGCGGCCATGCACCTCTATGGCGCCGACATGGATGGCGCCACCACGCCCCTAGAGGCTGGCCTGGGCTGGCTTGTGCACCTGGAGATGCCGAAGCCCTTCATCGGCCGGGCTGTGCTGGAGCGCCAGACCGCCGAGGGGGTGCAACGGCGCCTAGTGGGCCTGACCCTGCAGGGGCGCGCCATCGCCCGACATGGCTACCCGGTGCTCCAGAACGGCGAGCGGGTTGGGGAGATCACAAGCGGCACCTGGTCACCCACGCTCGGTCAGGCCGTCGCGCTGGCCTACGTGCCGGTGGCGGCCGCCAAGCTGGGCACCGAACTCACCGTGGAGATCCGCGGCAAGGCCGAGCCTGCGGTGGTGGTGAAGCGTCCCTTCTACAGGCGGACCTGAAGCAAGCCCAGTCGCTCAGAGCAAGCTCACCTTGCCGCTGCCGATGTCGAAATAGGCGCTGCGAATCGTGAGCTGGCCGGCGGCAACGGCATCCTTGAGCACGTTGCTACGGCTGGTGAGTTGGCCAGCGGCGTAGCCCACGTTGCCCTGGATCGCCTGGGTGAGCGCATCACCGCTGCGCAGGCTGGCCCGGATCGGCTTCACCAGCCCCTCCAGCATCGGCGTGAGCGGCTCGCTACCCATGGCCGCCTTCACGGCGCCACAACCGCTGTGTCCCATCACCAGCACCAGCGGGGTGCCCAGCACCGCCACGGCGTATTCCAAGGAGGCGATACCGTCGTCGAAGGCGGTGTTGCCTGCATTGCGCACCTGAAACAGCTCACCGGAGCCACAGGCGAAGATCCAGCCTGGATCCACGCGCGAATCGGCACAGGAGAGAATGGCGGCATAGGGCTTCTGGCCTTGGGCCAGGGCCACAGGATCGAGGTGGCAATCCCGCTCCCAGATGTCGTTGAGGATCGCCATCCGTTCGGCATGAACGACCCTGCCCCCGGCGGAGGTCCAGGCCTGGGAGAAGCGGGCATTGCCCTCCATCAGGCGAATCAGGGCATCTTTAGGGGTGCACGCCTGCAGGCTCTTCTGCAGGTGGTGCTCCGTGCCCCCGGCCGCCCGGGCCCTGCCACCAACAACCGCCGGCAGGGCCGCTCCGGCGACCCCAAGGGCGGAGCTGATCAAGAGATGACGTCGCTTCATGATTGTCTGCTCAGGAAGCAGTAAGTCGGTCCCCTTACATCAAGTCTGGCAGAGAAGCGCGAGCGTCGCCGACAGGGCTGCCGCCGCCGTGAGAAAATCGCCGATCCGCTTGCTTTCTCCCCATGCGCAGCCACGGATGCGGCGACCTGCGCCCCGATGCCAGCGGCCAGGCCGTGCAGCTGTGCGGCTGGGTGGACCGCAGCCGTGACCACGGCGGCGTGATCTTCATCGACCTGCGCGACCGCAGCGGCACTGTGCAGATCACGGTGGACCCGGACAACGGTGCCGCGATGTTCGCCGTGGCGGAGCACCTGCGCAATGAAACGGTGATCCAGGTGGAGGGCACCGTGCGGGAGCGCCCTGCCGACGCCATCAACGACAAGCTGGCCACGGGCCGGGTGGAGGTGCTCGCGAGCGCCATCACGGTGCTGAATGCCGTGAAGGGCAACCTGCCCTTCCCCGTGTCGGTGCACGACGAGGAGAACACCCGCGAGGAACTGCGGCTGCGCCACCGCTATCTCGATCTGCGCCGCGAGCGCATGAACGGCAACCTGCGCCTGCGGGCCCACACCATCCAGGCCGCCCGCCGCTTCCTCGAAGACCAAGGCTTCATCGAGGTGGAAACCCCGGTGCTCACCCGCTCCTCCCCCGAAGGCGCCCGCGACTTTCTGGTGCCCTCCCG
>CAIZNP010000093.1 GCA_903934375.1 uncultured Synechococcaceae cyanobacterium
CACCATGCCGATCCGCCGCCGCACCTCCACCGGATCCACATCGCGGGCATAGAGATCCTGACCATCGAACAGCACACGACCGCGCAGCGTGCAGCCCTCGATCAGATCGTTCATGCGGTTCAGGGCGCGCAGCACCGTGCTCTTGCCGCAGCCGGAAGGGCCGATGAAGGCGGTCACCTTGCCGTGGGGAATCTCCATGTACACCCCGCGCACGGCCTCACTGCTGCCGTAGCTGATGCCCACATTCTCGAGGGAGAGACAGATGGACTGTGCTGGCGATGACAACGCGTCAGAAGGCATGGAAGCGGTCATGGGAGGAGATGCGGAGGAGGAGATCAGGCCTGGGCGAAACGACCGAGCCAACGTGCGAACAGGTTGGCGGCGAGAATCATCACCACCAGCACGAACGACGCTGCCCAGGCAAGAGCGATCTGTGCCTCGTAGGGCATGATCGCAAAGTTGTAGATCAGCACCGACATGGTGGCGATCGGATTGAAAATGCCCTCGGGCCAGAAGGGGGAGAACAGGGCCGTGAAGATCAACGGTGCGGTTTCACCGGCAGCGCGGGCGATGGCCAGCACAACACCCGTAGCAATCGGGGATACTGCGGCCGGCAGGGTGACACGGATAATCGTGACGAAACGGGAGGCCCCGATGCCGATTGCACCCCAGCGCAGTTCATTCGGAACAAGCTTCAGGGCTTCATCGGTTGTCTTGATCACGGTGGGAAGCATCAGCACAGAAAGAGCGATGCCACCCGCCATGGCGCTGTAGCTCTGATCAAAGAACACACGGGTGCTCACGATCAAGCCATAGATGAACACACCGCAGATGATCGAAGGAACGCCTGAGAGCACATTGGTGCCGAAGCGAACGAACTGGGCGAAGGGGCCCGAGGAGGAATACTCGGCCAGATAGATGCCGCCACCAACACCCACCGGGATGGCGATCAGGCTGGCGATCACGGTGACAAGCAGCGTGCCGAGAATGGCGTTGCCGATGCCACCTCCGTCCAAACCAGGCGCTGGAGGCAAGCTGGTGAGCAGTTGCAAACTGATCAGGGAGCCGCCCTTGATCAACACATACCCCAGTACCAGCACCAGCGGCAGCACAGCGATCAAGGAAAACACGGCAGCCAGGCCGGTGAAGGCCAGGTTCCAGCGGTTGCGTGCCAGGCCGGCCTTGTAGGCCAAGGAGGAACGACGGAAAGCCACAGGTGGCTGTGAGGCGGATGGCGCCGAGGAGATGGTGTTCATGGCGTCAGCTGTATTTGAGGCTGAGACGACGCACCACCCACTGCGCCAGGACATTCACCACCAGGGTGAGCAACATCAACACCAGTGCGGCGTACATCAGGGCAGACACCTGCTGTCCGTCTGCCTCGCCGAACTGGTTGGCCAGCATCGACGAGATGGTGTTTCCAGGCGCCAGCAGGCTCCAGCTGAAGTTGGTGGAGTTGCCAATGATCATGGTGACGGCCATGGTTTCACCCATGGCGCGGCCCAGGGCCAGCATCACACCACCGGTGATGCCGGAGATCGCCGCCGGCAGGATCACCTGGAGAATGGCATCCCAGCGGGTGGTGCCCACGCCATAGGCGGCAGAGCGCAGCTCGGTTGGCACCTGCTGGAGAGAGTCGCGGGAAATGGCCGTGATGATCGGCAGGATCATCACCACCAGAATCAGGATGGCCGGCGCCATGCCAGGGCCCTGGGGCTCGGTGGAGAAGAATGGGAGCCAACCCAGAGTGGTGTAAAGCCCGCCGAGGATCGGCCGCAGGAACGGCTCCATCACGAAGATGGCCCACAAACCCAGAACCACGGAGGGGATGGCGGCCAGCAGCTCCACCATCACGCCAAGCACCAGGCGGATGCGCAGCGGAATCAGGTTTTCGGTGATGAAGATGGCCGTGCCGACACCCAGTGGAACGGCGATCAGCAGGGACAGCACCGAGGTGACGATCGTGCCGTAGATGGCCGTGAACGCGCCATAGCGCTCACCGGAGGGATCCCAGTCCGAGGTGGTGAGGAAGCTGAGGCCAAAGCTGGCCATGGCTTCATGGGAGCCCATGGCCACCGTGAGCAGGATGCCGAGCAAAACGATGCCAACGATGGAGGCCAGGACGACCGTGAGGCGCTGGAAGCCCTGGTCGACAAGACGCTCCTGCAGCGGTCTTCGCCGCAGAACGAAGGGATCGGAGGCTGGAGCAGTGGACATCGGACCTGATTGCTGCAAGCGGAGCGCCCTGGGCAGGACCCACATCCAACGTCCCACAACTCCAGAGCAGAGGCTTTAAGGACGGGTTAACAGTTGGGCGTTCCGGCGTTAGGAGTCCTGTGCGCGACGGCTTCTGAACCAGCGGTTAATCGCCCGTTAACGTGCCGCTCCCCCTGGCCGGGCAGATTGAGCAGAGCGCTGCTGCCGAGCTCGTGAAGGTTGCCGACAACGTCATCGCCCTGGCGATGCTGACCACTGTTCTGGGTACGGGTTCTGCCCAGGCAGGCCCCACAGCGGTGGCGAAGCCGGAGGTGATCACGATCAGCGGCTCGAGCACCGTGTATCCCTTCAGCCAGGCCGCCATCAAGGCCTTTGGCACTAGAGCCGGCAACGCCGTGCAGTTCCGCGCCCGCGCCGTGGGCACCACCGCGGGGATGCGGGAGTTCTGCAGCGGCGGCAGCAGCATCGTGGCCGCCTCCCGCCCGATCAGTGCCAGTGAGATCAAGGCCTGCACTGCCAAGGGGGTGCGTTTCCTGGAACTGCCCGTGGCCTTCGATGCCATCACGGTTGTCGTGAACCGCGCCAACAGTTGGGCCACGCAGATCAGCACCACGGAACTGAGCCGCCTCTGGAGCCGCGACGCCCAGGGGCGTGTGCTGCGCTGGAAGCAGGTCAACCCCAGCTGGCCCGACAAGCCGATCAGCCTGTGCGGCCCCGGGGAGGATTCCGGTACGTACGACAGCTTCAACAAGGCCATTAACGGCAGCACGGATAATTCGCGCCGCGACTACACCGCCAGTGAGGACGACACCGTGCTGGTGCGCTGTGTGGCCAGCAACCCTCTGGCGCTTGGCTATTTCGGCTTCGATTATTTCCAGGCCAACCGCAACAGCCTGCGAGCGCTGGCGGTTGCGGCCCCTGGCAAGCGTGGTGGCGTGCAGCCCAGCCTCGAGAGCGTTCAGAACTCCCGCTATCTACCGCTCTCACGTCCGCTGTTCTTCTACGTCAGCGATCAGGCCCTCACCAGCCGGCCCGTGATCCGCCAGTTCATCAGCAGCACGTTGCAGAGCGGCGGACGCATCGCCCGGGAGGCCGGTGTGATCCCCCTGCAGGACTCCACCTACAGACTGGTGACCAACAAGCTCTACCGACGCATTCAAGGCAGTGCCTTTGCCGGCGACCTGCCGGTGGGGCTGACGGTGGGGCAGACCCTGGAACGCAGCTTCGATGCACTGAAAAAGCCGGAATACCGGTGATCTGCAGCACATCAGCAGCCGATAAGCTCAAGCCGAACCTTCAGTGCGATTCAACGGCCTTATGTTGGATCAACTTGCAGGGTGGCCATGCTGATCCGCACCGGACTGGGCAGCATCAGTTTTGTAGCCGGCTGCTGCTGGGTGAATTCCGTCGTTCGGCCGCTGAGCTTCCAGTCTGCGAATCCGCGGCGTCCCACGCCGCCGCCATCGGTTGCGGACGACTCACAAGCGAGCGCCGGATCTCAAAGGCGGGGAGGATCGAGCCGGTAACCGATTCCTCGCACGGTGATGAACAGCTCAGGCCTGGATCCGGCGACATCGAGCTTGCGGCGCAACCAGAGAACGTGCACGTCCACACTCTTGCTATCGCCGCTGTAATC
>CAIZNP010000094.1 GCA_903934375.1 uncultured Synechococcaceae cyanobacterium
CAGCGGCCTGGTCCAGCGCACGCTCGATCAGAGCATCCCGCTGCTCCAGGGGCAGTGCCTCGAACAGGGCGACCGCCCGCTGCAGGCGCTCAGCGGCGAGCTGGCCGGGCATCTGGCCGGCCAGCAGCGCAGCAGCCGCCTCCTGGCGGCGACCGAGCACCTCGAGATGGTCGGCATACATGTCCAGCGCCGGCCTGGTTGCCAGGGTGCCGGTCTCGCGAAGCTGCAACGGCAGGGCAATCGTTTCCAGGGAAGCCAGCCCGCCGGCCGCCAGCAGCTCCAGGCTCTCGGCGGCCAGCTGATGGTGCAGGCCCGCGTAGGCCGCCCGCCAACGCTGCACCAGCCACTGCTGCCGCTCCGGCCCCTGCTGGGGGCTGAAGCGGTTGAGCACGATCAGGGCCGCATCAGGTGCCTTGCAGCTGAGCAGGGCATTGGCATTCACCAGCACCACCGGCAGGGGCTGGGGCGCAGGGGCGATTACCAGCAGCCGCTCCTGCAGCAGCCGCAGCCGGGTCGTGAAATCGAAGCGCACAGCTTCCGCACAGGCCCGATTGAGGGTCGGCAGGTCGCCGCTCAGCAGCTCCTGCTGGAACTGCGTTTCAGGGGTGCTGCCCGGAACGACAGGCGCCGATGGCCCTGGTTTGGCCACAACGGGTGGGTTGAACAGTCGTTCCAGCTGCCGGAGCAGATTTCCCTGAGCCTGGGCAGGAAGGCCCGTCAGGAACGGGAGGGCGAGCAGGATCTGAAGCCGGTGCCATCGCCTCGCTGGCCGGCGAGCAGCACGCGCAGACTGAACACGGATGCCCACCAGCGTGTAAAGAAGGGATGGCACCGGCGCTGCTTCTCTGGGCCACAACCTAGGGGAGGCGGCCGGCCCCACCCTTCACCCCATGGCCACCATGAGCAGCGCTGCCCCCCTGCCAAGCCCCGCCCGCGTGCTTGTGGTGGGCGGCGGCGGCCGGGAAAACGCGCTGGCGTGGGCCCTGACCCGCTGCCACGGGGTGGAGCGCGTCTGGGTGGCCCCTGGCAACGGCGGCAGCGCCGAACTCACCGGCGTGATGCAGCTGAGCATCGCCGAATCAGACCAGCCCGCCCTGCTGGCCGCCTGCCGTGAGCACGCCATCGACTTGGTGGTGGTGGGCCCGGAAGCCCCCCTGGCCGCCGGCCTGGCGGACCGCCTGCGCGACGCCGGCTTCCCCGTGTTCGGCCCCGGTGCCGATGGCGCCCAGCTGGAGGCCAGCAAGCAGTGGGCCAAAGCGCTGATGCAGGAGGAGGGCGTGCCCACCGCCGGTTACTGGCCGGCCACCAGCCGCGAGCAGGCTCTGGCGGTGCTGGAGGACCAGGGCCGGCCGCTGGTGGTCAAAGCCGATGGCCTGGCAGCCGGCAAGGGCGTCACCGTGGCGGAAAGCGTGGCGGAGGCCCGCGCGGCCATCGAGGAGATCTTCGCCGGCCGTTTCGGCGAGGGGGAGGGGGCCTCGCTGGTGCTGGAGGAGCGCACCTACGGGCCTGAGGTGTCGGTGTTCGCCCTCAGCGACGGTGAGCGGATGGTGCTGCTGCCGCCGGCGCAGGACCACAAACGCATCGGCGAGGGCGACACCGGCCCCAACACCGGCGGCATGGGGGCCTATGCCCCGGCGCCGCTGCTGGATGCCGCCGGCCTGGAACAGGTGCGACAGCTGGTGCTGGAGCCCACCCTGGCGGCCCTGCGGGCCCGCGGCATCGCCTATCGCGGCGTGATCTACGCCGGCCTGATGCTCACCGAGGCCGGCCCGAGCGTGATCGAGTTCAACTGCCGCTTCGGCGATCCGGAATGCGAAACCCTGATGCCGCTGCTGGGTCCGGAGCTGGCCCAGGTGCTGCTGGCCTGCGCCGTGGGACGGCTGGATCAGGCCCCGGAGCTGACGATCGCCCCCCGCTGCAGCGCCTGCGTGATCGCCGCGGCCCAGGGTTACCCCGGTGAGATCCGCCAGGGCGATCCGATCGAGGGCGGCATACGCAGCGGCGATGACCTACAGCTGTTCCACGCCGGCACCCGCCGCCTCGCGGATGGCACCTGCGTCAGCAGCGGCGGCCGCGTGCTGGCGCTTGTGGCCCAGGCCGACGATTTCGATGCCGCCTTCGCCCGCGCCTACGCCGGCCTGGAGCAGGTGCACTTCGCCGGTATGACCGTCCGACGTGACATCGGCCATCAGGTGCGGCGCTCCTAGGCTCGCCGCCGTGACCAGCGTCAGCCCCTCCAATCCCGCCGGCGGCCAGATCGCCGCCAGCCCAGCCGTGAGCACGGCTGCCAGCACCGCAGCGAGGCCGGCCTGGTGGGTGCGGCTGAGCCGCTGGTGGGCGGAATTCAGCCTCCAGACCAAGCTGCTGGCGGCCGCCACCCTGGTGGTGAGCCTGATGATGACGGGCATCACCTTCTTCGCGCTCAACGGCATCCAGGCCGATGTGCGCATGAGCGACACCCGGTTCGCCCGCGACCTGGGCCTGCTATTGGCCGCGAACGTGACGCCGCTGGTGGCCGAAGGCAACGACCGCGAGCTGGCGGCGGTGGCCGAGCGCTTCTGGCGCTCCAGCCGCAGCCTCCGCTACATCTTCTTCGCCGATCCCGACGGGATCATCTACCTCGGCATCCCGATCAGCGGCACCTCCGGCAGCAGCGAGCTGCTGCTCAGCCGCCGCCTGGAGCTGCCGGCCGATCTGGCCCGCCGCCCCCAGAACCCGCTGATCCGCCAGCACCTCACCCCGGACGGCCAGGTCACCGATGTGTTCGTGCCACTGGTGAGCGGTGATCGCACCCTTGGCGTGCTGGCCCTGGGAATCAACCCCAATGAAGCCGTCCTGGCCAGCGCAGCCCTCAGCCGCGAAGTCACCGTGGCAGTGTTCATCTCGATCTGGGTGCTGGTGATCCTTGGGGCGGTGTTCAACGCCCTCACCATCACCAGGCCAGTGAAGGAGCTGCTGCGGGGCGTGCGCTCGATCGCCGGCGGCAACTTCGAGGCCCGCATTGCCCTGCCGGTGGGCGGCGAGCTGGGTGAGCTTCTGCAGGGCTTCAACACCATGGCCTCGCAGCTGGAGGACTACAAGGCCGCCAACATCGAGGAGCTCACCGCCGCCCAGGTGAAACAGCAGTCGCTGATCGCCACGATGGCCGATGGGGCCCTCCTGCTCGATGCCGAGGGCCAGCTGGTGCTGGTGAACCCCACCGCCCGGCGCCTGTTCCGCTGGGAAGGCCGCAAGCTGGAGGGCACACCCCTGTCCGATGAGCTGCCTGAGGAGATCAGCATTGAGCTGCAGGCGCCGCTCGAAGCGCTGCTGATCGGCGAGAAGGACAGCAGTGATGTCCGCATCAGCTTCGGCGAACCGGCGCGCACCCTGCGGATCGTGCTGCCGTCGGTGCGGGATGCCAGCGGCGAAACCCTCAAGGTCATCG
>CAIZNP010000095.1 GCA_903934375.1 uncultured Synechococcaceae cyanobacterium
CGACCGCTGCGTTTCGGGGCGGATTTCCCCTTGCTGCCGCGGCCGGGGTTCGGCGCCGTCGCGCGGGCGCCGCCGCCGGCGGGGCTGGACGTCTCGCTGCCCTCGTAGCCGTGCACCCGTCCGAACACCATCCGGCCGGTGGGCGTCTGCAGAGCGCCGGTGACCACCACCGCCAGCCGCTCGCCGCTACGGCCATGGGCTCCATCCACCACCACCATCGTGCCGTCCTCCAGATAGCCCACGCCCTGGTGGGATTCCTTGCCGTCGCGCACGATCTTGAGGCTGAGCTCATCGCCCGGCTGCACCTCCGGCCGCAGGGCGATCACCAGCTCGCTGAGGTTCATCACCTTCAGCTCCTGGACCTCCGCCACCTTGGCCAGGTTGTAGTCCGCCGTGAGCAGGGTGCCGCCGGTGTCGGCGGTGAGCCTGAGCAGCTTCTCGTCGACGCCGCTGCCCTCGTAGCGAGTGGTGTTGACCACCAGGCGCCGGCCGTAACGCTCGCGCAGCTCGCTGAGCAGCTTGAGGCCGCGCCGCCCCTTGCCGCGCTTCTCAGCGTTGGCCGAATCCGCCAGAGCCTGCAGCTCATCGATCACCGCCTGGGCCACGATCACCTGACCCTCCAGCAGGCCGGAATCCAGCAGGCCACGGATGCGGCCGTCGATGATCACGCTGGTGTCGAGGATCTTGGCGCTGGCGGGCATCAGCACGCCGTCGGCCACCAGCAGGGCCTCGGTGCTGGAGGGGTTGAACAGGCGCAAGAGCGTGCGGCCGTGCACCTCCGCCAGGTTGTAGCCGGACACCCCGAAGAACACGTTGGCGGTGACCGCCGCCAACGGCTTCACCAGGACCAGCTCCCAGGGCAGCGAGAGGAACAGGATCGGCGAGATCAGCAGGTTGGCCACCAGCAGGCCGAGGATCAGGCCCACCGCCCGGCTCACCAGCAGATCGGTGGGCATCGAGCGCACCTGCTCCATCAGCCGCCGCCGCAGCCGCTGGAACACCACGCCCGCCAGCAGGCCGGCCATGGCGCCGCCAGCGCCGAGGATCCAGCTGAGCTGCTCCAGGTTCTGGATGCGAATCAGCTGCTGCTCGGGCAGCAGGTCCACCCCCAGCCAGCCCGCCGCTGCCCCCGACACCACGAACAGCACCAGGATGAGGGTGTCCACCATGGCCGGTGCTGTGGCTGCCGAGCGCTCTGAACAGGCAGCTTGCCCCATCCCGGGGGCTTTGGCCCGGGGCGGTAACCGCCCTTCAGGGGGTGACGAGGCCGAACAGCCCCTCGGCTCGCCTCCGCCCTGGCCGCCCCGCAGCGCCTATCTGCACATCCCCTTCTGCCACCGGCGCTGCTTCTACTGCGACTTCCCCGTGGTGCCGCTCGGAGATCGGGCCAGCGGCGCTGCAGGGGACCCCGGCAGCCGCTCGATCGCCGCTTACCTGGAGCTGCTGCAGCGAGAGATCGCCGCCGCTCCTGCGGGGCCGCCCCTGAGCACGGTGTACCTCGGTGGCGGCACTCCCTCGATGCTCACAGCCGAGCAGGTGGGCGCACTGCTGACGGCCCTGCGCCGGCATTTCGGCCTCGCCCCCGGCGCCGAAATCAGCCTGGAGCTGGATCCGGCCAGTTTCGATCAGGCCAGGCTTGAGGCCTACCTGGGCACCGGCGTGACGCGGATCAGCCTGGGGGGACAAAGCTTCGACGACGCGATGCTGGAGCGCCTGGGGCGGCGCCATCGACGCGCCGACCTGCTGCAGGCGACCGGTTGGCTGCGCGCGGCCCAGCACCGCGGCGACCTCAGGAGCTGGAGCCTCGATCTGATCCAGGGACTGCCGGGGATGGAGCTGGAAGCCTGGCGCTCCCAGCTGGGGCAAGCCATCGATCTGGCGCCGCCGCACCTCTCGGTTTACGACCTGATCATCGAGCCGGGCACGGTGTTCGAGCGGCTGGAGACCCGCGGCCAGCTGGACCTGCCGGACGAGGAGCTGGCGGCCGATCTGATGGAGCTCACCGCCGGCACGCTGGCGGCGGCGGGCTACAGCCACTACGAGATCTCCAACTACGCCCTGCCGGGCCATGCGTCACGCCACAACCGCGTGTACTGGAGCGGCGCCGGCTGGTGGGGCTTCGGCCTGGGCGCCACCAGCGCCCCCTGGGGTGAGCGCCTGGCCCGGCCCCGCACCCGCGAGGCCTACGCCGCCTGGCTGGAGCAGCAGCCTGCCACCGGAGCCGTTGCAGAGCCAGCTGCAAAGCCAGTTGGCTGGCCAGGCGGTCCACCCTTCGATGAGCGGGTGCTGGTGGGTCTGCGCCGCCGCGAGGGTGTGCGGCTGACGGCCCTGGCACGGCAGACCGGCATCCCGGCAGACGCCCTGGCCGCGCTTCAGGAGCGCTGGCGGCCGTTCCTGGACGCCGGGCTGCTGCTCCGCGAGGGGCCCCGCTGGCGGCTCAGCGATCCGCAGGGGCTGGCCCTCAGCAATGCGGTGCTGCGGGAGCTGCTGCAGTGGTGGGAGCCGCTGCAGCTGGATCCTGCAGGGCATCCACCCAGCCCCTGAGGGCAGCGACGCACAGCTGGCGACCGGGCAACAGCGGCGGTGAAAAAGGCGGCTGGCGTTCGGTCAGGCCCAGCAGATCCGCCGTGACCCGCACCTGACCATCGCACTGATCGCCGGCGCCGATGCCGATCACCGGCAGCGTGAGCTCAGCGCTGAGGCTGGAGGCCAGGTCCGCCGGCACATGCTCCAGAACCAGGGCGAAGCAGCCGGCGGCCTGCAGATCGAGGGCGGAGCAGCGCAGGCGCTGCTGGCTGATCGGGTCATTGGCCTGGCGGCGATAGCCGAAACGATGCACCGACTGGGGTGTGAGCCCGAGATGGCCCATCACCGGGATGCCGCTGCGCACCAGGCGGTCGACCACAGCGATCGTTTCCGGCTCTCCGCCCTCGAGCTTCACCGCAGCGGCAGGGCTGTCCTTGAGCACCCGGCCGGCGGCGGCCACGGCATCGTCCAGGCCGCACTGGTAGCTGAGGAAGGGCAGATCGGTGACGATCAGTGGCTGCTGTGCTGGAGGGCGCTGCAATCCCCGGCCGACGGCGCGGGTGTGCAGGATCATCTCCTCGAGCGTGACCGGCAGGGTGGTGGCGTGGCCGAGCACCACCATCGCCAGCGAATCCCCCACCAGGATCACATCGGCACCGGCCTGTTCCACCAGGGCCGCCGACAAGGCATCCCAGGCGGTGAGCACGGCGATCGACCGACCCTCCTGCTTGTGGCTGAGCAGATCCGCAGGTCGCAAGGGCCGATCACCTCGAAGGCGTGGGCCCATTGCTAGCATCCAAACGACTCGGACCCATGCGGCCCGGACGCCCAAATCTGGTCAGGACCGGAAGGGAGCAGCCACACGGGATGCTCCAGGCAGGCGTGGACTCCGGGTCACCCTCTTCAGTAGCTCCGAAGGAGCTGAGCAGATCTCAGCTGTTCTGCTGGCGGTTCAGGAGGAACGACGGGATCACGGCGCCTGGCTGATCCTCCACTGAGCCTGCGCTGGCCGAGCCACTGGCGAAGCGGCTGAGGCTGCGCTCAGGCCGGTAGGCGCCACCGCCCTCGAAGCCGGTGGCGATCACGGTGACGTGGATCTCGCCCTCAAGGCGCTCATCCACCACAGCGCCGACAATGATGTTGGCCTCGGGATCCACCACGTCGTAGATCACTTCCGAAGCGGTCGTCATGTCCTCGAGGGTCATGTCCTTGCCGCCGCTGATGTTGATCACGCAGCCCTTGGCGCCATCGATGCGGGCGGCCTCCAGCAGCGGGCTGCTGATGGCGGCCTGGGCGGCCTCGGTGGCGCGGGAGCGACCCGAGCCCACACCGAGCCCCAGCAGCGCGGTGCCGGCATCGGTCATCACCGAGCGCACATCGGCGAAGTCGACATTCACCAGGCCCGGCCTGGTGATGATGTCGCTGATGCCCTTCACGCCCATGCGCAGGATGTCATCCGCGGCGCGGAAGGCCTCCTGCAGGGGAGCGCCGGCGATCGCCTCGCGCAGGCGGTCGTTGGGGATCACGATCAGAGTGTCGACATGCTCCGAGAGGCGGGCGATGCCCTCTTCGGCCTGGCGCATGCGGCGGCGCCCCTCGAAGCCGAACGGCTTGGTGACGATGCCCACCGTGAGGGCGCCACACTCCTTGGCCACTTCCGCCACCACCGGCGCGGCGCCCGTGCCGGTGCCGCCGCCCATCCCGGCGGCGATGAACACAAGATCGGCGCCCTGCAGGGTCTGGGCCAGTTCAGCACGTGATTCTTCGGCAGCCTTCTGACCGATGGCGGGATTGCCGCCGGCGCCCAGGCCACGGGTGAGTTTCTGCCCGAGCTGCACCCGCTGCTTGGCGGACGATTGCAGCAATGCCTGGGCATCGGTGTTGAGAACCCGGTAGCCAACACCCTGAAGATCGCTGGCGATCATGCGGTTCACGGCATTGCTGCCACCGCCGCCCACGCCGATCACCTCAATCCGCGCCGACTGGCTCGGAACGATGCCGCCAGAACCATTGGTGGTGGCGGCACTGAGGCCTTCGGGTGCAATCTCCATGGAAGGTCCGAATCCGATCATGCTGCGCTGCATTATGTCGTCGAATCGGCCGACTAGAAACGGGTTCTGGGTACGTTCACTGACCTGAGCATTTCGCGCAACCGCCTGTCACCGTTTGCGGGTTTGCTCTCCAGTGCTCAATCCGCGCCCTGACCGGAGCGCCCCGCTGCAGCTGAACGGCCCGGAACTGCCGGCAGCCCCAGCTCCGGTCTGTCGGGATCACTCAGATCGATCGACTGCACCTTCAAGCCGCGGATCTGCTGCGGCAACTGGCTTGAGAGATGCTGCAGCACCTCCAGGCGTCGGGGCAGGCGCTGATCCGCCGGGCCCAGGTGCACATTGCCGAGGGCAGCCGTGCGCAGCCACACACTGCCGTTGGCTTCGAAGCGCACCAGCTGCAGGGGGCTGCCGAGCTGCTCGCGGCGGTCCAGGATCTGAGCCAGGGCCGGGCGAAGCCGCTCCTGCCAACCGAGCACACGCACCGCCGCAGCCTTGCCGGCGCTGCCGCGCTGCTGGCGGCTGGTCATCCAGTTGCCCAGACGATCCACGAAACCCTGCTCCAGGCCGCGGGTTCCGCGGCGTTCCGCCCGGGCGACAGCTTCACGGTCGACCAGTTCGATCCGCAGCCGCGGCGGCAGCATCAACCGGCTCACCTGCACCTGCTCCACCGGCAGCCCAGCGGACAGTCGTTCCGAGAGCTGCTGGGGCCTGAGGCTCAGCAACTGCAGGGGCAGCTTCAACTCGCCTTCGCGGATCACCTGATCGCGGCTCACCTGGCGGCTGCCCAGCACCTCGATCTGGGCGGGGGTGCGCAGGACCCAACCCTGACGCAACAGCAACCAGCCCAGGCCCGTGGCGGCACCGGCCAGCACCACGATGCGCCAAAGATTGCGCAGACGCTCCCTCCGGCGCTGCAGGCGCAGTTCGCGACGGCGCTCCACACCGACCGCCGAGCTCTCAAGCGGGTGTGCGCTGCGGGTCTGGCTCACAGTTCGCAACGGGAGCGGGCCATGAGCTCGTCCACCCAGCGACGGGCACGATCGGCGCTGGCGAAGGGCAGGTCCTTCTGCTGACCACCACCCACCAGGCGAAGCCGGCAAGCACCGTGGGACTCGTCGGTGAGAGGAGCCTCCCCGGAGCCCAGGGACAGAAGCTCGACAAGCTCAAGGTTCTTGACGATGAAGCTGTCCTTGGTGACCAGAGTTCCGGATTCAAAGGTGCTCCAGCTCACCACGCCATCGATCAGGCGGGCGCCGCCGCAATCGTCGAGCTTGGAGAGTTCGGCCCCCTCGGCCCAGACGCGGAAGAGCTGCTGACGCCGACGCTCAAGCCAGCCCAGGGCAGTGATCAGAGGGAACACCACCAGCAATGGCAGCCAGATCAGGCCATGACTCATGCGGCTTCAGCGCTCGTGGCACAAGGTTGGCCTGATTCTTGCGCCAGTTCCACCAGCTGGTGCACCAACTCCTCGAGAGGCACGCCGCTGGCCTCCCAGAGCATCGGATACATGCTCTGGCTGGTGAAGCCCGGCAGGGTGTTGATCTCGTTCAGCCAGAGCTCACCGGACTCACGGCCATAGAAGAAATCGACCCGAGCCAGCCCCACGGCCGCCACGGCGCGGCAGGCGGCAATGGCCATGCCGCGAGCCCGCTCGCTGATGCCGGCCGGCACCTTGGCGGGAATCACCGTGTGACTGAGGCCATCGCTGTACTTGGTCTCGTAGTCGTACCAGTCGGCATCGAAACAGATCTCGCCCACCACCGAGGCCCGCATCTGGCGGCGCCCCAGCACGGCGCACTCCAGCTCGCGGGCATTCACGCCCTGCTCCACCACCAGGCGCGGGTCGTGCCGCGCCGCCTCGCGCAGGCCAGCCAGCAGTTCGGTGCGATCGGTGGCCTTGCTGATGCCCACCGAGGAGCCGAGGTTGGCGGGCTTGATGAAGCAGGGATAGCCAAGCTGGTGCTCCAGCCGGTTCAACAGCCCCTCCAGATCGGCATCCAGCTCAGCCGCCTCGACACAGGCATAGGGCACCTGGGGCAGACCGGCGGCGGCGAAGGCCGCCTTCATCGCCTGCTTGTCCATGCCCACGGCCGAACCGAGGACACCCGAGCCCACGAACGGCACCTGCATCAGGCTGAACAGCCCCTGGATCGTGCCATCCTCCCCGTTGGGGCCATGGAGCACCGGCAGCCACACCTGCACGTCGAGAGCGCTCTCGGGAAAGCCACGGAAACCGGGACGCAGCGGCGCCGCCGGCAGCTCCTCCCGAGTGGCAGGAACTCCCCGCGCGAGAACGGCATCGGCGACCGCCGGCGGCCACCAGTGGCCCCAGGAGTCGATGTAGAAGCAACTCAGCCGGTAGCGGCTGGCATTGCCCCCCCGGCGCAGGGCCGCCGCCACGGTGTTGGCCGAGCGGATCGACACGGCGTGCTCACCGGAAACCCCCCCGAACACCAGACCGAGATGGGTGGGGGAAGCGCTCATGGCAGCGGCGGAATGAGGCGCCAAACGTATCAGCGATCGACGGCCTGGCCACTCAGGGAGAAGGCACGCACCTCCTCGATGCGCACGGTCACCAGATCACCTGATTGCCAGGCACCACCGCCGGCACGGGCGGCGGGGAAGAAGGTGAGGCGGTTGGTGCGGGTGCGGCCCATCACCTGCCCGGGATCCTTGGGGTTGAGGCCCTCCACCAGGATCTGCTCGCTGCGGCCGGCGTAGCGCGCACTGCGCTCCCGAGCGGTGCGCTCCACCAGGACGTTGATCTCACGCAGGCGCTCCACCTTCACCTCCTCGCTCAGCTGATCGGGCCAGTCGGCGGCGGGGGTGTTGGGGCGGGGCGAGTAGGCCGCGGTGTTCACCTGGTCGAAGCCGATCTCCTCGATCAGATCGAGGGTGCGGCGGTACTGGGCATCGGTTTCGCCGGGGAAGGCCACGATCACATCGGCGCTGATCGAGGCATCGGGCATGCGCTCGCGGATGCGCTCGATGATGCGGCGGTAGCGATCCACGGTGTAGCCGCGGGCCATCGCCTTGAGCAGATCGTCATCGCCGCTCTGGAAGGGGATATGGAAGTGCTCGCACACCTTCGGCAGCTCGGCGCAGGCATCGATCAGCCGCTCGGTGAAGTAGCGCGGGTGGCTGGTGGCGAAGCGGATCCGCTCGATCCCAGCCACGTCATGCACGTGATGGAGCAGATCGGTGAGGGTGTGAGCGCGACGGCCTTCGGGGGTGATGCCGGGCAGGTCGCGGCCGTAGGCATCGATGTTCTGCCCCAGCAGGGTGATCTCCTTGAACCCCTGGGCCGCGAGGCCCTCCATTTCCAACTTGATGGCCTCGGGTCGGCGCGATTGCTCCTTGCCGCGAACGGAGGGCACCACGCAGTAGGTGCAGCGCTCGTTGCAGCCATAGATCACGTTCACCCAGCCGCAGATGCTGCTGTCGCGGCGGGCGGTGGTGATGTCTTCAAGGATGTGGTGTTCTTCGGTGGCCACCACCTGCTGACCCTGCTCCACCTGGGCGAGGAGGGTGTCCAGCCGATTGGCATGCTGAGGGCCCATCACCAGATCCAGCTCCGGCACACGCCGCAGCAGCGATTCGCCTTCCTGCTGGGCCACGCAACCGGCCACCACCAGGGTGAGATTGGGGTTGGTGCGTTTGCGCTGAGCCTGCCGGCCCAGGTAGCTGTACACCTTCTGCTCGGCGTTATCGCGGATCGTGCAGGTGTTGTAGAGCACCAGATCCGCTTCCAGCTCGGCCTGCGCCTCGCGATAGCCCATGGATTCGAGGATCCCGGCCATGCGCTCGGAATCCGCCTTGTTCATCTGGCAGCCGAAGGTGGTGATCCAGTAGCTGCCGCGGCCTACCCCGCCCTGGAGAACAGGTGTCCCCACCGCAGTAGAGCCGGGAGCCTTGGGTTGCGTTGCCGTCATCTGCCCAGTTTCCGGTATCGGCGTGCCACCCAGGCGCAGGATCAGAGATGCTCCAGCACCGCCAGCTGGCTGCTAGTGCGCACCAACCTGGAGCCCAGTTCCCCGGACAGGAGCAGCAGCAGCTGAATGGCGGTGTCAGGCTCCTCGGCGCACAGCGCATCGAAATCGGCACGGCGCAGCTCCTGACAGTGGCCGTCCTCCTCGGCGCTCACATCGGCGGTTCGCGGCTGGCCATTAAGGAAGCTGATCTCCCCGAAACACATCCCCGCGGTGAACGTGGCCACCCGCGTCCAGCGCCGTTGCTCGCCGCCAAGATCCACGCTCACGGAGGTGGTGAAACGGCCCGACTGCACGAAGAACATCGCCATGCCGTCGTCACCGCGGCGAATGACCGTCTCGCCAGCGGCGACGCTGCGGGGCCGCAGCAGAGACTCCAGACGCTGCCGCTGGGCAGGCGCCAAGGCATTCAGGATCGATGGCAGCCCTGCTGCTGCCGGCGGCGACGCGGGTCCCACGCGCTCCAGCAGCAGCGATTCGGCCAGCTCCATGGCGATGTCGAAATCCTCGACCTGCTGCCAGGCACTAGCAGGCGAGGCAGCATCGAGATCGAGCAGCTTCGGCAGATGCTGAGCGCGGGAGAGCACCAGGGCGATGCCCTGCCGCTCCAGGTGGTGCATCCCTTCACATAGCAGGCCCAGCGCCTCGCCGGAGATCTCCGGCACCTGATGGAGATCGAGCAGCACGATCCGGGTGGTGGCCGCCACCGCTTCAAGGCTGGCCAGCAACTGCTCGGTGGCATAGAAATCCAGCAGGCCCTGCACATGCAGCACCCGCAGGCTCTGGCCGTGATCGCGCAACAGCACGAGCTCGTTGTTGGGGCGCCAGCGACGGGACTGGCAATGGTTGCCGGTGTAGGAGCGGCTGATCGCACTGCGATCGGAAGGATTGCGGTTGTAGAGGTGCAGCCCCAGCCCGCGGGACAGCTCACGGCAGGCGGCCACGCCGCGCACGCTGTTGCCAAAGCTGTCAAGTGGGGGTGAATAGGTGGCAATGCCGAACTGACCCGGCACCACCGCCAGCACGCCGCCACCCACGCCGCTCTTGGCCGGCATGCCCACATCGTGCAGCCACTGTCCGGCGAAGTCGTACATCCCGCAGGTGCCCATCAGGCTGAGCATCTGCACGGTGACCGCCGCATCCAGCGGGCGCTCGCCGGTGAGTGGGTTGCGCCCCTGGCAGGCCAGGGTGGCCGCCATCACGCCCAGGTCGCGGCAGGTGACGCGAATCGAGCACTGGCGGAAATAGAGATCCAGCCCCGGCTCCACATCCCCCTCGATCACATCGAAATTGCGCAGCAGGTGGCTGATCGCCCGGTTGCGATGGCCCGTGTCGCGCTCGGAGGCGTAGACCTCCTGATCGATCTCCAGCGGCCGGCCGGCCAGCTGCGAGAAGTAGTGCAGCAGCTCGGCCTCGGCCTGATCCCCCGCCAGCTGCTGGATCTGGGCCGAGGTGGCGATCGCCCCGGCGTTGATCATCGGGTTGCGGGGGATGCCGGTGGCCGGATCGAGGCTGATGGCATTGAAGGCCTCCCCCGAGGGCTCCACCCCCACCTTGCGCTGCATGTGCTCCAGCGACAGGCGCTGCAACGCCAGGCCGTAGGCGAACGGTTTGGAGATCGACTGAATCGTGAACGCTTTGTCGGTGTCGCCAGCTGTATAGATGCGGCCATCCGCCATGGCCACAACGATGCCGAAGTCGTCGGGATCGGCCTTGGCCAGCTCAGGGATGTAGTCGGCCACGGCGCCATCGCGGCAGCCGGCCAGACGCTGCTGCAGGCTGCTCAGCAGCTCCTGGATCGCGCTGGCCTGACGGGTGGCGGGCATGGCATCGGCTGAGCAACGGCCTGACGCTGCTCCGCAGCCGCGGGATCGCACTGTGGCGTTCGCTACCGCAGGGGAGTTGCGCGGAGCCTGCCGAAGGCGGGAAAGCTGAAGCCAGCGGCCCCGTCGTGATGTGGGACCACACCAACCGAGCCTGTGGGCCCACATCAGGAGCGCCCAAGACACCTGCAGCGGCGGCCGCACTGACAGAGCCTGCAGCCCACCCCTGACGGCGCTGCGATTCCATGCCAGCTTGAGCGCAGTGCCGACGGCAGTGGTCAGGAGTCGATGCGCCTCAGCCTGCGCCGCTTCACGCTCACCAAGGCCGTGCCGCTGGCCATCAGCCGCGGCAGCATCAGCGCCGTGGAGCACCTGCTGCTGGAGCTGGAGCACGGCGGCATCACCGGCCGCGGCGAAACGGGCGGCTTCGACACCGGCCATCGCCACCACGACACGAACGCCATCGCCGCCGAACTGGAGGCCCTGGCGCCTCAGCTGACGGCGCTGGCCCCGCAGCCGCTCCAGGCACTCGAGCCGCTGCTCGCCTCCCTGAGCCCACCGGCCCGCTGCGGCCTCGATCTGGCCCTGCACGACTGGTGGGGGCAGCGCCTGGGGCTGCCGCTGCACCGGCTCTGGGGCCTGGATCCGGGAGCGTGTGTCGCCACCAGCGTCACCCTCGGGCTCGGAGAGCCCTCGGCGGTGTTGGCGCGGCTCGAGCGCTGGCGGCTGCAGCTGCCGGCCACCCGCATCAAGCTCAAGCTGGGCAGCCCCGCCGGCGCCGACCACGACCGCGCCCTGGTTCAGACGGTGCGGGCAGCCCTGCGCCCCGGCGATGAGCTGCAGGTGGATGCCAATGGCGGCTGGGATCTGGCCACGGCCCGCTCGATGATCCCCTGGCTGGCGGAGCAGGGGGTGGTGCTGGTGGAGCAGCCGCTGGCACCGCTGAATGATGCGGCGGCCGACACGGCCGGCTTTGCGGCCCTGCAGGGGCTGGCGCCGATCCCGCTGATCGCCGATGAGAGCTGCTGGGATCTGGCCGATCTGCTGCGGCTGGCGCCGCACGTGGATGGCATCAACATCAAGCTGGTGAAATGCGGTGGGCTGAGCGAGGGGCTGCTGATGGCCCGCACGGCCCGGCGTCTGGGCCTGGGGGTGATGCTCGGTTGCTACTCGGACGGCGGCCTGCTGAACAGTGGCGCCGCTCAGCTGCTGCCCCTGGTGGAGTGGCCCGATCTGGACAGCCACCTGAACCTGATCGACGATCCCTTCAGCGGCCCGAACCGCGAGGGAGATCGGCTGCGGCCCGCCGACCGGCCTGGCCTGGGCGCACGGACAGCCAACGGCGGCCAGCCGGCGAACCCGATTGCGATGGAGGTGCCCTGATGCTCAGCCCCGACGCTCCCCTGGTGCTGCTGCTGCACGGCGGGCTCGACAACCTCTCTGGCAAGACCGGCCTGGCGATGCTGCGCTACCGCCACGGGCCGATCGTGGCGGTGATCGATCCGGCCCATGCCGGCGCCGACCTGCCGGCGCTCACCGGCATCGCCCGGCCGGTGCCGGTGGTGGCGGACATGGCGGCGGCCCTGGCCTTCGGGCCGGCGGTGGCGGTGGTGGGGCTGGCGCCCTCCGGTGGCCGGCTGCCGCCGGAGATGCGCGCCGACGTGCTGGCGGGGCTGAACGCAGGGCTGAACGCGGCCAGCGGCCTGCACAGCCGCCTGGCGGATGACCCGGAGCTGGCAGCCGCCTGTAGCCGCCCGGGCCAGTGGATCTGGGACCTTCGCCAGGAACCGGCGGGGCTGGAGGTGGCCACCGCCCGGGCCGCCGCCCTGCCCTGCCGGCGGCTGCTGGCGGTGGGATCGGACATGGCCGTGGGCAAGATGAGCGCCTGCCTGGAGCTGCTGGCGGCCGCAGAGCGCCGCGGCCTCGACGCCCGCTTCGTGGGCACCGGCCAAGCCGGGATTCTGATCAGCGGCCGGGGCGTGGCCCTCGATGCCGTCCGCGTCGACTACGCCGCCGGCGCCGTGGAGGCGGCGGTGCTGCAGGCCGCTGAGGGGGCTGGGCCGGAGGCGCTGGTGCTGGTGGAGGGTCAGGGATCCCTCTGCCATCCCGGCTCCACCGCCACCCTGCCGCTGCTGCGCGGCAGCCAGCCCACGGATCTGCTGCTGGTGCACCGCGCCGGCCAGAGCCACGTGCGCACCCGCCCCGGCGCCGTGCCGGTGGCGATCCCGCCCCTGGCGGAGGTGATCGCCGCCAACGAAGCGATCGCGGCCCTGGGCCGGCCCGATGGCCACAGGCCACGGGTGCGGGCAATCGCCCTGAACACGGCGCTGTTGGAACCGCAGGCGGCGGCGCAGGAGGCCCGGCGGCTGGAGGAGCTCACCGGCCTGCCCTGCCTGGATCCCGTGCGTCTGGATGCCGTGCGCCTGGATCCCGTGCGCCAGGGGGCCGATGCGCTGCTGGAGGTCCTGCTGGCGCCCTGAGCGCCGAGCAGGAGCGCGACGGCGGAGCAGGAGGGAGAAGGACGGAGCAGTGCAGCGCAGATCCGGTGCAAAACAGAAGCCCCCGCCGCTCAGCGAGCGACAGGGGCTTCAAACAGGGGCGAGCGAGGGGACTTGAACCCCCGAATGGCGGAATCACAATCCGCTGCCTTAACCACTTGGCTACGCCCGCCAGGGCTGCGCGATCCTATCAAGGCATGTTGCAGCACTCGATGTCCTCTGGCCGCGTCCAGCAATCCCTGCCCTGGCTGCTGGCCGGCGTGGCCGCAGCCGGCGCCCTGGCTTGGAGCAACCCGGGACCGGCGGAGTTCGAGGCCTTCGCCGGCGAGCAACTGGTGGAGCTGATCGCCGGCGAGCTGTGCCGGTCCACGGGCCTGCCCCTGGCGGTAACCGTGCTGGTGCGCGACTGCCCACAGCTGATCCGCAGCCAGCGCGGCGTGCTGGGCGCACTGGCGGCCCAGCAGACCCGTTGGCTGAACGCTGGGCTGTTCAGCCTGTATCTGACCAACCTCGGCGGGCAGACCGTGCTGCCGGGGCTGACGATCCCGCGCTACCGCGCGCTCACCCTGGCCTGTGCCGGCCAGCTGACGGTGCTGCAGGCCGGCGCCGAAACAGGCCGGCCGAACCAGCGATGAGCCTGCCGGCGCAGACCCTGGCGGTACGCCTCCCCCGCGCCCTGCTGGACCCCGGCGGACACCCGGGTGCCCCGCCCCTTCCCGCCGGGGATGCGGAGGGTCTGCTGTCGGTGACGCTCACCCTGGCGGATGGACACATCACCGCCATCGAGCCCCGGCAGCCCAGCTCCCCGGGTGACGCCACCCGCCCGGAGGCACTGCCCCTGGCACTGCCGCCGCTGCTGGAGCCCCATGCCCACCTCGACAAGGCCTTCAGCTGGACGGACTTCCCCAACCGGGACGGCTCGATGGCGGGGGCCCTGGAGGCCAACACCAGGGAGGCCGCGGTCCGCAGCACCGCTCAGGTTCTGGAGCGGGGCGAACGGGCCCTGGAGCAGGCGTGGCGCTACGGCCTGCGCGCCCTGCGCAGCCACATCGACAGCGGCGGCCCCCAGGAGCAGGCGAGCTGGGAAGCCCTGCTGGAGCTGCAACAGCGCTGGGACGAACGGCTGACACTGCAGCTGACGGCCCTGGTGCCGCTGGCCCACTGGGCCACCGCTGAGGGCGAGGCCCTGGCACGGCGGGTCGCCGCAGCCGGCGGGCTGCTCGGTGGCGTGCTCGGACCACCCTTCAGCGAGAGCTACAGCCACGGCGATCAGCTGCGGCACCTGCTGCAGCTGGCCGAGCGGCACGGCTGCGGCCTCGATCTGCACATCGACGAATCCGATCGCCAGCCCGGCCGCGGCCTGCGCCTGCTGCTGCGCGAGTTGCAGCGCAGCCCCGTGAGCGTGCCGATCACCTGCAGCCACTGCAGCAGC
>CAIZNP010000096.1 GCA_903934375.1 uncultured Synechococcaceae cyanobacterium
CCTGGCCCAGTCGTCACCTGGACGGACCCGCATGATCCTGGGCCTCAAACCGAGTGCATCCGGTGGCCTGAGCTGGCCTGAACAGCCTGGATTTGGCACACCGAGCACCAATCCCTTCAGCGATTCCGGCTGGATCTGGCCGACCAGGGGAATCTTCTCGTCCGGCTACGGCTGGCGCTGGGGTCGCATGCACAAGGGCATCGACATCGCCAACAACGTCGGCACGCCGATCCTGGCGGCACGCAGTGGCCAGGTTCTGTCCGCTGGCTGGAACGAGGGCGGCTACGGCTACCTGGTTGAGCTCCAGCACGATGACGGCTCAATCAGCCGCTACGCCCACAACAGCCAGATCCTTGTGCGGCCAGGCGACAGCATCTCCCAGGGCGCCGTGATCTCGCTGATGGGCAGCACCGGGCGTAGCACCGGGCCCCATCTCCACTTCGAGATCCTGCCCGCCGGACGTGGAGCCGTGAACCCCTTGCAGTTCCTGCCGGCGAAGGCCTGAACCCCGCAGCAGCACAGGGGTCTGGTCAGTCGGTCGTCTACACTCCAAAAACCGCGGCTCGGTAGCTCAGCTGGTTAGAGCGTGGGATTCATAACCCCAAGGTCGGGAGTTCAAGTCTCCCCCGAGCCACTGGCTTGAGCCCCGCCCCGGCGGGGCTTTTTGTTGTCAGCGCGCCCTCTGGGGAGGTGTTGGCCAGGTCCAGAGCTCGCGCGGTGATGCCCGCCGGAGAACCGCCCTCGCCAGACCCTTCACACTCCGTTATGATTGCCGCAACACTTCGTAACGCCCCATGGCTGACTCCTCCCCTCGCTTCGGTTTCGTCGGTTTCGCTGAAACCTGGAATGGTCGCCTGGCCATGCTCGGCTTCGTGATCGGCCTGACAACCGAGCTGCTCACCGGCCAGGGAATCCTCAGCCAGATCGGCCTGGGTTGAACGCCATGAGCACTGATTACACCGCAGCCATCACCGCTGTTGTCGGCCTTGTCGTTGTTCTCACCGCGATGGTGGTCTTCGTGCTGAGCCGCCCCAGCGATCTTGCCCCGAGTCGCTCACGATGATCGCCGTCCTGTCCGTCCTGCTGCTCGGCGCCTGGATCACAGGTGCCCTGCTGCAACCCGATCTCGCCGACTGACGTTCACCTGCTCGCCGTACCGGAGACACCCATGGCCAACACACCGTCCAATGAGACGTGGTTCCAACACCGCGCCACCGAGCAGATCCACATGGAGCAGCTCCGCAGTGTTGAACTGTTCAATGGCCGTGCAGCCATGCTCGGCCTTGTGATCGGCATCCTTACCGAGGCGATCACCGGTTCCGGCATCGCGCACCAGATCGGACTCGGCCCACTCGTGGATGGTTACGCGGCCTGTCGCACCCAGTTCCTGCCCTTCTGCTTCTGAGCGGCTCACCTCGGTGTGGCGCCTCTTGGCTGTGACTCAGACCTGGGGCTGCCACGGGAACAGCTCTCCCTGAACGAGGGCAGACCAGCGGGGCTGACGTGTCGCCCGCATGTCAGCTCCGGCTACGCATCTTTTGCGTGGCCGCGGCTTCCGCACATCCTCCTGGGCGGGAGTCGCAGACGGCACCACGGCCAAAACTGGCGGCCAACCGAGGTCACCGGCTCTGAAGACCGCATAGGGAGAGGCGACTGACATGAATCGACAGGATGCGTACACCTGTACTAGCCATGTCTGCTGGAGCTGTCAATGACTGATCAGCGATTCAGGCGCTGCATCTGCCAGGTCACCAGCGTGCCCACGGGGCTCCACAGCAGGAACGGCACCAGAAGCAACCCCGCCGGCCGTGAGGCGGAGCTCGCCAGCACAGCCAGCGCAATGCCCCAGAGCCAGCCCAGCAATCCCATTGCTGTGCCGTTGGCGATCCTGCGCGTGCGACAGATCAACCAGGTGTAGCTCTGCACAAGCAACAGCAGCACCAGGTAGCCCGCCATCAGCCACCAACTCCAGGTCGCGTTCCAGGCCAGCAGCGCCGAGGCGTAGAAGCAGGCATAGATGGCCAGCCAGATCAGAGGGATAAGCCTCTCGAACGTCAGCCAGACCGGGCGACGAAGCTGCAGAAACCAAGCGAAGTCGCTCCGGCTGGGATTGAGGGCCAGACCCACCGCCAGGATCGCCAGCAGGATTGCAACCGCTGCTGCCATGGTCGTCATCGCACTGCTGACATCCTGACGACCCCTCGGCCAGCGATTGGTCACCCGGTGGGGATCCCTACCAGAACCGGCCAGAGCGCAGGCCGATGTCCCGCGTTGAATCAAGACAACACTGCATCGCTGTTCGATCGACTCCCCGCCGCTGGTCCTCGTCCATGGCCTCCTGGATACCCCGGCGGTGTTTGAGCCGTTGCTCCGATTGCTCGGGGATCAGCGCCAGGAGAGGTTGTTGCCGGCGTTGAGCCTGCGACTTGGGGTGACCTCCGTTCGAGAAGCAGCAAGCGAGCTCAGCCACCAGATCGAAGCCGCCTATCCCGGCCAGCAGGCGGTGGATCTTCTCGGCTTCTCGATCGGTGGGGTGATCGCCCGCAGCTGGATTCAGCAGCACGGCGGCCACCGACGCACCCGTCGCTTCATCAGCCTGGGCAGCCCGCAACAGGGAACGATCACCGCGCAACCATGGTCCAGCCGACTGTTCCGTGGGCTGGCGGACGTGAAGTGGGGCAGTGCGCTGCTGCAGGAGCTCAACGACGACCTCGACACCCTGCGGGCGGTGGAATGTCACAGCTTCTATTCCTCCCTCGATCTGGCCGTGCTGCCTGGTTGGCGGGCCGTGCTGCCGATCGGCCCACGGCGGATGCTGCCGGTCGCCACCCATCCACAGCTGCTGCGCGATCCCGCCGCTTTAAGGCCGCTCGCCCAGGAACTGCTGCGCCCTTGAACGTCAATGCCATCACCCTGCCCTGATCTCCATAGGGTGAGGTAACCGAGGGCTCCGTCCCATGGGCTGGCTGACTGTGTCGGTGCTCGTGCGCTGGCTGCTGGGCTGGGTTCTGTCCTGGCATCTACCGCTGCTGCCCCGCGGCTCTGTGCACGGACAACCGAGCATTTCGGTGCTGATCCCAGCCCGTAATGAGGCCGGCACCCTGCCCAACCTGTTGGCAAGCCTGGGACGGCAGCACCAGCAGCCGCTGGAGGTGATCGTGATCGATGACCATTCCAGCGACGGCACAGCCGCCATCGCCCGGGCGGCGGCAGGTCGGTTGCCCCTGAAGGTGATCGCGCCACCACCCCTGCCGCCAGGCTGGTGCGGTAAGACCTGGGCCCTGCACCACGGCGTGCAGGCCAGCTCGGGCGACGTGCTTGTGTTTCTCGACGCCGATACCGAACCGGAGCCGGACCTGCTCGGAAGCCTGGTGGCACTGCAGCAGCGTCTTGGCGGCCTGGTGTCGGTGCAACCGTTCCACCGCACCGAACAGCCCTATGAACAACTTTCGCTGTTGTTCAACCTGGTAGGGCTGCTGGCAGTGCCGCTCGGCCCGTGCTGCGGCGTGGCCTTCGGGCCGGCCATGACCACCAGTCGCCATGACTATGACCGCAGCGGCGGCCATCGGGCCGTGGCGGACAAGGTGGTGGAGGACTGGTTCCTTGGCCATTGCTATGAGCAGGCTGGCCTGCCGGTGA
>CAIZNP010000097.1 GCA_903934375.1 uncultured Synechococcaceae cyanobacterium
CGCGCAGCAGCACCTCGAAGCGGGTGCGCACCTCATGAATGCGGTTGTAATTGGCCTCAAGCTTGGTGGCCTTGTCGACCACATATTCAGGGGTGGTGATCTTGCCGCAGTCGTGCAACCAGGCCCCGATGCGAAACTCGCGCCAGGCCTGTTCACCACCGAGTCGGAAATCAGCCAGAGGGCCTTCCGCAGTCTCCTCGGCCGCCCGGGCCAGCATCATCGCCAGCTCGGGCACCCGCTCGCAGTGGCCACCCGTGTAGGGACTCTTGGCATCAATCGCTCCGGCCAGGAGGGTGATCATCGAATCGATCAGCTGCTCCTGGGCCTCGAGCAGCTGGGTGCGCTCGACGCACACCGCCGCCTGGCTGGCCAGGGCCTCAATCAGGTGCTGATCGAAAGCATCAAAGGGCCGCACCAGGCCTGCCGCTGTGTCGGCGGTGAGGAGCGTGTGGGGATCACGTTTGCGATTGATCAGCTGCATCACACCGACCGTCTCACCGGAGGTGGAGCGCATCGGCACGGTGAGCATCGACACGGCGCGATAGCCGAGCTTCAGGTCGACCGTCCTGTCGAACCGGTAGGGCAAGGACGGATCCAGCTGGTAGACATCCGGGATGTTCAGCACCTCGCCGCTGAGCGCACTCCAGCCCACCAGCCGTTCGGGGGTGAGCGGGAAGCGGATATCGGACACGGTGCTGTCGATGTCCTCATCGACGCGACCAGAGGAGGAGGCAGCGGCGAGGCTGGCGTTCTGCGAGACGGCGAACCAGAGCTGATCGGTGCCGCCGGGGTTGCGGCTCACATCGCAGCGTTCCACCAAGAAGATGCTGCCGGCATCACTGCCGGTGAGCTGCCGGGATTTGCTCAGGATCAGCTGCAGCAGCGTGCGCAGATCACTCGCACCGCTGAGGGTGGTGGCGATATTGAGGATCTCGACCAGCGCCTGTTCGGAGGATCCCACCAGCGGCGGCGGTGGTGTCACTGCCGGGAATAGGGTCGGGTCTGTCATGCCTGGAGAGGCTGGTCTGCTGAACTCAACCATAGGGGGAATCAGCCGTTTCTCCCTTCAGAATGTGATCACCAGGGTGTGCCCAGCAGCTGGATTCCCGCCCAGTAGAAGGGGTGCTGCATGCCATTGGCGACGCGCCGTTGCTCGGCCGATGTCAGTCCCGAGAGCAACACTTCTCCATTGGCACCGATCACCTGATCCTTCACCAGCCTGATGGATCCGGAGGCCATGGCACGACGGGTGAGCTGCAGCGCCTCCGCCTTGGGTACACCCTTGTTCAGAAAGCGGTAAAATTGCACAAAGAAAGCGGATGTGGCGACATCGTCGACGTACCAAAGGCTGCCGATGGCGCTGCTTGAACCTGCCTGAAGTGCCAGACCAGCAAAGCCCAGTTCACTATCGGCATCACCGAGTGCCGTGCGGCAGGCACTCAGGATAAAGAGATCCAGCTTGGCGTCGCCACGACGCTGACGCATCTCCGCCAACTGACGCAGGGACATAGGTGCTACGCCCGTGTAGAGACGCGCCGATGCGGGACCACCGGGCACGAATTCAGCATGGGTGGCCACATGCACGCGGTCGAACTGCGGATCGCCCGCCTTCTCAACAAGAACCTGAGGCGTGAAGTCCTTGTTGAGATAGCGCACCACCGGCTTATCGCGGGTGATCTGCTCAAGCTCCTGGGGCACGAGGGGCAGCGGAGATAACCCCTGAAACTGGGAGGCCCCGATCGCCAGCAACGAGGAGTTGGCCTTCATCGTGGGCGGCGTCAACTTGGTGAGTCCGAGGGAGGGGGTGAGCGAGAAGCCAAAGCGTTCGCCGAAGAAGGTGTTGCCATCGTGGAGGGCCGCGAACGGCACGGCCTGCAGGCCGGTTTCAGCAGAAATCAGCAGCGTGGTGATGCGCTGGCGAGCCAACTGCTCGGCGGCGGGCTGAATCAGGATCGCTTCAATACGACGGGAAGGAGAGGCGGGATCACTGACCTGAAGCGGCGCCTGGCTGGCAAGTTCGCTGTAGAGCTTGCGCAGCAGCTGATTGAACTGCTTGCTGGACACCTCCGAGCGGAAGCCAACCACCTGACCATCCGGAGGAATCAAGGTGATATCGAGGAAGGCATCGGCTCCCGGGGTGACCGTCCTGCCCTTGGCTTCACTGAAGCCGAAGCGCAGAACCGCTGGTCGGTACTGCGCCGCAGCAAAGACTCCTGGACTGAGCGGAGCAGGCGTGCGATTGGCCTGGGGAGAACCCCCGACAGCCCGTGCCGGCGGCAGCTGGTTTAGACCGAAGGTCAGCAGCAAAGGCAACCACAGGAGCGTCAAGCGCCGGCTCATTGACCGCTCCTGCGCTGCTGCGCCTCGATCGCCTGACGCAGAAGCGTCTGAATCTCCGGCGGGCTGAGCACCGACGAGGGGTTCACGGGCGGCAGACCGAGTTTTTCAGCCGTCGTCTCGGCGGCCTTCTGCTCCGCCACCGTGAACTGTGCGCTCACCTGCTGTTCGCTCAGCTGCTGCACCGGCTGATTGACCAGACCCCCAGTCTGCTGCTGGCCAGCGCTAGCAGCAGAACTGCCAGACATCCTCTGTTGGGCCTGATTGTCCGCCGGAGACCTCAGCGTTGGATTGCCACCCGTCCTGACCAGCGAATCCTCTAGCAGCTTCTTCTGCTGGTCGTCCTGTTGATTCGGTTGGCGGATGCGCTGCTGAGCTGCTTTCTCCGTCTTCTGCTCTGATGAGCCCGTTTGCTGGATCTGTCCCAAGCGCGATGAGCCGTTCACGGAGGGCAGAGCCGAGTTGGCGGCCGTTGTCTCGGCCTCCTTCTGTTCGGCCTGATTATCCACCGGAGACCTCAGCGTTGGATTGCCACCCGTCCTGACCAGCGAATCCTCAAGCAACTTCTTCTGCTGGTCGTCCTGTTGATTCGGTTGGCGGATGCGCTGCTGAGCTGCTTTCTCCGTCTTCTGCTCTGATGAGCCCGTTTGCTGGATCTGTCCCAAGCGCGATGAGCCGTTCACGGAGGGCAG
>CAIZNP010000098.1 GCA_903934375.1 uncultured Synechococcaceae cyanobacterium
CCACCGCCTGTTCGGCGATCGCCTGGTCGAGACGCGAGCGCTGCACGATCCAGAACGGGGAGTCACCCGGCAGCTCCGCGATGACGGGATCCTCCAGACACCAGGTGAAGCGCACCCGGGCGATCACCTGATCCACAACCGGCAGCAGATCGAAGGGGAACCAGCGCTGCACGGAAGCGGCCATGCCGCCACCACAGGGCTTGCTGCGGGGCATCGACGCGCGCTCCAGCAGCAGCACGCGACGGCCGCGGGCTGCCAGGTGAAACGCTGCAGCGGAACCGGCGGCGCCGGCTCCGACCACAATCACATCCGAACACAAACCGACGCTCAAACCTTGAGGATGTCGGCTTCCTTCTCGCTGAGGTTCTTCTCAATCTCAGCGATGAATTTGTCGGTGAGCTTCTGAACCTTGTCCTGCTCGTCGCGGCTCTGATCCTCGGAGAGTTCGGCGTCCTTTTCCTGCTTCTTGATCTTGTCGATCGCATCGCGGCGGATGTTGCGCAGGGCGACCTTGCCCTCCTCGGCGTATTTGGCCGCCAGCTTGCACAGCTCCTTGCGGCGGTCCTCGGTGAGAGGGGGAATGTTGATGCGGATCAACCGGCCGTCGTTGTTGCAGGTGAGGCCGAGATCGCTCATCGAGATCGCCTTCTCGATCAGACCGAGCGAGCCGCCATCAAACGGCTGCAGCTGAATGGTGGAGGAATCCGGCGTGGAGATGGTCGCCAGCGACTTCAGCGGCGTCTCGGCCCCGTAGTACTCCACGCTGATCTTGTCGAGCAGCGAGGCATTGGCCCGGCCGGTGCGGATGGTGTTGAAAGTGCGCTGGGTGGATTCCACCGACTTGCGCATGCTGGCTTCGAGGTCCATGGGCGGGTGAAGGAATGGAACTGGGAGGACGCAGGGTCGCGGCCCGAATCCGGATCGCGATGGGCGGGTCTCAGGTGGAAGGCAGGATGCTGGTGCCGATCGGCTCACCCCGCACGGCACGGCCGATGTTGCCGGCACCGAACAGATCAAACACCACGATCGGGATGGCGTTGTCCTTGCAGAGAGCGATGGCCGTGCTGTCCATCACCTCCAGTTCGCCGCTCAGCACATCCAGGAACGAGAGGCTCTCGTAACGCACGGCATCGCTGAACTTGTTGGGATCCTTGTCGTAGACACCATCCACCTTGGTGGCCTTGAACACCACATCGGCACCGATCTCAGCCGCCCGCAGTGCCGCGGTGGTGTCGGTGGTGAAGAAGGGATTGCCGGTACCGGCGGCGAAGATCACCACCCGGCCCTTCTCCATGTGGCGGATCGCCTTGCGGCGGATGTAGGGCTCGGCCACCTCCTGCATCGAGATGGCGCTCTGGACCCTGGTGGGAATGCCAGCCCGTTCCAGGCCGTCCTGGAGCGTGATCGCATTCATCACGGTGGCCAGCATGCCGACGTAATCGGCAGTGGCACGGTCCATGCCAGCCGCGCTGCCCTTGAGACCGCGGAAGATATTGCCGCCACCCACCACGATCGCCAGCTGGGTGCCGTCGGCCACCACGGCGGCCACATCCTGGGCGATGGCGTTGACGATGGCCGGATCGATGCCGTGGCCTTGGTCACCCATCAGGGCTTCCCCGCTGAGCTTGAGCAACACGCGCTGGTAAGCCATCCGTTCGCGCATCCGCACCGCTCTGGCGCAGAGTAGCAAGCGTGAAATGCCTTGCCGAGCCGGGCCGCTGGCGCTTCGATGGCGCAGTGGCGCAGCACCGATGGCAGCGGGCAACGGAGCGGATCCCAAGGCGCCCTGCAGCAGCGGCGTGCTGGCCAGGCTCACCCTCTCGGCAGTGGAACAGCTGGTGGCCGAACCGGGTGGCTGGCGCGAACCGATGGTGCACCGTGCCCTGCTGGTAAGCGGCCTCTCCGTCCTGCTGAGCAGCCTTGCGGTGGTGCAGGGCCAGCGCCCGGCCTGATCAGAACTCGATACCGGCCTGGGCCTTGACCCCCTGCTCGCGGAAGGGGTGGCGCAGCAGCTTCATCTCCGTGACCAGGTCGGCCCGCTCCAGCAGCGCCGGCGGGGCGCCGCGGCCGGTGAGGGCCACGTGGGTGAGCGGCGGCCGTAGCGCCAACCCCTCCAGCACCTGCTCCACCGCCAGGTAGCCCAGCTTGAGGGCCACGTTCACCTCATCAAGCACGACCAGCTTGCGGGCACCATCGGCCAGGTAGGTGCAGGAGCGCTGCCAGGCCGCCTGCACCAGCTCGCGGTCGCGGTCCCGGTCCTGGGTTTCCCAGGTGAAGCCCTCGCCGAGGGCATGCCAGTGCAGGGCCTCGCCGAACAGCTCCAGGGCGCGGGCCTCACCGGGTTGCCAGCCCCCCTTGATGAACTGCACCACCGCCACCTGCTCGCCGTGGCCGAGGGTGCGCAGCACCAGACCCAGGGCTGCGGTGGTCTTGCCCTTGCCATCGCCGGTGAACACCAGCACCAGGCCTTTCTCCACATTGCGCTCGCCGACGCGCTGCTGCTGCACCTCACGACGACGGGCCATGCGGCGCCGGTAGGCCTCCGCATCCCGTTCCGGCGCCAGATCACCGCCTGGGCCGAGCTCTGCCGCCGCGGCATCAAGGGCCGTGGCAGGACCATCGAGAGCCCCGGCCGATGGGGAGGTGGAGGGCTCGGACACGCAGGGGGGAGACGACATTGACGGGCCCCACTCTGGCGAGCCCTCAGGCGGCGCGGGAGCGGGCCAGGGCCGCATCCACCGCCTGCTGCTGATCGCGGCGGGTGATCCAGTGGTGATAGGTGCGGGTGTGGATCGCCACCGAGTGGCCCATCATCCGAGCCGCCACCGTGTCCGGCAGGCCGATGTGGATCGTGCGCACCGCCCAGGCATGGCGGAGGTCGTAGGGGGTGAGGGGCAGGTCGTAGCGGCGGAACTGCTCCGCCACCCGCCGCCCCACCTGCTGCAGGGTGGTGCGGCGCAGATCGGTGCACACCGGCGGCAGCAACGGCCGGACCTCCCCCAGCCGCGACAGCTCGAAGCGCTCCACCCACTCCGGTTGAAACGGCCACACCTGGTGCTCGCCGGTCTTGCTGGTGGGCAGCACGCGGATCACCCGATCGCCGCCCGGCGCCAGTGCCGAGAGGTCCGTGAAGAACACCTCATGGTTGCGCAGCCCATAGGTGGCCATCAGGCCGTAGGCCAGGCGCCAGCCGGGGTTGGGGATCCGCTCGATCCACTCCAGAATCTGCCGGTCGCTGGGCAGCTGGCGGAACTGGGCGGCATGCAGGCCGTAACCGCCGGCCCGCTCGCCCCAATCCGCCGGCAGGGGGAACCCTTCGGCGCGGGCCAGCGCCGCAAGGGCCGTGCCGCACTGCTGGCGGCCACGGCTGGCCAGGGGATAGCTCTCCAGCACCTGCACCAGCAGCGCCGGTCCGAGCGCCAGACCCTGCTGCCCGGCCAGGCGGCGCAGGCGGCGCAGGTAGGGAAGGTAGGCGGCACTCCAGGTGGTGCGGCTGCCGGCGGGGTTGCGGCGGCGCCGAGGGTCTGCGTGAAAGTGATGCTCGAACCGCTGCAGAGCACCTTCCAGAGAGGCCTGCAGAGCTATCGGCGAGGCGCTCCTGCCGGTGTGTCTGCCGCGGCTGGCCCCGGTCGTCACGACCGCCGTCGTCACGCCCGTCGTCCCACCCGCGACGACGGCCCACTGGCTCCAGTCGAAGCAGTTCAGCTGGAGCTGCTGCTGCACCCGCCGCAGGCTGGAGCAGGCCTGCTCCAGGCCTGCGGCATCCGCGGCAAGCCCCAGGCTGATGCGCTGAACGGGATGGCGGCCACTGCCCTGCCGGCAGGGGAGGGGACCGCGCAGGCCCAGACGCTGCCCGCGCCGCTCCAGCCGCAGGGCCACACCACCGGCCTCCAGCAAAGCGTTCTGGGCACGGATGGCCCCATCCAGAGGATGCGGCTCGGAGGTGAGGGAGGCCATCAAGGACCGCGGCCAGCCGGCTGCACACGGGCGCCGACCCTATCCAGCGCCAGCAGGAACGGCCAGCCTCAGGCCTGCAGCGTTACGCTCAGCCCCAATTCCTCCTCATGATGTCCGGGGCATGGCCAAGGTCGGCGTGCTGTTGCTGAACCTCGGCGGTCCTGAGCGCATTCAGGACGTCGGCCCCTTCCTCTACAACCTGTTCGCCGATCCGGAGATCATCCGGCTGCCCAATCCGGCGTTACAGAAGCCGCTGGCCTGGCTGATCAGCAGCCTGCGGGCCGGTAAGTCGCAGGCGGCCTACCGCTCGATCGGTGGCGGCTCTCCCCTGCGCCGCATCACCGAGCAACAGGCCCGCGAACTGCAGAGCAGCCTGCGGCAACGGGGCATCGAAGCCACCAGCTACGTGGCGATGCGGTACTGGCATCCCTTCACCGAGTCGGCCGTGGCCGACATCAAGGCCGATGGCATCGATGAAGTGGTGGTGCTGCCGCTCTACCCCCACTTCTCGATCAGCACCAGCGGCTCCAGCTTCCGCGAGCTGCAGCGCCTGCGCCAGGCCGATCCTGCCTTCGCCCGTCTGCCCATCCGCTGCATCCGCAGCTACTTCGACGATCCGGGCTACATCGGCGCCATGGCCGA
>CAIZNP010000099.1 GCA_903934375.1 uncultured Synechococcaceae cyanobacterium
CGCGCCGGCATCCATGTGGCTGTCGCCACGGTGGGGTCGTACCTGCCGGCTGTGGACCTGACGATCAAGCCGGCTGAACTGCGTGGCGTCGCCAGCAGCGGCATGATCTGCTCCCTGTCCGAACTGGGCCTGGCGGACGGTTCCGATGGCATCGTCATCCTCGATGAAGCCCTCGAAGACGTGCCAGCCGTCGGCAGCCCCATCGGTCCGCTATTCGGCCTCGATGATCAGGTGCTGGAGCTGGCGATCACCGCCAACCGACCCGATGGCCTGTCGATGCGCGGTATCGCTCGCGAGGTGGCCGCCCTCACGGGCAGCACGCTCAACCTGCCGGCGGCAGCCCCTGCCGTGACAGCCAGCGATCTGCCGGTGGCGGCCGCTGTGCAGAAACGCATCGAAGCGGGCGGTCTGTTCAGCCTCACGGCGCTGAGCGATCTGAAGGTTGGCCCCTCGCCGCTGTGGCTGCAGCAGCGGTTGGAGCGTGCCGGCCTGCGGCCGATCAACAACGTGGTGGACATCACCAATCTTGTGATGCTGGAGCTGGGCCAGCCCCTGCATGCTTTTGATAGCGACCGCCTCGCTGACATTGGCTCTGGTCGCCTCGATCCGGCCATGCTCGATCTGCGTCCGGCCAGGGACGGCGAGCCCTTCAGCGCCCTCGATGGCACCACCTACGACCTGAGCGCCGCCGCCCTCGTCGTTAGCTATGCCGACGAGCCCGTGGCCCTGGCCGGGGTAATCGGCGGAGCCAACAGCGCCGTCCACGACGGCACCTCCTCCATCTGGTTGGAGGCGGCGATGTTCTCGCCTCAGGCGGTGCGTCGCAGCGCCCGCAGCGTTGGCCTGCGTACGGATGCCAGCAGTCGCTTTGAGAAGGGTCTGCCACGGGAGGTGACCCTTGAGGCTGCTGATCGGGCCGTTGCGCTGTACCAGGAGCTCTGCGGTGCTCGGTTGGAGGGTCGCTGGCTGCATCAGCGCCCTCTGGCCGAACCGCAGCCCCTGCGGCTGCGCCGTGATGCACTGCACAACCTGCTCGGGCCTGTGCTGGTCGACGGTGAGGAACCAGCGGATCTGGATGACGCGACCATCGAGCAGATCCTCAGCGCCCTGGGCTGCGCGCTCCGCGATGACGACGACGGTTGGCTGGTGTCCGTGCCTCCTTCACGCGCCATGGACCTGCAGCGGGAGGTGGACCTGATTGAGGAGGTGGCCCGTCTGGTCGGCTACGACCGCTTCTGCTGCCACTTACCCGATCCGATTGCCCCAGGGGGCCTGCGGCCCGAACAGGAGGCTGAGCGCCGCCTGCGCCGGCAGCTCACCGCCGCTGGTCTTCAGGAAACCTGCAGCCTTTCTCTGGGCCCTGCCCAGAGCGAGCGTCCCGGTGCCGATCCGGCCCGTCGTCTGCCCCTGGCCAATCCCCTGCTGGCGGATTACAGCCATCTGCGCGACAGCCTGGTGGATGAGCTGCTGCTGGCAGCCCAACGCAATCTGCAGGCCGGCCGTCCAGGGTTCTGGGCCTTCGAGATCGGCCATGTCTTTGATGCCACGGCCCGGCAGCAGCGCCAGACCCTGCACCTCGCGGGCATTCTTTGCGGCAGCCGGCAGGCGGAGCTCTGGACCAGTAGCGGCAAGCCCCAGCCGCCCGACTACTTCCAGGCCCGCGGGGTGCTGCAGAGGGTGCTGACCAGCCTCAGCCTGCCGGTGGAGGATCGCGGCCTCAGTGATCAGCCCCTCCTGCACCCGGGCCGGGCAGCCCAGGTGGTGGTGGAAGGCCGACCTGCAGGCTGGTTCGGCCAGGTGCATCCGCAACTCGCCGAACGCTTCGATCTGCCGTCCAACACCTATCTCTTCCAGCTCGATCTGCCCCAACTGATCAGTGCAGCGACCCGCCGCAACCGCTGGCAGCCCGCCTTCGCCGCCTATGCCACCGTTCCCGCCGCTGAGCGCGACCTGGCGCTGGTGGTGCCGGCGGACACCTCCAGCGCGGCGCTGCTGCAGGCGATCCGCAAGGCTGGCAAGCCGTTGCTGGAGCAAGCGGAGCTGGTGGATCGCTATGCGGGCGAGCAGGTGGCAGCCGGCCGCTGCAGCCAGGCCTTCCGTCTGCGCTATCGGGATCCCAAGCGCACCCTCACCGATGCGGAGGTGGACCAAACCCACCAGACCATCCGTGCCGCCCTGGAGAAGCAGTTCGGAGCGGAGCTGAGGGTCTGATCCAGATCAGGCGCGCTGGAGCAGGGCCACGCATTCCACATGACTGGTCTGCGGGAAGAAATCCACCGGCTGCACCCGCTGCAGCTGGTAGGTGCCATCGGCGCAGAGCAGGCTGAGATCTCGGGCCAGGGTGGCGGGATTGCAGCTGATGTAGGCCAGCTGCGGAGGTGGCGTATTCCTGATCGCCTCCATGGACTCGGGGCTGAGCCCTTTGCGCGGCGGATCCACCAGCAGACCGCTCATCCCATGCAATCGTTCCGCCAGCACGGCCGCAACATCGGCCTGCTCAAAACGAGCAGCCTCAAGCTTGTTGCGCTCGGCATTGGCGCGCGCCTGCTGCACGGAGGTGGCATGGCTTTCCAGCCCCAGCACCGGTGAGCCCGCAGCGGCCAGGGGCAGGCTGAAGGTGCCGATGCCGCAGTAGGCATCCAGCAGCGGACGATCAGGTGCCGGACGGAAAAACGCCGCAAGCAGGGGGACCAGTCGTTCGGCCTGGGGCGTGTTCACCTGAAAGAAGGTGTCGGCACCGATCTGAAGCTCGATACCGGCGAAGCTCTCGCGCAGCCACGGGCGGCCGCTGATGCAGCGGGTTTCGGGGCCCAGCACCACATTGCTGGCACGCGGCTGCAGGTTGAGGCCGACCCCCACCAGCTCCGGCCAGCGCTCCTGCCAGGCCTGGGCCAGGGCCTCAACCCCGGGCAAGCGTTCATGGCTGCTCACCAGCGTGATCAGCACCTCACCGCTGTGATGGCCGACCCGTAAAGCCAGGTGGCGCAGGCCGCCGCCGCCACTCAGATTCACATCCACCGGCCAGTCGGTGGCCTCCAGATCGGCCTTGATCTCGGCAATGAGGCTGTCGATGCGGGAATCGAGCACCGGGCAGCGGCTCATGTTGACGATCCGGTGGCTGCCGCGGCGGTAATACCCAGCCCGCAACGGACCATCGACGCTGCGCTCCAGGGGGATCAGGGCACGGTTGCGATAGCCCAGTGCCGCTGGCGCACTCCAGATCGGGTCAACAACAAGGTCCAGTTGACCGATGCGGCGTAGAGCCTGCTGAACCAGGTCTGTCTTGATCTGGTTCTGGGCTTCGGCACAGCAGTGCTGAAGGCTGCAGCCGCCACAGCGATCGGCCAGGATGCAAGGTGGGCGCTGACGCTGCGGTGATGGGTTCTCGACCCCGACCAACTCCGCCTCCAGGTGACGCCGGGCAAGACGGCGCACGCGCACGGTGATCGTTTCACCGGGCAAAGCCCCGGCCACGAACACCGCCGTGTCCTGCCAGCGCCCCACCCCCTGGCCGTCGTGGCCGAACCCGTCCACCTCCAGTTTCAGCACCTGTCCGATCGTGGCCACCCGCGTTGCCATCGCCACGCCATCACCCGCCTCCTCTGACCCTATCGGTGCGTAAACCTCTGCGCCCTGGCAGCGGGATGGCGGCTCTGATCTGGATAGAGTGGCGTGGCGCAAGGTGGTTTTGATGAGCGTCGTACGCGATCTGATCCTTCAGGCGGACGATCAGCTCCGCTACCCCACCGGCGGTGAGCTCCGCTCGATGGTGGAGTTCCTCTCCGGCGGTGCCAGCCGGCTGACGATCGTGCGGGTACTGACCGACAACGAGAAGAAGATCGTCGACGAATCAGCCCGTCAGCTGTTCAGCAACAAGCCAGAATATGTGGCCCCCGGCGGCAACGCCTACGGCCAGAAGCAGCGCGCCCAGTGCCTGCGTGATTTCAGCTGGTATCTGCGTCTGGTCACCTACGGCGTACTCGCCGGCAGCACCGAGATGATCCAGAAGATCGGCCTTGAGGGTGCCCGCGAGATGTACAACAGCCTCGGCGTCCCCATGCCCGGTATGGTCGAATCCATGCGCTGCATGAAGGATGCGTCCCTTGCTCTGCTGAGCAGCGACGATGCCGCCGTGGCCGCTCCCTACTTCGATTTCCTGATCCAGGGGATGCAGACACCGGCCTGATCCTTCTTTCCTCCAATGTTCGATCCAACCGGCCTTTGGCCGGTTTTTTTATGCAGCCCCGCCCGCTGCCACGAGCATCACCAAAACTCGCGCTTAAGACGCATAACTAGACCCATAAAGAGTCTTACCTGGGGCGGTTGACGGATTGCTACTCTGTCGCGCCGTGCGCCTCTCGGGCCTGCGAATGGGGCCGCCTTGCCCAGGCCAGCCCAAGATGAGGCAAGAGCAATTGACTATAAATCCCAGCCAAGACCCGCTACTAGACTCAATGCGTGACTCACCGTGGACAACTGGTGCTTCTGTGGTGGTTCGTGGCGTCCCGCCAGTAGAGGCGCATTCAGCGGATCTCCGTCTCCCGCTTTCGCTCTGACATGCTGCACGGCACATGCCCTCAGAACAGAGCCTGGCTGCGGTACCTAGCGAGCACATCGTGCGATTGGGACTTAGCTGCGCTGCGTCAGCCGCCTCTCGCCCGAAATGATGCGCTCTTCTTATCCTGGCCCCATAGCGAGACCACATGCGAGTCTTACCTGAGATCAGCGTGCCTTGGCTGTTCTCCCGATGTGAAACGGGATGCTCCCTTTGTCTACTTGTCGGTCGTTAGGTCGAGCGCCTGGAGCCGACGAGAAGACAGTGGTGAATGAGTTCGCGTACCTGTGTCTGCAGCAGGTACGCGTCTATGAAAGGCATTGCAGCAACAGATTTCCTTGCGATGCTTGGCGCCACCTGGACATGAGTTGGACCTGGATGGCCTGGTTCGGATGGTGGAAACCAGGGAGGCCTGGGTTTAGCGTGCGCGCTTTCGAGGGGCAGTAGTCGGCGAGGCCCATGGCTACCACCTATAAGCCTGCAAGCAGAATTGTTGAAAAATCAATTGATGAACACAACGACTTCCCACTGACGATCGAGCCCAGGCCCGCTTACCAGCGGCAGAAAGCGAACGCATGCATCTCATGCAAGACACGTGTCGTGACCCATAGCGCGTCCTAGATGAGACCGCTGGATTCTTGCGCCGTTGGCTTTAGGGCTCGACGCACGCGCCCTAAGCGGGACCAAGCGGTGCTCGTCTGTGGGCGGGTTCTATCCAGGGGTCCGGTCGCGCTCTTACAGGAACTGGTAGGCCTCATTGAGGCGTCGCATCGCTTCGGCAGAGCC
>CAIZNP010000100.1 GCA_903934375.1 uncultured Synechococcaceae cyanobacterium
AGGTGTGGGCTTCTGCGCGGGCGATGGCCTGCTGGAGCAGCTCCCGGTTGCGGATCGGCCCTGCGGCGCGGCCGTGCTGCTGCCACTGGGCCGGCATCGCCAGGGAGCACCAGCCCAGCTGACCAGCGGCCCGGCCAATGGCGGCATCGGCCCCGCGAGCCCCGCCATGGAGAACCAGATGCACCAGCCGGCCGCCGCTGCGGGCGAGCAGCTCAGCGGCAATGCGCTGATGGGGCCAGGCCAGATCCCGGCCACCACCGGCCGCGATCACCAGAGAGCGAGCCGGAACAATCTCCGGCCGCGATGGACTACATAAGGCCATGGATTCAGTTGCCGAATTGCTAGGCGCACCGATCGGTGCGACAAGTGACAACTGATCGGGGCATCACAACCGCTCAGAACTACGCAGCGGTGATGGCGAGACCAGGGGATGAGGTTGCCGCAGGCGATGGGCTCGGGGCCTTTGGCGCAACCCTTATTCTATCAGTACAGATGCACTTATGGGCAGGCAGACCGCCTGTGCCGCAATGGCTCTGGGAGAATCAGGGCCATCCATGCCCGCCTCGCATCAATCAACATCAAGCGCGGCAACTTGATCACGCACGATCTTTTTGGATTACCGGCCGCGCAGCCGCGCGAGGCTCGCGATCGGATTCAATTACCCCAACTCAGTGCCCCAACCCATCACCCTGGCCCTGGGATTGTGTGGGCACCGCAGCCGCGGGAGCAGCGCCGGGCCGGCGTGACCTGAGCCACCCATCCCGGCGGCGGCGAGGAGGCAAGAGATCACGCGAGCGCAAGGGTCGGTGACCGCGCAGCGGCCTCACCGACTCGCGAAGCCCTTGCGCCGCGTGACACCATCACGCCCCGCTGCCGGGGTGGGATCAGGTGCCCAGGGGCAGATAGAGGCTCTGAGGCGTGTCCTGAAACGAGCGGAAGCCATGGCGCTCGTAGAACGCCTCGGCGGCTGCGTCCTTGGCGTCCACGATCAGCGCGTAGCCGCCAACAGAGCGCTTGGCATCGAGGCAGCGCTGCACGGCCAGGCCCAGCAGAAGGGGGCCGATCCCCTGCCCCTGCCAGCGTTGATCCCTAGCCAGGCGCCCCATCCGGAAGCAGGGGACCGGATAGGGAGGCAGCGGTCTTGCATCCGCCGGTTGGAGATCCGCCAGCCGGACCTCCGCCGGAGCCAGGGTGTAGAAGCCGGCGATCTCTGCCGGTGCATTGGCCGGCACCAGCACAAAGGTCTGGCTCACCCCGCGGCGCATGTTCTGGTGCGCCTGCTGCTGCAGAAAGCGATCCAGTGCCGGGGCACCACAGGAGAAGGCCTTGCGGTTGTGCAGGGCAGGGTCGAGCTGCTGCTCGTCAAACACGGCTCACGCGGGTGCGGGCCTGCTCCAGCGCCTCCTGCAGTGCCGGATTGGGGGCAAATGGCTGGCTGATGGCGGACTGAAAGGCCGTGAAGTCGCGCTGCGACAGGGCGAGCTGCTGCTCCCGCTGGACGGCCTCCGCGGCGCGCTGCCTGGCGGCAAGCCGCACGAAAGCCGCCATGCTCAGCCCCTCAATGGCAGCACCCTGGGCCAGCAGTTGCTTGTCAGCAGCGCTGAGCTTGAGATCGAGGCGCTCACAGGCAGCCACGGCACCCCTCAAGGACTGATCCAAAGATACGGCAGAAAACCGTACCCTGCCTGCCTCAGCTCCAGCGCACATCCAGGAACTCCACCAGCAGGACTCCTCGGTGGCTGCCGTGGATGCTGACCAGGCCGCGGCTGGCGGCCTGCTCCATTCCGGCACGCTCCTTGCACACCTGCTCAGCACTGGCCAGCACGCGCACCCACCCCCCGGTCATGAAGTCTTCTGAGCCTGTCTCGAAGGCCTGCAGGCGCCGGTGCCGGCTGCTGTTGCGCTCGTAGTAGAGGCCACCACCTGTGGGATCGGTGCCCTCGGCCCACACTTGATCGACCATCAGTTTGCCGATCGCCACAGGGTCGCTGGCTGCCGCGTCAATGGCTTCTCCATCGAGAACGAGTGGGTTGCCGGGGTCGTCGCGGTTGTCGGAGACGATCAGACGCGGCGTCATCGCCTGGCACCTGCGATTGGTCTGCTGCGATTCTCATCGCCCCTTGTGCTGCCGGCGAGAGGGAACCGAGGTCGCCTGCCCACATGCACTCTTATTTAACGCAAGCTGCACTTGCTTGAATAAGCTTGACCTGTATTCAAGGTTCGCCCCAGGGAGGTTCCGTGCAGCGCGAGAGCACCGGGCGTTACGAGCTCACCAGTACCGCCGGTGAAACCGTGCGGGCTTTTGTGCCCGACCCGCTGCCGCCAGAACCCCCGGTGTTGCTTGTGGGTCCACTGCAGGGATTGCACGAGCGGGCGCTACTGGCCTGCGGCCGCCTCGATGGCGTCTCCACCCTGCTGCCTGATCCCGAGCTGTTCCTCTACGCCTACGTGCGCCGCGAGGCCCTGCTCTCCTCCCAGATCGAGGGCACCCAGTCCTCCCTCTCCGACCTGCTGCTCTTTGAGCTGGAGGAGGCACCCGGCGTTCCGTTTGACGACGTGGTGGAGGTTTCCAGCTATGTGGCCGGGCTGGAGCATGGCCTGGCCAGGCTGAGCGAGGGCTTCCCCCTGTCCTGCCGCTTGCTGCGCGAGATCCATGGCCGGCTGCTGGCCCGTGGTCGCGGCGCCGATCGCCTGCCGGGGGAGTTCCGGCGCAGCCAGAATTGGATCGGCGGCACCCGCCCAGGCAATGCCCGCTTCGTGCCGCCGCCGCCGGGGCACCTTGTGGAGTGCATGGGCCAGCTGGAGCTATTCATCCACGGCGGCCCCGAGGGGCAGCACAGCCTGCCGGTGCTCGTGCGTGCCGCCCTGGCTCACCTGCAGTTCGAGACGATCCACCCCTTTCTCGATGGCAACGGCCGTCTGGGCCGCCTTCTGATCGTGCTGATGCTGATCGATGCCGGTGTGCTCGAGCAGCCGCTGCTTTACCTCAGCCTGTTTTTCAAGCAGCACCGCAACCGCTACTACGAGCTGCTCGATGGTGTGCGCCAGCAGGGCGATTGGGAGGCCTGGATCGAGTTCTTTCTGGAGGGTGTCGAGAGCACGGCCTCGGCCGCCGTGGCCACTGCCCAGCGGTTGCTTGCCCTGTTCCGTGCTGATGAGGAACGACTGGCGGGCCTCGGTCGATCCGGGGCGAGCGTGCGCCAGGGCTATGCGGCTTTGCGCCGGCGGCCGCTCACCAGCACCAAGCAGCTCAAGGCGCTGAGCGGCCTGAGCTTCCCCACCGCCGGCAAGGTCCTCGAGACGCTGGTGGAACTCGGCATCGCCCGGGAGATCACCGGCGGCCAGCGCAATCGTCTCTTCGCCTACGACGCTTACCTGGCGATCCTGGGTGAAGGTGCTGAACCGCTCTGAGCGTCCACACCACCACTCAATCGGTGTCGTGGCGGTGGCTCGACCTGGTCAGCCACTCGCAGCAGCAGGGCAAGGCTGCAGAGCTGGAGCAGGAGCACCAGCAGCTGCAGCCGCCCCATGCGGCGCAGGCGGCTCAGTATCAGCTGCCCCGGATGGCGAGGGCGGCTGCGGCTGCGGGGAAACGCCGGCAGGTCCAGGCGTCGGGTTGGGCGCTCCATCAGAACGGCACCTCTTCATCGCTGAGGGGAGTGGCCCCGGCGGGAGGCGAGGTCCAGTCGTTGCCCCAGCCGCCGGAGCTGGGGGCTGCTGGCCGGGAAGTCGCTGCGCCATGAGCTGCACTGTGCGCCCCGCCTACCGGCGCCGGCCTGCCCTGGTGCTCACCACTGCTCGGCTCTGCTTCACCGCTGAAGCCGCCGTCGCCGCCGCCGCGGCTCCCGCAAAGCTCCAGGCGGTCGACCACCACAAGGGTCTTACTTCGGACTTCGCCGCTGCTGCGGTCGGTCCACTGCTCGATCTCCAGCCGGCCGACCACCGCCACCTTGCTGCCCTTACGGACGTAGTCCCCGGCCACCTGGGCGGTCTTGCCCCAGGCCTTGCAGTTCACCCACAGGGGTGCCTGCTCTTGGCCATCGCGCGGCGGCCGGTTGATGGCCAGGCTGAACTCACAGACGCAGCTGCCGCTCTCAAAGAAGCGCAGCTCCGGATCCCGGCCGGCGTTGCCGACCAGCACGACCACGTTGATGCTCATGCCTGCACCTCCTGAGCCGCGCTCTTGATGGCGTCGACGCGCTCCTGGGCTGCCAGTAGCGAGGACAGGCCGATCAGGGGATGGGTGCGCACCAGCTCATGCAGTGCTCCACTCCACGTGATGTTGTGGCGACGCGCGAAGGCATTCACCCGCTCGTAGGTGTCGTTGTTCATGGTGATCGTCTTCTTGTGGTTACCGATCCGCTGGCGCAGGGGCCGCGGTCGTGTTGGCAGTGCGCTCATGGCCAGAGCCTCTGAAAACGGGTGGTGTTGCTGGGGTGGCGGTAGATCGGCTCCTGGTCGCTGCTGCTCAGCGGGATCAGCCGCACGCAACTGGGGATGAGCGGGCAGGGCTCGACTCGATAGAGACCATCTGGGCTCCGCCAGTGCTCACCTGGCCGGAACCGCGTCGGTGCCGGGGGCTGCTCCTGGGCGCCGAGCAGGCTGCGGACCTGCTGCCAAAGGCCCTGGACTAGAGCGACCCGCTCCACCAGCCGCTGCAGCTGCTTGAGGCTGCGCTCCCCACGGGCCATCTCAAACACGCCGCGGTCGCGCTCCTGGCGGGCCTGATCCAGCGCCAGCTCCAGCAGGTGCTGGGCCTGGATCAGATAGAGGGTGGTGCTCATGGCGCCACCTCACTGGCGTCCGCCATGGGATCCGCGCACGGGGCCGCGGCCTCCAGCTGACTGCGGCGCCTTGCGATCGCGCTCCACAGCCGCTCAGCGTTGTCGTCGCTGATGCGGCCCGAGCCGAGCAGCTGGTTCACCCGCCCGTAGGCGGCATCGAGCTCAAGCAGGGTGGCGATGCGCGGGATCTGCTGCAGCCCGGCTGCCACCGGATCGGGGTCCTGGGATACAGGTGTCGGCGCCGTCTCCGCCAATTCCTGGGCAGTCGCCTGCGTCAGCTCCCCTGCAGCCCCCGTGGCTGCTGCTGTGCTGGCTGCCGCTTTCACCTGGCTGCGGGAGCGGCGCGGTGCTGCGGGAGCGGCAGCGGCAGGTTCTCTGCCAGCGCTATCGATCACTTCGGCCTCCACCGCCTGGACTGGCGCCGCTGGCTCTGCCGTTGGCACAGCTGCTGGCTCCGGAGCCGGATCTGCTGCGGATCCGCCGCCGATAAGCGGCGGGTCGAGCGCATCATTCAGGGAGTCCGATTGAGATGCACGGTCTTCGCGAGGGCGCAAAAGAGCAGGCACAGCGAAGCTTTGCTTGCCATCGCCCTGACCGGGTGAAGCCGGGCCCAGGGCCGTTGCCGACTGAATGGCCTCACTCGCCTCGCGCACCGTGACCGGCTCGATGTCCAGTGCCTCCTCCTGGGTCATCAAGCCCAGGGCGATCTCCGGGCAGTAAACGTTCGCCCACCAGGCGGCAGCGCGGTAGCGCAACATCTGGCCGGTCATCGTCTGCCACTTGCTGGTCTCGTTGCCCTGGCGGTCCTTGCGGCTCCACCAGCCTTCCTTGCGGGCCAGCTCAAGGGTGATCGTCTCCCCCTCCAGCACCTCGCCGGTGGCCTTGTCGGTCGCCACCGCGTGGCAGCGTGCGGGCTTCTCCTTGTCGTCAAACACGAAGCGCAGAGGCGAGAAGCGGCCGCTGGCATTCACCGTGGCGATCAGGAACTTGCTGCTCCAGGTGGGCCGCCCATGGATCGGCGTCATGTTCTGCATCACCACCAGCGGCGAGAGGCGCATGCGGCTGGCGATCTCCAAGGCGATCAGGCTGTTGGCCAGGCCCTGCTGCCCCTGGTACTCCTTGGGCACCAGGGTGGAGGAGCACAGGGCTTTGGCCATGCGCTGGGCGGCGTCAAAGGCGGCGATGCCGCTGAACACCTGCAGGGTTTCGCTGCTGGCCGCCAGGGCCGAGCCGGAGGGCGAAGAAGAGGAGGGCGCAGGAGCGCCGGCCGTGAGGGTGGAGTTGCTCATCAGAAGAGATCAATGGAATCCGGATCAAAGTCTTCGCGTTCGGGAATACTGAAACCGCTGGACACGGGACGGAAGGTGTGGCGCCCGTGGCTCGGCCAGCTGCCACTGGACTGGCAGGCGGCGATTCGCTGGAAGGCCTCCTCCCGTCGCTGCAGCCCCGTCTGCAGGTCTTGCCCATCGAAGATCAGCAGGCTGCAGTCGATCGCCGCGGCCGGATCGCTCGGCCACTCGAAGGCGATCACCCCGGCTTCGACCGGTTCGCTGCCGCAACGGTGCTGGTGGCCCAGGGCCAGATGGGCGATCTGCAGGCCGTAGGCCAGGTCCTTTGCCTGCCAATAGAAGCGGCGCGGCATGGCGCTGCGCGTTTTCTTGAGATCGAACAGGCGGCCGTCGCTGGTGACCACATCCGGCAGGCAGCGGCAGGGCCGGCCGGCCTCGTCATCCCAGAAGTGGGGCTGCTGGCTGGCTGCTGGGTCCAGGACCGCCAGCACCTCCCCCACCACCGGATCTTCGTGGAGGGCATCGCGGATGCGCAGCGCCTGCTCCACCATCTCGTGGCTGACCGGCGTCAGACCGGCCGCCTCGGCCTCGGCGCAGTTGGCGGCACCGGCCTTGGTGTTGCGGGCGATCGTTTTGAACGCCGCAAAGCGCTCCTCGATGCGGAAGGGCGGGGTGAGCAGGGCATCGACCAGATCCCCTTTGACCATGTCCGGCGAGGGAACGAACGGCGCCGCCCCCGGCCCGAAGCGCTGCCACCAGGCCCGCATCGTGCCGGTGACCGCCGCCTTCAAGGCGGTGGGAGACCAGGCGGGATGGCGGTGGTAGTCCGCTAGGGAGATGCTGCTCATGGCGTGTCCTCTTGGCCGTGGCCGAGGACCAGCCGCCTTGCCTCCAGCAGCGACGGGCACAGGCCCGAATCGATGCCGCCGCCGCCGGAGTGCAGCAGGGTGGCCACGTAGCCGCCACAGACGCTCTGGCGGAAGCTGATGGCGATGCCGTGGCTGGCCAGTGCTGCCAGAGATTCAGTCGTGATGGCCGGCCAGCGCTGCTGCCATCCGGCAAGGGCAGCAGAGAAGGAGGCTTGGATCAGGGTGTAGTGCTCCAGATCGGAGCGAGGGGGATCCTGGGTCTTCAGGCCATCAGTGGGCCTGGAATCGGCATCAGGGGTCCCGCGTTCGGCGCGATCCACAAGGTCTTACAGGTCGACGCCAAAGCTACCCCTATTGCTTTCCTTTCGGGAACGCTAAAGGCATGTATTCCGGCTACGCATAATTGCTGTCGCTGTAGCGGTCGTCACGGCCTCAACCGCCGACCCCGTGCTGCCGCCTAGCTCAGGAGGCGCCGGTCTCCGCCTCGGAGGTGATCAGCTCCGGCGCTGCCTCCCGCACCCAGGCATCAAGAGCCTGGCGGGCGATGGGGACGATGGCCGGTGCCAGCCGCTCGCCGGCAAAGAGGGCGTTCTCGATCGCCTCCACCTGCTCCATCGGCAGATCACCGGCACCGCGCAACACCTGCATTGCTGCGGACACCGGGCGTAAGCCGACATGCTCCACAGCACGCTCAAACAGGTTGCGCAGCAGCTTGGTCTCGATCTCCGCGTCGATCTCCTCCTGGCGGGGCCAAAGCCCAGCCGGACCCTCCAGCTTGCCGATGTAGCAGGCGAACCAGTCCTCTGCGCCCCAGAGGCGACCGTCGGGGTGCCGGACAGGTTGAGCCCGTTGCACCCGATCGCGCAGGGTCCGGTCCTTGATCGGGCCCCGGTCCTCCAGGGCCAGGCATTCGTTGAGCACCCCCAGCTGAATGAAGGTGCTGGGCTGGGGCTGGTGGACTTTGCCGTTCTCCAGGTTCCCCCACTGCCCGCCGGCCACCCGCAAGGACCAGGGGATCAGAGCAGGGCAGGCCTTGGCCCAGTCCTGGGCGGTGGTCACCGACCAGTCGTTACTGCGTCGCCAATTGCGCAGGAACTTGCCGAACTGCACCCGGGCGGCATCGAGCTTGTGCTGAAGGCTCTGCAACGGGTTGCCGTTCGGGAACCCTAACTGTATGGCCCACAGGTTTGCGAGCACCTTTTTTTTAATGGAGTTTTGCGTGACGTTTTGCATCCTGGCCCCAGGTGCGCCCTGGCCCCGCCACCGGCTAGGTCCAGCCACCGGTCCGAGTGCTTGATCCTGGCGGGATGCGGTCCTGATCTGGTCCGCCCTCGCGAACCGGGAGCGCACCTGATCGTCATTACGGAGCAGGGCGCCCCTATGGGGACCAATGCGCCAATGCAGCCTTGGGCACAACAGACCGGCTGCTTTCAAGACATGCGGTCGATTGCCCTGGCCTCTATCGCCCCGAAACGAGGCGGGATGCCAGCCGAGAACACCAGAGGCGCCCCCGGCGGAAACCCCAGTCCCCATCAGGCCTACAGCCCCATGACGTCACGTATATTTTTTACCCCGTTTTTACCAATCAACCCCTGACAATCGCTCAAAGTGTTGCTGCGACTGAGTTCTTGCAGGCGGATGTGCTGCCTTCTAAGCAGCCGGTCGATGGTTCGAATCCATCAGGGGGCGTTTCAGGAAACCAAGTCCCATCAAGGTTTTTGACAGCGCGACATGCTGGAGCAAGCGCACGCCATGAGCATCCGCCCGCAAAGCGGATTTGATAAGCCACGCTTATGATCGCGAACCAGGCCGGGCAACTGCCACCTGTTCTTCGGCGAGGAACACGATGAGCAGCGGCGCAGGCTGCAACAGCTTGAGGGCGAGCTGGCTGAAGCCACGACAGCCGCAGCAGGCCCTAGCGTTAATAGCACTGCTGTCAGTGCAAGCGGGAGTTGCCCTTGGCCACGCTCACGATCCGCAACCTCGATGAGCGCACCAAGGCGCAGCTGCGCATTCAGGCTGCCCGCCACGGCCGATCGATGGAGGAGGAAGCGCGCACGATCCTCCGCTCCGCCATCGAAGCCCAGCAGCCCGTGCCTGGTGGCAAGGGATTGGGCAGTCGGATCCATGAGCATTTCGCCCAGCTCGGCGGCGTGAAGCTGGAGCTACTTGAGCGCTCCTCCCTGCCAACCCCAGCCGTGTTCGAGAACGATGCGGAGCTGGAGCCCTGAGAAAGCCAGTTCCAACAAGGGAAGGGCCTGCGGTGATCTTGCTCGACACCAATGTGATCTCAGAGCTGATGCGCCCGCAGCCAGAGCCACGGGTGCTGGCCTGGGCCGATGGCCTCGATCCAGACGCGGTGGCGATCACGGCCATGAACGAGGCCGAAATCCTGCACGGCCTGGCCCGGCTACCGGATGGCAGGCGTAAGCAGCAACTCCAGCAGGGCTGGAAGCCTTGGCGGCCGAGCTGTTCGCTGGCCGGATCTGGCCCTTCACCAGCGAAGCGGCCCACTGGTATGGCGATCTGCTGCTGCGACGCGAACAGCTAGCATGGCTGATGGCCACTGCGGATGCTGTGATCGCGGCCACGGCGCTGGCCCATGGGGTGCCCTTGGCCACAAGAGACGTGGCCGACTTCGCGGAGATCGGCCTGGAGTTGATCAATCCCTGGGACGTTCCCTGAACCGGTGACTGCCAAGGAGAATCACTCCCATTGATGGGATGTTCGCAGACGGCGCCGTTCGGCTGCCATCCCCGATGGCACCACCACAGGGATTACCGATGGTATCGATGCAAGCAGATTGAGGTGGGTGCCTTTGATTGGACAGCTCAGGCGGCGTGATCCACTCCTGCGCCGCCCGCAGGCTTACGACTCAGATCAGCGCCGCAGCACCAGCGGCAGGGCCGCCAGACCCACACCCACCAGCAGCTGCGCAAGGAAGCCAGGCACCAGATACGGCTCGACGATCAGCAGCAGGCCGCACAGCATCGGCAGGGGTGCCCCCTGCTTACGGCCATAGAGCAGCGAGGCGGAGCCCACCACGCCCAGCATGATGTTGAGGAACAGATCGGGACCGTTCATGCCAGCCACGGCGCTGGCGTGAGTCTGGCAGCGGTTGGCTCCGGTGGCTCCGAACCGACTCAGCATGGACGGTGACTGCGTCAAGCCCCGGTGCTGCTCACCGCCGCCCAGCCGATCTGGTCGCTGCCGCTGCCGGAGGCCTACGCGGGCCTGCAGAGCCGGCCGGAGGGCCTGAGCAACCATGAGGCCGGGGAACGCCTCGAGCGCTTCGGGGCCAACCGGCTGCCGCCCCTGAAACGGCGGCCACTGCTGCTGCGCTTCACCGATCAGCTCTTCCACTTCATGGCGCTGCTGCTGTGGGTGGCGGGCGGCCTGGCCTTCATCGCCCGGGCACCGCAGCTGGGCTGGGCGATCTGGGCGGTGATCCTGATCAATGGGGTGTTCTCCTTCTGGCAGGAGTTCAAGGCGGAGCGCACCCTGCAGGCCCTGGCCGGCAACCTGCCGCCGATGGTGCGGGTCTGGCGCGACGGGCGGCTGCAGAAGCTCCCAGCCGATCAGCTGGTCTGCGGCGACCGGGTGGTGCTTGAGGAGGGCGATCAGATTCCGGCCGACTGCCGCGTGGTGGTGGCGCATCAGCTGTACGTCGACCTCTCGGTGCTCACCGGCGAATCACTGCCGGTCGCCCGCGATGCCGATCTCCAGAGCGGCGCGGGAATCCCCACGCGCGAACGCACCAACCTGCTGCTGGCGGGCAGCACCGTGGCCACCGGCCGGGGCGAGGGGCTGGTGTTCGCCACCGGCTCCGAAACCGAATTCGGCCAGGTGGCGCATCTCACCGCCAGCACAGCCCGCAGTGTGAGCACGCTCGAGGTGCAGGTCCAGCAGATCGTGCACACGATCACGCTGATCGCCCTGAGCACCGGCCTGCTCACCTTCGCCATGAGCGTGCTGGTCACGCGACTGACGCCGCTCGAGAGTCTGATCTATGCGGTGGGCATCATCGTGGCCTTCGTGCCCGAAGGCCTGCTGCCGCAGGTAACGCTCACCCTGGCGCTCAACGTGCAGCGCATGGCCCGCCGCAACGCCCTGGTGCGGCGTCTGTCGGCGGTGGAGACCCTCGGATCGGTGAGCGTGATCTGCTCCGACAAGACCGGCACGATCACCCAGAACTGCATGGCGGTGGAGGACACCTGGTTGCCCGAGCCCGGCGACAGCCAGAGGCGACTGCTCCTTCTTGCCGCCAGCCTCTGCTCCAACGCCCGTCTGGAGCAGGACAGCACCGGGGTGGAACCCTGGCGCGCCAGCGGCGATCCCACCGAAACCGCCCTGCTGCTCGCCGCCGTGGAGGCCCGGCTGAGCCATGCCGAACAGCAGCGGCGCTTCCCCCGGCTCCGCGAGCTGTCGTTCGACTCCCACCGCCGCCGCATGACCGTGGTGATCGAGCAGGGAGAGCCGATCAGCGCGCTGCCGCTGCCGGCCGGCACGCGCCTGGCGGTCACCAAGGGAGCCCCGCTTGAGGTGCTGCAGCTCTGCCGCTACCAGCTCACGGCCAAGGGAGCGGAACCGCTCACGGCGGCGATGCGCCAGCAGGCGGTGCGAGCCAATGATGCCCTCGCCTGCCGCGGCTTCCGCGTGATCGGGGTGGCGCTGCGCAGCGGCGGCGACGATCTGCAGACCCTGGCGCCGGAGGCCCTGGAGAGCAAGCTCACCCTGATCGGCCTGATCGGCCTCTACGACCCGCCACGGCCGGAGGTGAGCGAGGCCATCCGCCAGTGCCGCCAGGCCGGCATCAAGGTGACGATGGTGACCGGCGACTACGGCCTCACGGCCCAGGCGATCGCCCACCAGATCGGCCTGCTGGATCCGCCGGCGGGCAGAAACCCCAACGGGGACGGCAAGCCGGAGCACAGCGGCGCCGATCCGGTGCGGGTGATCGAGGGCTCGACCCTCGCCCAGATCAGCGATGTGCATCTGCGCCGCCTGCTCAAGTACCGCACCCGCCTGGTGTTCGCCCGCATGGCACCGGAGCAGAAGCTGCGCCTGGTGCAGGCCTACCGCGATCTGGGCGAGGTGGTGGCCGTGACCGGCGATGGCGTCAACGACGCACCGGCGCTGCGGGCGGCGGATGTGGGACTGGCCATGGGCAAAAACGGAACAGACGTGGCCCGTGAAGCGGCCGACATCGTGCTGCTCGACGACAACTTCGCCACCATCGTCGAGGCCGTGCGCTTCGGCCGCGGCGTGGTGAGCAACATCCGCAAGTTCATCACCTACATCCTGGTAGCGAACCTCTCGGAGGCCACGCCGTTCCTGGCGATGGTGGCCTTCCGCATCCCCGCCGCCCTCACGGTGATGCAGATCCTGGCCGTTGATCTCGGCACCGATCTGCTGCCGGCCCTTGGCCTTGGGGCGGAACTGCCGGAACCGGGGCTGATGCACCAGCCGCCGCGCCGCCGCCAGGCCCCCCTGCTCGATCGCCACGTGATGCAGCGCTCCTACCTCTTCCTCGGCCTGCTGGAAGCGAGCTTCTCGATGGGCGCCTACCTGCTGGTGTGGCAGCAGGCGGGCATCGGGCTGGCGGACCTGCAGGCACTGGCACCCCAGCTGCTGCACCACACCGCCCCGGCCCATCTGCAGAGCCTGCAGCTGCAGGCCTCCAGCGTGGCCTTCAGCACGATCGTGCTCAGCCAGGTGGGGGTGCTGCTGGCCTGCCGCAGCGAATCACGCTCCGCCTGGCGCACCCTGCGCGAGCCGAACCCGCTGCTGTGGTTCGGCATCGCCAGCGAACTGCTCCTGCTCAGTGCCCTGGTGCTAGTACCGGCCCTGGGCAGCGTGTTCTCGATGAAGCCCTTCCCCTTGCCCGTGCTGGGCTGGCTGCTGCTGACGCCGTTGCTGATCCTGCTGGCGGATGACCTGCGCAAGGCGTGGCTCCACCGCCGCACCGGCCGCTCCGGCCGCGGTGCATCGGTTTGAGTGCCGCACCAGCGATTGCAAGGAACCACGGCTAGAACTCGGAGCATTCCCCCGGTTCCCCGAGCAGCGCCATGGCGGCAGCCGGCCCACCAGCAGCCAAACGAGGGCGACTCCGCTGGCTTGTCCCCACCCTGGTGGTGCTGATGCTGGGCGGGGCGGGCATCGGCCTCTGGCAACACCGGCAGAGCCAGCAACGCCAACAGCAGGACCAGCGCCAGCAACCCCTGCCGCGGCGCATCGCCGCCCTCGGGCGGGTGGAACCGCTCGATCGGGTGGTGAAGCTGTCGGTGCCGGCATCGCTCAGCAACGACACCATCGCCCAGCTGCTGGTGAAGCAGGGCGATGCCGTGACGAAGGATCAGGTGCTGGCGATCCTGGCTAGCCAGGAGAGCCTGCAGCGGGATGTGCGCTCGGCAACGGCGGCGGTGGAGGTGGCCCGCCGCAAGCTCAAAGCCCAGGACAGCGTGATCGCCCGTTACCGCGGTGAGCTGGCCCAGGCCCAGGTGGAACTGCGCCGTTACAGCCAGCTGTACGCCCTGGGCGCCAGCAGCGCCGAAACGAGGGACCGCCGCCTCACGATCGAGAACACCACCCGCGCCAACCTCGATCAGGCCCTGCAGGACCGCGAAACCCTCAAGGCCGAACTGGAGGGGCAGCAGGCCACCCTGGCGCGCAACAGCACCGAACTCGGCAAGGCCACCATCCGCGCCCCCTTCGCCGGCACTGTGTTCCGCATCAATGCCTACCCGGGCGACAAGGTGGGCGACGACGGCATCCTCGAGATGGGCGACAGCAGCCGCATGGGCGTGATCGCCGAGGTGTATCAGACGGATCGTCCCGGCATCACCCTCGGCCAGCGGGTGGTGATCAGTGCCGATGGTTTTCCCGGCCGGCAGATGCAGGGAACGGTGGTGGAGATCGCTCGCCAGGTGAGCCGCCAGAGCGTGTTCAGCGGCGAAGCGGGTGAGAACCTCGACCGCCGCGTAATCGAGGTGAAGATCGGTCTGCCGCCGGAGGCCGCCGCCGTGGCGAGCGCGATCAACTACTTGCAGGTGAATGTGCTGTTCGATCCGCTCACACCGGAGCAGAAGCGGCAGCAGCAGCAGCGACTCGAGCAGCTGATCGAGCAGCAGCGCCGCGAGCAGAGCGGCTGGTCGCGGCCGAGTGCGCGCTGAGCTGCCGATGGCCCCGCTGAACGCTCTGACCCCACTGCGACGCACACCTCTGGCCTGGCGCCAGGCGATCCACCGGCCGATGCGGCTGGCGGCGGCCATCGCAGGGGTGAGCTTCGCCAATGTGCTGGTGTTCTTCCAGCTGGGGCTGTCGGGCGGCCTCTACGACAGCCAGAAGCGGCCGATCCAGCGCATCAACGGCGAGCTGGCGCTGGTGAGCGGCCGCTACCTCTACCTGGGGGAGCAGCTGAACATCCCGCGGGCGCGGCTCACGCAGGCGATGGGGGTGGTGGGGGTGAAGGCGGTCACGCCGCTCTACATCGGCATCACCGAGTGGCTCAACCGCGACACGCGCCAGCAGAAGCAGGCACTGATCTTCGGCGTGACCCCGGAGAATCCCGCCCTGCGCATCCCCGAACTCAGCGCCGATCCCCTCGCCCTGCAGCGCTCCGACAGCGTTCTTTTCGACACCCGCTCCAAACGCAATGCCGGCCCCGTTGCCGAGGTGGTGCGAAGCGAGGGCCACTACGACACCGAACTCCATGGCGTGCGGGCGGTGGTCACCGGGCTGTTCAGCCTCGGAGTCACCTTCGCCGCCGACATCAACCTGATCACCTCCAGCACCAACTTCAAGAACTACTTCCCGGAGCAGAGCAGCGACGACATTCAGATGGGCGTGATCCAGCTGGAGCCGGGTGTGGACCCTCTGCGGGTTCAGGCCACGCTCAACAGCTTCCTCGATCCCTCGGTGAAGGTGCTCACCATCCCCGAGCTGGAAGCCACCGAGGTGAACTACTGGCGCCGCAACACATCCTTCGGCATCATCTTCGGCCTTGGCGTGCTGGTGGGACTGGTGGTTGGCGGAATCATCGTCTACCAGATCCTCTACTCCGATGTGAGTGATCACCTCAGTGAATACGCCACCCTCAAAGCGATCGGCTACAGCGACGGCTTCGTGGTTGCGATCATCCTGCAGGAATCGCTGATCCTCGCCCTGCTGGCCTTTGCACCCAGCTTCCTGCTCTCACTCGGGCTCTACGGCTTCCTGGCCCGCGCCACTTCACTGATGGTGGTGATGACGGTCCAGCGGGCCGCGTTGGTGTTTCTGTTCACCCTGGCGATGTGCGGCGCATCCGGCTGGCTGGCCACCGCCAAGCTGCGCCGGCTGGATCCGGCCGAGATCTTCTGATGGGCAGCGACACACCGCTGATCACGGTCGAGCATCTCAACCACAGCTTCGAGGAAGCCGGCCAGGCCAAGCAGGTGCTGCACGACATCAACCTGCAGGTGCATCCCGGCGAGGTGGTGATCCTCACGGGCCCCTCCGGCTCCGGCAAGACCACCCTCCTCACCATGCTCGGCGGCCTGCGGGCCGCCCAGAGCGGCCGTTTGCACATCCTGGGCGCCGAGCTGCTGCATGCCGAGAGCAGCACCCTCACGCGCCTGCGCCGCCGGGTGGGCTTCATCTTCCAGGCGCACAACCTGCTGCCCTACCTAACGGCCCTCGAGAACGTGCGGGTGGGACTGGAGGTGCACCCCCATTGGCTGGAGCGCGGCCGGGCGGCGATGGACCGGAGTGCAGCGGCGATGCTGGAGCGGGTCGGTCTGTCCGACCGCGCGTTGTACTACCCCGAGAAGCTCTCCGGCGGCCAGAAGCAGCGTGTGGCGATCGCCCGTGCCCTCGCTCCGGCGCCGCCGCTGCTGCTGGCGGATGAACCCACCGCCGCCCTCGACCGCGACTCCGGCCGTGCCGCCGTGGAGCTGTTCCGCGAGCTGGCCGATCAACAGCGAGCCGCGATCGTGATGGTCACCCACGACAACAAGGTGCTCGACATCGCCGATCGCATCGTCAACCTTGAGGAGGGGCGGCTGGTCAGCTGATCTCCAGCTCCACCTTCACCACATCCACGGGGCCGCGCCCTTCGGCGTTGAGCTCCAGGGCGGCACGGACCGCGGCCTCGTGGGCATGGAACAGATGGGCCATGCGGACGTCCACCACTTCCACCAGGGCGTCGCCATCGGAGTCCACGGCCAGAAATGTTCCGCGCCCCAGGAGCTGGATGGCGTAGCGCTCGGGCCTGGTGCAGGCGGCCGGATGGGCGGGGTCGAGGGCGGGAGACCAGAAGTGCAGCATCCACCCAGGAGCGGGATGCGCGCACGGTAATCAGGACCACCGGGGGCGACCGCCTGAGAGGCCACAGGAATTCGGAACTCATTCGCAATAAGCTTGCTTCTAATGCGAACGGCCCACCCGCTCGCTGATCTGCACCCCGGCGCCGCCGCCGTGGTGGCCTCGCTCACCGCGGATCCGGTCCTGCGGCAGCGCCTCGTGGCTCTGGGGCTGAGGCCCGGCCAACCGGTGCAGATGCTGCGGCGGGGCTGGTGGTCCAGCCCGCTTCACGTGCGCGTGGGCATGACCGAGCTGATGGTGCGCCGCCGCGATGCCGCCTGTGTAGCCCTGGCCGCATGAACACCATCGCCATGCTGGGCATGCCCAACACGGGCAAATCCACCCTGTTCAACCAGCTCACCGGCAGCCATGCGCAGATCGGCAATTGGCCTGGCCTCACCGTGGGCTTGATGCAGGCGCTGCTCCGCATCGAGGGGCAGACGCTGCAACTGGTGGACCTGCCGAGCCTCTACGACCTGCGCGGCCACTCGGACGACGAGGCCGTGGTGCGCCGCTTTCTCGAGGCCACCCCCGTAGACCTTGTGCTGGTGGTGCTCAACGCCAGCCAGCTCGACGCGGTACTGCTGCATCCGCTGCTGGGCATGCCGCTGGTCTTTGCGGCCATGGCGCTGATCTTTCAGCTGGTCTATGCGATCGGCGTGCCGATCCAGGAGGGCCTCGGCGCCCTGCTCGATGCCATCGGCAAGTAGCTGATCCAGCCGCTGCTCACCCCACTGCCTGCCTTTCTGCAGGGCTTCCTGCTGGAGGGTCTCTGGCAGGGGCTGGGCACGGTGGCGGCCTTCCTGCCGGTGATCGCCCTGTTCTTCCTGGCCATGGGCGTGGTGGAAGACAGCGGCTACCTCTCACGGGCGGCCTATCTGATGGACGCCTTCATGGAGCGGCTGGGGCTGGACGGCCGCAGCTTCGTGCTCTCACTGATGGGCTTCGGCTGCAATGTGCCGGCGATCCTCGGGCAACCGGGTGATGCGCGACCGCGGCCTGCGGCTGCTGTCGATGCCGGTGATTCCCTTCTCACCCTGCTCGGCACGCCTGAACGTGTTCCTGTTCATGGCGGCGGCCTTCTTCCCAGCGCGCCAGGAGGCCCTGGTGATCCTTGACCTGTAGCTGATGAGTTTCGTGGCGGCGGTGCTAACGGCGCTGGTGTTCAAGGGCCGCTTCCCCAGCAGCGAGCCTCTGGTGCTGGAGTTGCCCCTGGGGGTGGAGCCAGCCTCCAGCCTGTCGCTCTCGGGCCGGCTCGGCACCCTGCTGGCCCCCGTGCTCGAGCCGATCGGCATCAACCCCAACCTGACGGTGGCGCTGCTGTTCGGCTTCATCGCCAAGGAGATCGTGCTCGGCAGCCTCGCCGTGATCTACGGCCAGGCCGACCCCGTGGCCCTGGGCCAGGCCATCGCCGCCGATGTGAGCTGGCCCCAGGCGGTGAGCTTCATGCTGTTCACCCTCCCCTACACCCCCTGCCTTTCCACCGTGGCCGTGATCCGCAGTAAATCGAAGCAGCTGGGCTTCACCGTCCTGAGCGTGGGCTGGTCGCTGCTGCTGAGCTGAAGCTGCCACGCCCTGCCGCTCTGCCTACGTTGACGGCAGCGGGCCAGCGCCCTCGATGCCGGAGCCTTACCCCGAACTGCAGCCGGTGCTGCAACGCCACGGCTACCGCCCCGACGGCCTGATCGAGGTGCTGAACCGTGCCCAGGAACTGCACGGCCATCTCAGTCCGCCGCTGCTGCGCCATATCGCCCGCCAGCTGAAGCTGCCGCTCAGCCGCGTCCAGGGCACCGCCAGCTTCTATCACCTCTTCCGCTTCCAGCCGCCGGCGCACCACAGCTGCCTGGTGTGCACCGGCACTGCCTGCCATGCCCTGGGGGCAGCGGCGCTGCTGGCGGCTCTGGAGCGCGAACCCCTGCAGGAGCGCGGCATCGAGCTGGGCTCGGTGCGCTGCATCGGCACCTGCAGCGGTGCGCCGCTGGTGGTGGTGGATGGCCAGGTGTGGAACCACCAGAGCGCTGCCGGGGTGCTGGCCGGGCTGCGGAGCCTGGACCCATGAGCGGCGCCTGTCTGCGGATCTGCACCGCCGCCAGCTGCCGCAGCCGCGGCGCTGAAACGCTGCGCCAGGAGTGCGCCGAGTGGCTCGGAAGCGCCACCCCCGCCATCGCAGTGAAACCCGCCATCACAGTGAAAGGCGTGGGCTGCCTGGGACCCTGCAGCGAGGGGCCACTGCTGGCCGTGGACGCCGCCGCGGGCGGGAGCCGGCTGTTCAGCCTCGCCGCGAACGACGCAGCGGGCAGCGAGGCAGCCATCGAGGCGGTGGCGGCTGATCTGCAGACAGCCTTGGCGGACGGCGGCGGCAGCGCCTTGGCGCACTGGAGCCCGCCCCACAGCCGGGAGATCCCGGCCGACGATCCCTTCCTGGCGCTGCAGCAGCGACGGGTGCTGGCCCAGTGCGGCCGCATCGACCCCGCCGAGATCGCCGATGCCCTGGCGGCCGGGGCCTACCGGCAACTGCAGGCGGTGCTGCAGCGCAACGATTCGGCCGCCGTGATCGAGCTGGTGCGCCGCAGTGGCCTGCGCGGCCGCGGCGGTGCCGGCTACCCCACCGGCCTGAAGTGGGCCACGGTGGCCGCCATGCCCGGCGGCGAGAAGGTGGTGGTGTGCAACGCCGATGAGGGCGACCCCGGCGCCTTCATGGATCGCACCGTGCTGGAGGGCGATCCCCACACCCTGCTGGAGGGCATGGCGATCGCAGCCCACGCGGTACGGGCCGACCGGGGCTTCCTCTACGTGCGCGCCGAATACCCCCTGGCGATCGAGCGGCTGCAGATCGCCATCGCCCAGGCCGAGCAGCACGGCTGGCTGGGAACGGCGATCGCCGGGAGTGATTTCAGCTTCCACGTCGAGCTGCGGGTGGGTGCCGGCGCCTACGTCTGCGGTGAGGAGACGGCCCTGATCCATTCGATCGAGGGCCGGCGCGGCGTGCCGCGACCGCGGCCTCCCTATCCGGCCGAGCGGGGGGTGTTCGGCCTGCCGACCCTGATCAACAACGTCGAAACCTTCGCCAACATCCCGGCCTTGCTTCGGCTCGGCCCAGAGGCCTACGCCCCCGGCACCAAGGTGTTCTCGCTCACCGGTCAGGTGCGCCGCAGCGGCGTGCTGGAGGTGCCGATGGGCACCCCGTTGCGCACGATCGTCGAAACCATGGGCGGCGGTGCCCCCGCAGGCCGCCACATCAAGGCGGTGCAGACCGGCGGCCCCTCCGGCGGCTGCGTACCTGCCTCCGCCCTCGACACCCCGGTTAACGACGAGAGCCTGCAGACCCTCGGCACGATCATGGGCTCGGGCGGGATGGTGGTGCTCGATGACACCACCAACATGGTGGACATCGCCGCCTTCTTCATGGCGTTCAGCCGTGAGGAGTCGTGCGGCAAGTGCATCCCCTGCCGCTCGGGCACGGTGCAGCTGGAGATGCTGCTGCGCAAGCTGCTGGCGCGCCAAGCCAGCGACGACGATCTGGCCCAGCTGGAGCGGCTCTGCCCGGTGGTGAGCGAGGCCAGCCTCTGCGGCCTGGGCCAGAGCGCACCGCGGCCGGTGCTCAGCACCCTGCGCCACTTCCGCGGCGACTACCTGACGCTGCTGGAGACGACGCCAACCGCGCCGCCGCAGGAGCAGAACCCATGAGCGTCTGCACCCTGCGCATCGACAACCGCGACGTAGCGATCGCCGCCGGCGCCACCGTGCTGGAGGCCGCCCGCGCCGCCGGCGTGGCCATCTCCACCCTCTGCCACCTCGATGGCCTCTCACCGGTGGCGGCCTGCCGGCTCTGCCTGGTGGAGCTGGAGGGCAGCGACAAGCTGCAGGCAGCCTGCGTGACCGCCGTGGCCGACGGGATGCAGGTGCGCACCGACAGCCCGCGACTGCGCGAGATCCGCCGCAGCGTGATCGAGCTGCTGTTCACCGAGGGCAACCATGTGTGCGCGATCTGCGTGGCCAACGGCAACTGCGAACTGCAGGACCTAGCGGTGAGTGTGGGCATGGACCACAGCCGCCTGCCCTACCGCTTCCCCGATCGCCACGTGGATCTCTCCCACCCGCTGTTCGGCCTGGATCACAACCGCTGCATCCTCTGCAGCCGCTGCGTGCGCGTCTGCGACGAGGTGGAGGGCGCCCACGTCTGGGACATGGGCTGGCGCGGCGAGCACTGCCGGATCATCGCCGGGCTGGATGAACCGTGGGGGGCCGTCGACGCCTGCACCCACTGCGGCAAATGCGTGGAGGTCTGCCCCACCGGCGCCCTGTTCCACAAGGGCGACACCAGCGAGGAGAAGCAGGGCCATCCCGAGCGGCTGCAGGCGCTGGTGCATGCCCGCAACCATCAGCAGTGGCAACCATGACCAACGCCAAGATCAGGCTGGCCACGGTCTGGCTGGCGGGCTGCTCCGGCTGTCATATGTCGTTCCTCGATCTCGATGAATGGCTGCTAGAGCTCGCCGAGCGGGCCGAGATCGTCTACAGCCCGGTGGCCTCCGACATCAAGACGTTTCCCCGCGATGTCGACGTCTGCCTGGTGGAGGGGGGCGTGGCCAACGCCGACAACCTGGAGCTGCTGCACCAGGTGCGCGCCAACAGCCGCGTGCTGGTGAGCTTCGGCGACTGCGCCATCACCGCCAACATCCCAGGCATGCGCAACATGCTGAGCGGCGCCGATCCGGTGCTGCGGCGCTCCTACCTGGAGCTGGCCGACGGCAGCGGCCAGCTGCCCCATGCCCCCGGCATCGTGCCGGAGCTGCTGGAGCGGGTGCTGCCGGTGCATGAGCTGGTGCCGGTGGATGTCTGGCTGCCGGGCTGCCC
>CAIZNP010000101.1 GCA_903934375.1 uncultured Synechococcaceae cyanobacterium
CCGGCGGCCAGCACCAGCTCCAGCACCCGCTGCACGCAGATCAGGCCGCCGTGGCAGTGGAACTCCACCACGGTTTCGCGGGTGAAGCTGCGCGGGGCCCGCATCAGCAGCAGCAGGGCCTCATCCACACGCTCACCGCTGGCGGGATCCAGCACATGGCCATACAGCACGCGGTGGCTGTCCCAGTCCTGCTGGCCCGGAGCCTGGAACAAGCGCCGACCAATGGCCTCGGCCTCAGGGCCGGAGAGACGCACGATCGCCACGCTGCCCTGACCGGCGGCAACGGCCGTGGCCACGGCAGCGATGGTGTCTTCAAGCAACGGGGCAACGATCGGGGCAGCCGACCACGGGCACTGGGCATCCCCAGTGTCCTGCCCGGCGTGCCGTGGCTCAGACGGCGGGGAAGCCCGGGCAGACCATCAGGTCGATATGCCCGCCATCGGGATGGCGCCACTCGCGGAACTCCTCCGCCAGGGCGCGGTGGGCGCGCCCCTGCTGCTTCTGCTCCAGCACCACGAGGCGCTGGTGCACCAGATCAAGGGTGTCGTCGATCAGTTGAGCAGCCTGTTCAGAGGTCATGGCAACTCGTGCGGTTCGAGCGGTTGTAGGCAGAGCAAGGCGCTGGAGCTGTAGTGAGGTACACCCGGCGGGACTGTGTGGGCGGATCGAAACGGGACGGGCGGGCTTGCCAGCATGGTGTCTGCGGCGCAGAGCCCATGGCCGATCCACGCAGTCCCGGCGCAATCGACGGGATCCCCCTCACCCCCAAGCCGCTGCGGGACCTTTCACCGCCGTGCTTCAGCGATGTTGCGTCCGAACGGCGCCATCGCCAGGAACGCCTGGCCGGAGCCCTACGCATCTTCGGCCGGATGGGGTTCGGGGAAGGCGTGGCAGGCCACATCACCGCCCGTGATCCGGAGTTTCCGGATCACTTCTGGGTGAATCCCTTCGCCCTGTCGTTCAACCGCGTGCGCGTCAGCGACCTGCTGCTGGTGAACCACGCCGGCGAGGTGGTGATCGGCGATCGGCCCGTGAACCGAGCCGCATTCGTGCTGCATGCAGCCATTCACGCGCGGCGCCCGGAGGTGATCGCCGCGGCCCATGCCCACTCGCCCTACGGCAAGGCCTTCTCGAGCCTGGGCAAACACCTCGATCCGATCACGCAGGACTGCTGCCTGTTCTTCAACGACCACCAGCTGATCCAGGTGGATGGCGGCAAGGTGGTGCTGGAAGAGGCCGCCGGCCAGACCTTCGCCGAGCACTTCCTGCAGGGCAAGGCCGCCATCCACCAGAACCACGGCCTGTTCAGCGTGGGCGAGAGCGTGGATGCCGCCGCCTTCTGGTTCATCGCCCTGGAGCGCTGCTGCCAGACCCAGCTGCTGGCCGAAGCGGCCGGCAGCCCGCAGCTGATCCGCGAGGAATGGGCCGCCTACACCCAGCGCAACATCGGCAGACCCCAGGACGGCTGGATGGGGTTTCAGTCGTTCTGGGAGGACATCCTCCACAGCGATCCTGAGCTGCTGGAGTGAGGGGCTTGAGCTCTGGCCGAAGCAACGCCGGCTTGAGGCCCTGCAGCAGGCGTATCCCCAGCTGGGACAGCTGGAGGGTGGTGACGCCGCAGCCCGCGCCACAGCCATGGGGAGCGCCAGCCTTGAGCAGCTTGATGACGAAGCCGGATCTCAGCCAGCCCCAGCGCGGCTGCCTCTACTCCTGGCCCCGCAATCGCACCTTCGGCGACAACAAGGTCAGGCCAATGCTGGGTCGTTGTGCCCATCAGCACGGATGCACGCCTGGCGGGCCACCCCCTGGCCGTATCGCTCGCGGCAACGGTGCAAACGGGTCTGCCTCAGCCCAGCCATGCCATGGACGAGCCCTGGCGGCCGGACGGCATCAACCGCTGAGGCCCCGTTGCCGATCGTGGCGCTGTGCTGTTGAAGGTGCCAGGCGGCAGCGTGGTGCTTTCCGGCGCGATGACCGTTCGCGACGACGGCCAGTAATCCCCGTCGCCCACTGATCCTCAGCCGATCCCCGTGCGCGCGATGTCGAGCACATCGGCCATCGAGCGAATCTGATCCATGGTGTTGCGCAGCTGGGCGGAGCTGAGCAGCTCCACGCGCAGGTCGATCCGGGCCGGTTTGCCGGGATTGGTGCGCACACGGGCATCACTCACGTTGATGCGGTGATCGGACAGACGGGTGAGGATGTCCTTGAGCACGCCGACCCGATCCAGCACCTCAATGCGCAGCTGCACCGGGTAGCGCCGGCGTTGCTCCTCGGCCGCCAGAGGGTTCCAACGCACCGGCAGGCGACGCTCGGCAGGCACGCTGACTAAATTGCCGCAGTCCTGGCGGTGGATCGTGATGCCGTGGTTGCCCAGAGCAACCGTGCCAACGATCTCCTCCCCCGGCAATGCGCTGCAGCAGCCCCCCAGGCGGTATTCCAGGCCCTCCAGCCCCACGATCGGGCTCGCATCGCCATGGGCGGTGGCGGCCGGGGCGGCCGCAGCGGCCTGCTCCCCCTGGGCCGACACCGTGCGGGCCAGCTCCTCATTGCTCTGCACCGGCACCGCCGCGGCGGAGAGCAGGCGAAGTTCCTCGCGCAGGCGGTTGAGCGCCTGGTGCAGGGTCACCCCACCGAAGCCGATGGCGGCCAGCAGATCATCCGTGCCCACAAGGTTGCAGCGGCGGGCCACCTTGGCCATCGCCTCACCGTTGAGCAGGGCATCAAAACCGTCGCGGCCCAACTCCCGCTCCAGCATCGCCGTGCCGCGCAGGATGTTCTCCTCACGGTGGCTCTTCTTGTACCACTGGCGGATGCGATTGCGCGCCGTGGGGGTGGCAACAAAATTCAGCCAGTCGAGGCTGGGATGGGCCGACTTAGCGGTGACAATCTGCACGAAATCGCCGTTCTGGAGCGGCGTGGCCAACGGGCAGAGGCGGTCATTGATGCGCACTCCCTGGCAGTGATTGCCAACCTCGGAGTGGATGCGATAGGCGAAATCCACCGCCGTGGAGCCCTTACGCAGACCCACCACATCACCGCTGGGAGTGAACACGTAGACCTCCTCATCGAACAGGTCTTCTTTGATTGAGCGCAGGAAATCGCTGCTGTCCTCCCCCACATCGTCCTTCTGCCAATCAACGAGCTGGCGCAGCCAGTTGAAGCGCTCGGCGTCGTTGCCGATGGCCGCAGGCGACCCCCCCTCCTTGTACTTCCAGTGGGCGGCGATGCCGAACTCCGCCACCTGGTGCATCTCGGCCGTGCGGATCTGCACCTCGATCGGCCGGTGGCGGCCGATCACAGCCGTATGCAGCGACTGATAGCCATTCGGCTTGGGCAGACCGATGTAATCCTTGAAGCGACCCGGAATCGGCCGGAAGGTGTCGTGCACCACCGCCAAGGCCCGGTAACAGCTCTCCAGATTCGGGCAGATGATGCGCAGGGCCGCCACGTCATAGATCTCGTGGAACGCCTTCTGCTGGCGCTGCATCTTGCTCCAGATGCCATAGAGATGCTTGGGCCGGCCACTCACGTCAACCCCCTCCAGCCCCGCCGCCAGCAGCCGCTCGCGCAGCAGGCCGGCCGTCACCCCCAGCCGCTCCTCACGATCGGAGCGCTTGCTGGCCACCTGCTGCTGGATCTCGCGAAAGGCCTCCGGCTCGAGGATCTTGAAGGCCAGATCCTCCAGCTCCCACTTCAGCCGGCCGATGCCGAGGCGATTGGCCAGGGGGCCGTAGATCTCGCGCGTTTCGCGGGCGATCCGCTGCTGCTTCTCCTGCTTCAGCGCGCCGAGGGTGCGCATGTTGTGCAGCCGGTCAGCCAGTTTCACCAGCACCACGCGGATGTCGCTGGCCATCGCCAGGAACATCCGCCGCAGGTTCTCCGCCTGGGCCTCGGTCTTGTTGGTGAAGTGGATACCGCCCAGCTTGGTGACCCCCTCCACCAGCCCGCGCACCTCCGCTCCGAAGTGCTCCTCGATCTCCTCGGGGGTGACGTCCGTGTCTTCCACCACGTCGTGCAGGAAGCCGGCGGCGATCACGCCGGCGCTGGCGCCGATGTCGCGCAGCAGATCGGCCACCGCCACCGGATGGCAGATGTAGGGCTCACCGCTGGCGCGCACCTGGCCGTCGTGCAGCTGATAGGCGAAGTGGAAGGCGGAGGCGAGAAGACCTTCGGTGTCGGTGGGGCAGCTGTCACCGGCACCGGGGGGCACGTGCTCGATGCAGCGGCGCAGCCAGTCCGGCAGGGCGATGCCGTAATCATCGGCGCACCGAATCGCCCGCGGGCCGCTCAGCCCAGCCGGAGCGCCATCCAGTAGTGCCGCAGCAGCTGTGGGCGCGGCTCCAGGGACCGCAGTCTCCGCCGTGTCGGGCACCGCCTGGAGCATGAAGCGCTGCAGTTCAGTCCATCGTATGCAGGGGCTGAGACAAAGCATCCGCCTGCCACCCCAACGTGTGGCTTCCCCGGTCAAGCTGCCTGGATGTAAGCGCGCGGCTGTCGCCGTGACGGCTGTTCCCAGAGCTGAGTGCCTGTGCCCGAGTCCAAGCCCGATCCGGTGCTGCGCCTGCAAGGGCTGGTGGTGCGTTACCCGGGCAGTGCCTCCGCCACCCTCGACGGACTGGATCTGAGCCTGGTGGCCGGGGAGCGCCTGGCCCTGGTGGGTCCCTCCGGCTGCGGCAAGAGCACCGTGGCACGGGCCGTGCTGCAGCTGCTGCCGGCCGGCAGCAGCTGCAGCGGCGAGCTGCGGCTGCAGGGGCAGGACCCGCGCGCGCTGCGGCGGGGCGCCCTGCGCCGGCTGCGGGGCGAAGCGGTGGGGCTGGTGTTCCAAGACCCGATGACGCGGCTGAACCCGCTGCTGAGCGTGGGCGATCACCTCAGCGACACCCTGGCCGAACACCGCCCCACCTGGCGGCGCCGCCAGGTGCGCCAGCGGGCAGAGGAGCTGCTGGAGCGGGTGGGGATCACCCCCGATCGCTACGGCAACTACCCGCACGAATTCAGCGGCGGCATGCGCCAGCGCCTGGCGATCGCCCTGGCCATGGCCCTGCGGCCGGCCCTGGTGATCGCCGATGAGCCGACCACCAGCCTCGATGTGGCGGTGGCGGGCCAGGTGATGGCGGAGCTCTGCCAGCTGTGCGAGGAGGCCGGCAGCGCCCTGCTGCTGATCAGCCACGACCTGGCCATGGCCGGCCGCTGGTGCCGGCAGATCGCCGTGCTCGATCAGGGACGACTGGTGGAGCAGGCGCCGGCGCAGCAGCTGCTCACGGCGCCGCAATCGGCCCTGGCCAAGCGGCTGGTGGGAGCCGCCCGCACCCGTGAAGGCAGCGCCACGCCGCCTGCCCCCACGGCGGCGCCGCTGCTGCTGGAGCTCGAGGAGCTGCGCTGCTGGCATCCGCTGCCGGGGCTGCCCTGGCAGCGCCGCTGGTATCGCGCCGTGGACGGCGTCAGCCTGCAGCTGCGCGAGGGGGAGATCCTCGGCGTGGTGGGGGCGTCGGGTTGCGGCAAAAGCACCCTCTGCCGGGCGCTGATGGGGCTCACGCCCGTGCGCGGCGGCACCGTGAGGCTGCGGGGGCAGGAGCTGGGGGCCCTGCGGGGCCGGGCACTGCGCCGCGCCCGCCGCTCGATCCAGATGGTGTTTCAGGACCCGTTGGCCTGCCTCAATCCGCGCATGAGCGTGGGCGAGGCGGTGGCCGATCCACTCCTGATCCACGGGCTGGCCAGGCGCGGCGCCGCCCGCACCCGGGCCCGCGAGGTGCTGGAGGCCGTGGGGCTGACGCCGGCGGAAGCGTTCGAGCAGCGCCTGCCCCGCCAGCTCTCCGGCGGCCAGCAGCAGCGGGTGGCGATCGCCCGCGCCCTGGTGCTGGAGCCGCGCGTGCTGCTCTGCGATGAGAGCGTGAGCATGCTCGATGCTGAGGTCCAGGCGGAGGTGCTGGCCCTGCTCAAGACCCTGCAGGCCAGGCTGGGGCTGGGGATGATCTTCGTCACCCACGACCTGTCGGTGGCCAGCGGCTTCTGCCAGCGGTTGATCGTGCTCGACGGCGGCCGCATCGTGGAGGAGGGCCCCGGCGATCGGCTGCTGGCCGATCCGCAGGCGGCGATCACCCGCACCCTGGTGGAGGCCTGCCCGCGGCTGCCGGCGCTGGCCTAGCGCCGGCGGAGCAGCGCCAGCAACTTCTCGAACACCGGCGGCGGCGGGGCCTCGAACAACAGCCGCTCGCGGCTGATCGGGTGATCGAGCCCGAGCTGGAAGGCATGCAGGGCCTGGCCCGGCAGGGCGATCGGCAGTTTGCGACAGCGGGAATACAACGGATCGCCCACGATCGGATGGCCGATGTGGGCGCAGTGCACGCGGATCTGGTGTGTGCGGCCGGTGTCGAGCTTGAAGCGCAGCAGGGCGTAGTCGCCCAGGCGCTCCAGCAGGGTCCAGTGGGTGCAGGCGTGGCGACCGGAGTCGTCGTGCACCACGGCGTACTTCTTGCGATCGGCCGGGTGGCGGCCAATGGCGCCCACGATCGTGCCGTGATCGGCGGCCGGGGCGCCGTGCACCACCGCCAGGTATTCGCGCGAGGCCACCCGCTGCTGGATCTGCACCTGCAGCCTCACCAGCGCCTCCTGGCTCTTGGCCACCACGATGCAACCGGTGGTGTCCTTGTCGAGCCGGTGCACGATGCCGGGACGCATCTCACCGCCAATGCCGGGCAGATCGGGGCAGTGATGCAGAAGGCCGTTTACCAGGGTGCCGTCCTTGTTGCCCGGCGCCGGATGCACGGTGAGACCGGCCGGCTTGTTGAGCACGATCAGATGGGCGTCCTCGTAGAGCACATCCAGGGGGATGTCCTGAGCCAGCAGATAGGGCAGCGGCTCCGGCGGCGGCATCCACAGCTCCACCATGTCGTGCTGACGCAGGGGCGTCTTGGCCCGGCCGGTCACGCCATTCACCCGCACATAGCCGGCATCGATGAACTTCTGGATGCGGGCTCGACTCTGCTCCGGTCGTTGGGCCACCAGCCAGCGATCCAGCCGCATCGGCAGCGGCTTGGGGTAGACGAGCGTCAGCAGCTCCCCCTCGCCTTCAGCGAATGCGCTCATCGGCGGGTCGCGGCGGATCCAGCGGCGGATCGAGCCGCGGGGGGCAACTCGAGTGCGATCGGCCCAAGCTGGCCGCGGCGGAAATCATCGAGCAGGCGCTGGGCCATGCGGGCCGTATCGCCGCTGGTGTGGCGGGCGGCGACGGCGGCGAGCCAGCCGGCGGCATCCGGCGGCTGGTGGCCAGGCAAAGCGAGCGAGGGGCTTGCAGCGGGCGCGGCCAGGGCTTCAACGCCAGCCGGGGCAGCCTCGCCAGGCTCTCCGGCATTCCGTACGGCCTGTACAGGCTCAGGGACAGTGCCGCGAAGGCGCTCCAGCACAACGCCATAGCGCCGCTCCAACAGGCCCGCCGGAACTCCGGCCGCAGCCACCGGCTCCAGGCCTGCCAGCAGCATCACGAAAGCCATGGCCACCGCTTCGCCGTCGTAGGCGGCCTGGCCGATGTCGTCGCACAGGGCCAGGTGCAGGGCCGCCAGCTGATTGTCGAGGCGGGGCGGCAGCACTCCGGGGGCATCGAGCAGGTCAATGTCCTGCCCCAGGCGCACCCAGCGCAGGCTGCGGGTGACGCCGGCGCGGCGGGCGCTCTCCACCACCTTCTGACGCACCAGCCGATTGATCAGAGCCGACTTGCCCACGTTCGGGAAGCCCAGCGTCAGCGCCCGCACCGGCCGGGGCTTCATGCCCCGCTCGCGGCGGCGGGCGTTGAGGGCCTCGCCGGCACGGATCGCTGCCTGCTGCAGCTGCTTCACACCGGTGCCGGCCTTGGCGTCGCACCACCACACCGTCTGACCGGCGGCGCGGAACCAGGCATCCCAGGCCTCACGAGCCTGTACGGACACCATGTCGCGCCGGTTGAGCACCAGCAGGTGCTGCTTGTTGCCGATCCAGCGCTGCAGGCGTGGATGGCTGGTGGCCAGCGGGATGCGGGCATCGCGCACCTCGATCACCAGGTCCACCTTGGCCAGGTTGTCGGTGAGGGCCCGCTCCGCCTTGGCGATGTGGCCCGGGTACCACTGGATCGCCGGGGCGGCCGCGCTCAGCAGACCGGCCGCGCCGGAAACCTCACTCACGGCACCACCAGCACGGGGCAGGGCGCCAGCTGGATCACCCGCGAGGCGGTGCTGGGGGCCTCATCAGCCTCCAGGCTCAGGCCGCGGGTGCCCATCACGATCACATCAGCATTGATCTCATCGGCAACATCGCAGATCACGAACGCGGGCTTGCCCTCCCGCTCGATCACCTCGCAGGCCACCCCCTGCTCATGAAAGCGGCTGCGGGCCTGCTGCAGCAGCTCTGCCACCGCAACGGGATCGTCCTCGCCGGGCTCCACTACCGAGAGCACCACCAGGCGACTGCCGTGCTGCCGGGCCAGCTTCAGGGCCGTGGCGGCGGTCTCAGCGGCCTGACGGCTGCGGTCGATGGGGAAGAGAACGATCTCGAACATGGCCGGCGGGCCGGGGTACCGCTGTCTTGCCCTCACTGTCTAGCGCCCGCTGCCGCGGGGGCCAGGGGAGCAGACCGCCCCAGGCGGCGGGATCACCCCTTGACCGGCCCGCTAAATTCGCCCGACCCTTCATTTGCTTAACGCCATGGCGAAGCGCTCCCTGGCCAGCCTCTCCGCTGACACCCTGCGCGGCAAGCGCGTGCTGGTCCGGGTCGACTTCAACGTGCCCCTCAACGACGCCGGTGCCATCACCGACGACACCCGCATCCGCGCGGCGCTGCCGACGATCAACGACCTCACCGGCAAGGGCGCCAAGGTGATCCTGGCGGCCCACTTCGGCCGCCCCAAGGGTCAGGTGAACGAGGACATGCGCCTCACCCCCGTGGCCGCTCGCCTGAGCGAGCTGCTCGGCAAGCCTGTGGTCAAGACCGACAGCTGCATCGGCGCTGACGCCGAGGCCAAGGTGGCCGCCATGGCCGAAGGCGACGTGGTGCTGCTCGAGAACGTTCGCTTCTTCGCTGAAGAAGAAAAGAACGAGAGCGACTTCGCCAAGCAGCTGGCCTCGCTGGCCGATGTGTACGTGAACGACGCCTTCGGCGCCGCCCACCGCGCCCACGCCTCCACCGAGGGCGTGACCCAGTACCTGAGCCCCAGCGTGGCTGGCTATCTGATGGAGAAGGAACTGCAGTATCTGCAGGGCGCCATCGATGAGCCCAAGCGTCCCCTGGCCGCGATCGTGGGCGGCTCCAAGGTGAGCTCGAAGATCGGCGTGCTCGAGGCCCTGCTCGACAAGTGCGACAAGATCCTCGTGGGCGGCGGCATGATCTTCACCTTCTACAAGGCGCGCGGCCTGGCCGTCGGCAAGAGCCTGGTGGAGGAGGACAAGCTCGAGCTCGCCAAGGAGCTTGAGGCCAAGGCAGCCGCCAAAGGCGTGCAGTTCCTGCTGCCCACCGATGTGGTGCTGGCCGACAACTTCGCCCCCGATGCCAACAGCCAGATCGCCGGTGTGGACGCCATCCCCGACGGCTGGATGGGCCTCGACATCGGCCCCGACTCGGTGAAAGTGTTCCAGGACGCCCTGGCGGACTGCAAGACCGTGATCTGGAACGGCCCGATGGGCGTGTTCGAGTTCGACGCCTTCGCCGCCGGCACCAACGCCATCGCCACCACCCTGGCCGACCTGAGCGGCAAGGGCTGCTGCACGATCATCGGCGGCGGCGACTCCGTGGCCGCCGTGGAGAAGGCCGGCCTGGCCGATCAGATGTCGCACATCTCCACCGGCGGCGGCGCCAGCCTCGAGCTGCTGGAGGGCAAGGTGCTGCCCGGCGTGGCTGCCCTGGATGAGGCCTGATCCGGCCGCCATCGGCCGCGACGCCATTGGCTTCATCGGTCTGGGGGCCCTCGGGGCCCCCATGGCCGCCAATCTGATCACTGCCGGCTTCCCGCTCACGCTGCATAACCGCAGCCGCCAGCGGGAAGCCGTTGTGCAGCAAGCGGCCGCGAACCACTCCGAGAGCTCCGCCAATGCCGTCAGCGCCGACAGTCCGGCGGCCGTGGCCCGGGCCAGCAGCATCCTCTGCCTCTGCCTCAGCGACGATGCCGCCGTGGAAGCGGTGCTGCTGGGGGGCGGCGGTGCCGCCATCCATGGCCTGCAGCCCGGTTCGCTGCTGATCGATTTCTCAACCATCAGCCCCGCCACCACCCACCGACTGGCCGAACGGCTGGCGGAAGCAGGTGTGGCCTGGCTGGATGCGCCGGTGACAGGCGGCACCGAAGGCGCCAGGGCCGGCACGCTCTCGGTGCTGGTGGGCGGAGAGGCGGCGGATCTGCAGCGGGCGCGGCCGCTGCTGGAGGTGATCGGCGGCCGCATCACCCATCTGGGCTCGCTGGGGGCGGGGCAGCAAGCCAAGGCCGTGAACCAGGTGCTGGTGGCCGGCAGCTACGGCGCCGTGGCTGAAGCCCTGGCCCTCGGCCAGCGGCTGGGACTGCCGATGGCGCTGCTGGTGGAGGCGCTGCAGGCCGGCGCCGCCGGCTCCTGGGCCCTCACCCATCGCTCCGGCCACATGCTGGAGGGAAACCATCCGCTGGGGTTCCGGCTGTCCCTGCACCGCAAGGACCTGGCCATCGCCCTGGAGACGGCAGCCGCGGTGGAGTTGGATCTTCCCCTCAGCCGGCGCATCGCCCAGCTGGAGGATGACCTGATCGCTCGCGGCCACGGTGATGAGGACGTCTCAGCCCTGGCGCGCTGGTTTCGCGCCGCAGGCGATCCGCCGCCGACTCAGGATCAGGACCAGCCTTAGGGCAGCTGCGGCGCAGACTGCCACGGCTGGAGCGGCTGGGGCTGCGACTGCTGCCGTAGCGATTGCTGGCGCCCCGGCTGGGGGCGCGCTTCATCCCCTTGCCAACCTCGGGAGCGCGGCATCGGCAGCCCGAAGCGCTGGATGAGGGCCTGCTGCTGCTGCATCTGCTGCCGGCGCTGCTGCTTCTGGGCCCTGGCCAGGGACTGCCAACAGCTGCGGACGGCCGTGACGGCACCGGCCTGGGCCAGACAGCGCTGGGTCTGATCCAGCTGGGTCAGGCGCGCACGGCTGCGGGAGTCCTCCAGGGTCCGGAGTGCCTGCAGATAGTCGCGGCGCTGGGATGGGCTGAGGCGGCTGAGGGCCTCGAGCAGGGGCTCCGCCTCACCGTCACGGGAGCCGTCATGCGGGCCGGCCGGCGCCGCCTGGCTCCAGCCGGAGCTGGTGCCCAGCAACAGGACTCCCGCGAGGGAGAGGACGATACGGGATCGATGGGAGGGGGTAGCCATGGGCGTTGGACAGGAGACACCTGCAGACTGCCGCCCGGGCTCAGGGAGGGTGCAGCCGCACTGCCGGCGAGGTGTGACCAGATGCGACCCGCACGGCACGCACGAGCCCAGAACCCCTGGCTTCAGGAGCTGCCGGTACCCGCCCCTGCCGCCGGCAGCGGTGCCGAAGGATCCGGCAGCGAGCGTGCCCGCAGCACCACCGCAAAGCCGTCGGCCGCGGCCTCACCGCGGCGCATCTCCAGCCCGCCGCCATGGGCCATCGCCACACGGGCCGCGATGGCCAGCCCCAGGCCGCAGTGGCCGCTACCACCACGAGCCTGATCCAACCGCTGGAAGGGCTGCAGGGCCTGGAGCCAGGCGGTCTGCGGGATGCCGTCGCCCCGATCCCAGACCTCGATTCGAAAGCCGGGGTGAGCCCCGTCAACGCCATCCGGTCTCAGCACCAGCCGCAGGGGTGGCCTGCCATGGCTGAGGGCGTTATCGATCAGGTTGCCCACGGCCCTGCCCAGAGCCGTGGGCTGGATGCAGGCCTCGATCGGCTCCAGATCCAGCTCCAGATCTCCGGGGTCGAGGACCGCCGTGAGCTCCGCCAGCCACTGCTCCAGCGGGACCCGCACGGCGGGTTCCGCATCGCCGCCGCCGGCGAACAGCAGGAACTGTCCGGTGATGCGCTCGAGGGCATCGAGATCGGCCTCAGCCCTCTGGCGGTCATCTGCAGCGGGATGGTCCAAGCCCAGCCGCAGCCGCAGGCGAGTGAGGGGACTCTTCAGGTCGTGGGCGATGCCGGCCAGCATCGTGGCCCGGTCGCGGTCGCTGTCGACCAACCGCCGCACCATGGCATTGAAGTGATCGGTGAGACGGCGCACCGCCGCCGCTCCCCGCGGCGGCAGCGGGGCCTGAACGGACGCCTGACCGGAGGTCTGCAGGCCCACCTGGGCCAGGGCCTGCTCCAGCTGCTGCAGGGGACGCCGCACCTCAACCCACAGGTAGAGGAACGAGGCGGAGATGCTCCCCGCCAGCAGGGCCGCCGCCAGAAGAAGCGGATCCGGCGGCCAGCGCCGGGGCGAGCCGACTGGAGCCAGCAGCCACACCGGTTCCAGCGGCGAAAGCACCTGCACCCACAGCCCCGGCACCTCCACCGCCGCCGGCAGCACCGGTGGGCAGGGATCAAGGCGCTGGCAGAGATCTCCGCGCAGCTGATCGGCCTGGCGTCGCAGTCGGCCATCGCTGCTGACGGGGGGGCGCTCGCCGATCAGCAGCGGCAGTCCGCTGAGCCGTGCCAGGGCCTGGGGGGGCAGACGATCCAGGGCCAGCTCCGCCAGGCGCAGATTGAAGGCCACCTCCGGCCCCATCTGGGCGATCTGAGCCCGCTCGAGCCGCTGAGCCAGCAATGTCTGCAACAGGGCCAGGGCGAGGGCCGAGATGCCTGCCCCGAGCAGGGCATACCTAGCGGGTGCGGGGCTGGCCATCGGGCACGAAGACGTATCCGTAACCCCACACCGTCTGCAGATAGCGAGGCCGGGCGGGATCCGGTTCCACCAACCGGCGCACCCGCGACACCTGCACATCCATGCTGCGGCTGTCAGTGTCTGATCCGGGCCCGCGGGCCAGCTCGATCAGCCTCTCCCGCGACAGCGGCCGGTGGGGGTGCTGCACGAAGGCCGCCAGCAGGCTGAACTCACCGCTGGTGATCACCACAGGCTGCCCCCCCCGCTCCAGGCAGCGTGCCGCCAGATCGAGCCGGCAGGCGCCGAACTCCACCAGCTGCCCCTCGGCGAGCGGTGTGCCGGCGGGCAGGGCGATGCGGCGACGCAGCACCGCCTCAATCCTGGCCGTGAGCTCCCGGGGCAGGAATGGTTTGCCCAGATAGTCGTCAGCCCCCTGCTCCAGCCCGATGATCCGGTCAACGCCATCCCCCCGTGCGGTAAGCATCACCACCGGAAGGTCATCACCGCTGTCCCGCAGGCGCCGCAGCAGGGTGAGGCCATCGTCGCCCGGCAGCATCACATCCAGCACCACCAGGTCTGGCCGCTGGCCCGCCAGCCGTGCCATCAGCTGCTCGCCACTGGCCAGACAACGCACGTCGTAACCCTGATCGGTGAGGTAAGTGCCCACCAGCCGGCGCTGTTCCGGATCGTCGTCCACCACCCAGATACGCGCCGGAGCGCTGCGCTGTGAATGGGCCATGGCGGCGGCCAGGGGCAGGCATGACTGGGCCGACTGTATGGAGATCGGTCCCTGGCGTCAGCGCCAGACAGATCTGGTCATACCTATGGGGCAACGCGCAAGGCAGCAGCGCGGCGAACGCTCCATAGCCTTGGCCCATGGCACGCCAGCGGATGGGCAGGGGCAAGGGGGCAACCATGCTGGCGTTGCTGCTGGTCGGCGCTGGCCAGGCGACATTGATCGATTCCGGCACCCTTGCGGTGCACGCCCAGACCCAGCTGGAGGTCAGGACCTACCAACAGCGCCTGCTGAAGCTCTTCCAGCGCCTCGATCGCGACAGCGACCAGCGGCTCGAGCGCAGCGAGGTGGAGGGGCATCCCTACCTGGAACGGCACTTCGAGCGGCTCGATCAGCAGAAACGGGGCTATCTCTCTCCGGCTGATCTGCGCCCCCCAGCGGGCTCTGCCGGCGGGAACGAGCGGGCCCGGCGCTTCCTCACCCTGGCCGACCGCAACGGCGACAACCAGCTGGACCGGCAGGAAGCGGAGCCCTACCCGTGGCTGCAGCGGCTGTTCAATGCGATCGACCGCAACGACGACGGCCGGATCAGCGGCGATGAGCTGCGCCAGCTTCGCGGCAGTGGTGGCGCCAGCCGACCGGACGCTCGCTGAAGCGACCCTCAGGGCTGCAGCGACTGCCTGTCAGCCACCACGCGCACCTGCTTGCTGGCGGCCACCACACCCTTCGGATGCACGAGAAGCACGGCCCAGGTCTGGCTGCCGGGCTGATAGGGCGCCTGCACGCTCTTGAACAGACCACCACCACCGAGGGCCTCCAGCGGCAGATCGGGGGTCTGCAGCTGCAGCAGCTGGGCAGCGCTGACCGGCTGAATCGCTCCAGCCACCACCGCACCATCCAATGGGTCGTCGAAAAGCACGTCAAGGTCGTAGCGCTGACCGGTGAGCACCGCATCGGGGATCAGCAGGCTGACCTTCAGATCGGCATCACCGCTTCGCACGATCGAGCTTTCGCGGATCACCTCCTGACGGCTGAAACGCGGCCCACTGCCGCCGAGCAGCAACTGCTGGCGGGCCTCCAGGCGGAAACGGGTGGGGCCTTCTCTGTCGCTGCCGGTCACGACCACCTCGGTGGTGGATCGGCCATCGCGCAGAGGCGGCCCAGGCTGCACCCGCCAGCGGGCATCGGGGAAGCGCTGGCGCAGGACGGCACGCCGCTGCTCAAGCTGAGCCGGATCCAGCCCAGGCCCCGGTTCGAGCACGGCGGAGAGCGCCGCGGGTGAAGGGTCGTTGAGGGCATCCTCGAGGGCCTGAAGGCTCGGGGCGGCCCGCAGTGGCCCCACCAGCAGACCGGAGCCGATCACCACACCGGCCAGAGCGAAGGCGGCAGGCGGGAGACGGCGCAGCGGCACGGGGGCAGGACAGTGATCTGGTCCTTAAGTTAGGCGCGCTTCCAGGCCCTCGCCCATGACGCGCCCATGACCCGCCTGCTGATCGCAGCCAGCGGCACCGGTGGGCACCTGTTTCCCGCGCTGGCCGTGGCGCAGGCCCTGCCTCCGGACTGGACGATCCACTGGCTCGGGGTGCCGGACCGGCTGGAGCAGCAGCTGGTGCCGGCGGCCTACCCGCTGCACACCGTGAACGCCGGTGGACTGCAGGGCCGGGGCCTGCAGAAGCTGCTCAACCTGCTGCGGCTGCTGACCGCCACCTGGAGCGTGCGTCGCCTGATCCGGCGTGAGCGGATCAGGCTGGTGTTCAGCAGCGGCGGCTACATCGCCGCGCCGGCGATCCTGGCGGCGCGCTGGTGCGGCATCCCAGTGGTGCTGCATGAATCCAACGGTGTGCCCGGCAAGGTGACACGGCTGCTCGGCCGGCTCTGCACCCGTGTGGCGGTGGGCCTGCCCCAGGCCGCCGAGCGGCTGCCCCGCTCTCAGCCGCGCGTCACCGGCACTCCCGTGCGCCAGGCTTTCCTGCAGCCGGCCCCGTTGCCCGACTGGGTGCCCACCGGAGGCGGACCGCTGCTGCTGGTGATGGGCGGCAGCCAGGGGGCGGTGGGGCTGAACCGGATGGTGCGACCGCTGCTGCCAAGGCTGCTGGCCTGCGGCTGCCGGGTGGTGCACCTCAGCGGCAGCAACGATCCCGACAGCGGCCAGCTGCAACACCCTGCCCACGTGGAGCGCCCGTTCAGCGAGGAGATGCCGGGCCTGTTACAGCACGCCGATCTGGTGATCAGCCGCGCCGGAGCCGGCAGCCTCAGTGAGCTGGCGGTGAGCGGCAGCCCGACGATCCTGGTGCCCTTCCCCCAGGCGGCCGACCGCCACCAGGACGCCAACGCCGGTGCCGCCGCAGCCGCGGCTGCGGCCGTGATCGTGTGGCAGCACCCACCGGAGCATCCGGCTCTGGCCCAGGCGATCTGGCGGCTTCTCGGTCCGCGGCTGCGCGACTGCGATCCGGTGCTTGATCCGCTGTGCCGGCTCAAGGCCGGCATGGAACGGCTGGCGGTGCGCGATGCCGATCAACTGGTCGCTCAACTGCTGCTGGAGCTCAGCGGTTGATGCGCCTCAGCCACGAAGCTCGCGGGCGAGGGCGTCAACGAGGCGGCGGTTGCCGGCGCGGTCCTGGTAGCCGAGGCGCAACCAGCTCTCCCCCAGTCCCTCAAACGAGCGGCAATCGCGCAGCAGGATGCGATGGCGCTGCTCCAGCGCCAGGCGCAGCGGCTCCAGGCTGATCGGGAGCCCCTGGCACACCCCCTGAAGCAGCAGGAAATTGGCGGCCGAGGGCAGAGGCCGCAGCCCTGACAGCAGGGCCAGGCGCTGCTGGAGCCAGGCCCCCTCTGCCGCCACCCAGCCCTGCACACGCCGGCACCAGCGCCCGTAGAAGCGGGCATCGGCCAGCAGCGCTTCCCCGGCAGCGGCGGCCAGCCCATTCACCGGCCAGGGATCGCGCCAGCCGCTCCAGCGAGCCAGGCGCTGCGGGTCTCCCAGGGCATAGCCCAGCCGCAGCCCGGCGATGGCGAACAACTTGGTGAGGCTGCGGATCACCACCAGATTGGAGTGGCTCGCCAGCAGCGGCACCAGCGACTGAGCCTCGCCGCCGGCAACCAGCGGAAGAAAGGCCTCATCGCAGATCACGAGCGCATGGTTCCGGAGCAGCGGCTCGAGCGAGGCGCGGCTCCAGAGCTGGCCCGTGGGGTTGTGGGGGTTGGTGACCCACAGCACAGCAGGAGCGTCAGCCCGGTCCGCAGCCTCGAGCAGGGGCCAGGGCTGGGGGCTGGGCTGGAGCCCCGGCTGGCCCCCCGGCTGCGCACACTCCAGGGGGAGCGGCGCAGCCACAGGCTCACTCCCCCAACAGGCCAGAGCCCGCCTGTAGTCGGCGAAGCCCGGCTCCGGCAGCTGGCTGCGGCCGAGAGCCGCAGCATCACGGGCCGCCCAGGTGAACAGTTCGGCAGCGCCGTTGCCCGGCAGCACCCAGGCCGGATCGAGCTGGTGCAGCACCGCGATCGCCCGGCGCAGATCGGTGTACTCGCGATCCGGGTAGGGCCGCAGCGCGGCCTGACGCAGCACCCGCCGCAGCGGCGCCGGTGGCCGGAACGGCACCAGCGAGGCGCTGGCATCCAGCAGCTGCTCCGGGCGGCAGCCAAGGCGTGCCGCCGCCGCCGCCAGGTTGCCTCCGTGGCGCTCACTACTGCTGGAGGCGGCGGCGCTCACTGAACGGGTGGCGTGTCTGCTTAGCCTGACTGGCCACCGGCCAGGGTGCTCCGTTTCCATGGGATCCGCCCCCCTACACAACCTGCTGGCGGCCCTCAACGGCGTGCTGCTGGGCAAGGAGCAACAGGTGAAGCTGGCGGTGAGCTGCCTGCTTGCCGGCGGCCACTTGCTGATTGAAGATCTGCCCGGCGTAGGCAAGACCACCCTGGCGGAAGGTCTCGCCCGGGCCTTCGGTCTGGAGTTCAAGCGGGTCAGCTTCACCAGCGACCTGCTGCCGGCGGATCTCACCGGCATCAACGTGCTCGACCCCGCCACGGGCAGCTTCCGATTCCAGCCAGGCCCCCTGTTCAGCCAAGTGCTGTTGGCGGATGAGATCAACCGCGCCAGCCCCCGCACCCAGAGCGCCCTGCTTGAAGCCATGGCCACCGGACGGGTGAGTGTGGACGGCACCACTCACGCCCTGCCACGACCGTTCATGGTGATCGCGACCCAGAACGGAGTGGACCAGGTGGGCACCGCTCCGCTACCCGAATCCCAGCTCGACCGCTTCCTGATGCGGATCAGCCTGGGCTTCCCGACCCGGGAAGCGGAACGCGCCCTGCTGGCCCGCGAGAGCCTGCCCCTGGAATCCATGGCCAGCACCAACACAGCCAGCGACCTGCTCGGCTGGCAGGGGCAGTGCCGGCAGCAGCACAGCAGTGATGCTCTGCTGGAGTACGTGCTCGACCTGATGGCCGCCAGCAGGGCTGAGGAGCGTGATGGCGCCCCCCTCTCGCCCCGTGCCTCCCAGGGGCTGCTGGCCGCAGCCAGGGCCTGGGCGCTGTTGGCACAGCGCGACTTTGTGACCCCGGCAGACATTCAGGCCGTGTTCACGGCCGTGGCTGAGCACCGCCTTGATCCCAGCGGCCATGGCGAACGCAGCGCAACCCTCCTGCACCAGGTGCATGCGATCCGTTGACGTGACCCGACTGGGTCCGCTGCAGGCTGGCCCTGAGCTGCGCCTCGGCCTGCGCAACCTTTACATCGTTCCCACCCGCTTCGGCGCCCTGTGGATGGCGGGAGCGGCCCTGCTGCAGATGGTGGGCATTCAGACGCAACGCAATGGTCCGCTGCTGCTGAGCTTCGTGATGCTGGCGCTGATGCTGCTGGCGCTGCACCTCACCCAATTCAATCTGCAGGGGCTGGAACTGCGAAGCACGGAACCGAGGCCCGGCTTTGCCGATGAACACCTGCGCTACCCGCTGCAACTGCACAGCAACTGCCGCCGGGAAGCTATCGACCTGCGGCTGGAGGGTGGTGAGCCTCTGCCGCCCCAACGCCTGGATCCCGGCAACACCCGCGTGGGGCTGAGCTGGCGGTGCAGCCGGCGCGGGCTGCAGCGGCCGGGCCCAGTGCTGATCCGCAGCACCGCACCCCTGGGTCTGTTCATCTGCTGGAGCCGCTGGCAACCCAGCAGCGAGCAGGCGGTGATTCCAGCGCGGCGGCAGGGACCCGTGGGCTCAATAGGCGCTGACCAGCCTTCGCGGACACTGGCCGACCAGCGGGCCAGCAGCCGCGAGAGCAGCGAGCACTGGCACGACCTGCGGCCCCACCGGCCCCAGGACAGCCAGGCCCGCCTGGCCTGGAAGGCGCTGGCCCAGGGGCGGGGGCGACTCAGCAAGGTGTTCCGCGAGGAGGAACGGGAAACAGTGGTGCTGACCCCAGCGCCCGGCATACCCCACGAGCAGGCCCTGCAGCACCTCAGCGCAGCGGTCTGGCAGCTCAGCCAGCGGGGCGAGCGCTACGGCCTGCGGCTGGCCGACACGCTGATCCCGCCGGGCCAGGGGCGCGAGCATCGCGACCGCTGCCTGCTGGCCCTGGCCCTCGCCAGCTGAAACGGCCATGGCACTGCCCTCCCGACGCTTGCAATGGCTGGCCCAGGCGGTGCTCATCGCCGGCTGCATCGGGCTTGATCCTGGCTGGCTGCTGGGGGGCTTCAGCCTGGCCCTCGTGCTCATGGCAGGCCTGAAGCTGCTGGAGGCCCGCGACCGCGCCGGCCGGCGGTTGGTGGCCCTGCTGCAGCTGGTGGGCTGCGGCCTGCTGGCGGCCCAGCAACCCGATCTGCTGCCCAGCCTGGTGCAGCTGCTGGCGGCGGTACTCAGCCTGGCGGGGCTACTGCAGCTGGAGAGCGGCCAGCGCCTGGCCTGGCGGGTGCTGCTGCGGCGCAGCGTTCAGGTGCTGGCGGCGGCGCTGCCGATGGCCCTGGTGCTGTTTCTGCTGGTGCCTCGCGTCAGCCCCCTGGGCTCCGGGCTCAACGGCCCTGGCGCCCGTGCCAGCACCGGCCTCAGCGACAGCCTCGATCCGGGTTCAATCGCCAGCCTGGCGAGCGATCAGGGCCCTGCGGCGCGGGTGGCCTTCAGCACCAACCGGCCGCCACCGCCACAGGAGCGGTACTGGCGGGTGCTCGTGCATCCCCTCTTCAACGGCAACACCTGGGAGCGGGATCCCCGCGCGGAGACCCGTCGTCCGCCAGAGCCGATGCCCGCGCCAGCCTCCCTGCAGGGCCGCGATCAGATCTGGCTGGTGGAACCGAGCCGCTTCACGGCGGTCCCCTGGGATGGCCAGGCCCTGCCGGTGGATCCAAGCCTGCGGCTGGGGGCGGATGGGGAGATACGGCTGCTGCGGCCAGCCCTGGAGCGGCGCAGCTACCGGCTTCTGGAGCAGCCCCAGCCCCTGGAGTGGCAGCGCATGCCGCCCAGCTGGGGCGATCTGGCCCTGCCTGCGGAATCAAATCCCCGCCTGCTGGCCCTGGGCCGCAGCTGGGCCACGCTTCCAGACATGGCCGCCCGGGTGATGGCGGCTCGTGCGTTCTTCGAATCAGAGAACTTCCGCTACACCACAACCCCCGGCACCCTGCCGGAGCACAACGGACTGGATGTGTTCCTTTTCGAGCGGCGCCTTGGCTTCTGCGGCCATTACGCCAGTGCCTTCAGTGCCCTGATGCGTGCGGCGGGTGTACCCAGCCGGGTGGTGAGCGGCTACCTGGGGGGGAGCTGGATCGAGCCGTTCAACGGCTCGAGCTACCTGGAACTACGCCAGCGCAATGCGCACGCCTGGAGCGAGGTCTGGCTGCCTGGCGTTGGCTGGCAGCGGGTGGATCCCACCCGCTGGGTGAGCGGCGCTGGCGCCGCCGATGACCAGCGCACGGCCGGCCTGGATGCAGCCGGCTGGCCCCTCGCGCGCCAGTGGCGCTGGCTGCAGCGCCAGTGGTGGGGCCTCGACATGGGCTGGAGCCGCTGGTGGCTCGGCTTCGATCGCTCACGGCAGGAGGAACTGCTGCAATGGCTGTTGGGGGAACGCCGCTGGGCGCTGGGCTGGCTGCTGCTCGCCGGTGTGGCTGCCTGCCTGGGAGCGGCTCTGCTGCTGCTGCGCCTGCAGAAGCGCGAGCCGCGCGACCGGCTGGAGCGAGAGCTGCGTGCACTGCTTCAGGCGCTGGAGCGGCTGCAGATCACCGCCGTGCCCGGCGACACCCTGGAAGCCCTGACAGACCGGGCCGCCCGGGCCTTCCCGGCACTGTCCGAGCCGTTGGCGGAGCTCGCAGCGCTGCACAGCGAGCAGCGCTACGCCCCCGGCGGCTGGTCCGGGCAGCGTCGCCGGAGGGCTCGCCAGCGCTGGCAACTGGCCCTGAGACAGGTGAAGGGCCAGCGGATCAACGCTATAAGCCGAGGGTGTGGATCCAACCGATGAGTCGCCGCCACTGGATCACCTTGATGGCCGCTGCGGCACTGGCCGTGACGCCCGCGGCCAGTGCCGGCGATGAAGCTCTGATCCGATTGCTGGAGAAACGCAGCTGCGCGCGCTGCAACCTCGCCGATGCCGATCTTGTCCATGCCGATCTCCGCGACGCCAACCTGAAGGGCGCCAAACTGCAACGTGCCAACCTCAGCCAGGCCCGCCTCGACGGCGCCCAGCTGACGGGCGCCGATCTGAGTTTCACCAGCCTGCTGGGCGCCTCACTGCGAGGAGCCGATCTGCGTGGCGCCCGGCTGGAAGGCACGGATCTTCGACAGGCTGACATTAGCGGCGCCCAACTGGATCCTGGCGCCCTCAGTCGCACCCACTGGCAGAAAGCCCTTGGCGTTTCCGCCAACCAGCTGAGCTATGCCGAACTGCACAATGCCGGCGTGGAAGCCTCCAAAGCAGGACGTCATCCAGAAGCCGAACACTGGTTCAGCGATGCCATCCGCCGGCAGCCGGACTCAGCGATCAGCTGGGTGGCCCGTGGCATCAGCCGCAATGAGCAGGGCAACCTGCAAATGGCCGCGGCCGATTTCACCTATGCCGCCAGCCTGTACCGGACACGCGGCGAAGACAGTGAAGCCATGATCCTCGACGGTGCCGCCAAACAGCTCACCACGCCAGCGAAAAAGCTCAAGGGGGGCAACGGTAGCGGTGGTCAGATGATTGAGGGCGCCGTCGCAGCACTGAGGTTGCTGGCACCACTGGCTCAGATCGCAGCCAAATCGTTCATTCCGATGGGCTTCTAAGAGTCTCCAAACCCTCAGGATTCCATGCGGTAGCGAGGCTGACCAGAGCCGAGGCTTCAGATCGCAGCATCAACCTCCCGTCAGCCTGCGGGCCTCCGGAGTGGACGGCTGGTAGCCATAACCGAAGCCACCACCCTGATTGTCATCAATGATCCTGGGGGTGACCATGATCACAAGTTCCCGCTTGCGGCGATCGCCGGAGCTGGCACGGAAGAACTGACCAATAAGCGGAATATCACCCAGGATGGGCCATTTGGATACGGTCTGAACATCCGCATCGGAGATCACGCCGGTGAGCACCAGGGTCTGACCATCACGAACGCGAGCACTGCCGGTATCAAGACGACGAACCGCCAGGATGTCAATAGGTCCACATCCGCGGATATCTATCTCTTTTGTCTTGGCGGTGATCTGGGGCGACATGGTGAACGTCACGAAGCCATTGTCGTCAATCCGCGACACACGGGCACCGAAAGTAAGCCCGGCAATACCAAAATCCGGCTGACAGGCCAGACCGACATTCCCCTGAGTGCCCTGGCTGACCTCATAACTGGTGATCACCTGCTCACCGACCGTGATGAACGCCTCATTGGCATTGGGACGACCAATGGAAGCGGCCCCGAAACCCGAACCCCCACCGCTGCCACCACTACCTCCGCTACCGCCGCTACCGCCGCTACCACCAGCGGAGCCGAGCTGTGGAGAGACTTCAGCGCCCCTAGGAATCTCATCCTGATTTTCCGAAAGGATCAATGTTGGGCTCGCAAGGATCTTGGCGCTTTTAGAAATGATCTGTGCGCGTAAGAAATCAACGAACTGACTAGCGGGTGCGCCAGCACTCCCGCCGATTGGCGTGGTATTTGTAGAAGTCGTTGTTGTCGTTGTTCTATTGTTGGCAAATCCGCTACTAGAATTGCTAACTGCTGACGTGTCAATCTGGTTGCTATTAACGCCGGTGACTCGCTGAATCGCGTTTTCGAGACGACTGGATAGCTGATCCGTCAGCCTGGCATTATTAGCTTCAGAAGTCCCAGCCGCCGGCGTGAAGGTAAATGTGCGCGTCGAAGGATTGTAGGTTGAAATACCCGGGACTTCTTGACTGAGCACATTGTTAACGTCCCGAATCTGGCCATCACTGAGTCTTTGAAAGTCCTCAGATCTGAGGTTAACCGTTGTATCCCTACCGCTCTGATTGGAGAATGACGAATCCCCACCCGTGTTGGCCGTACTCACCGTGGTTGAGGTAACAGAGCCAGTCGGAGCCGTACCCGCGGTAGCCTGATCCCTGCCGAACTGGGCCACCAGCGCACCAGATTCATTGAAAATAAAATTGTTGCCAAATCGGAAGGCAAAACTGTTATCAATTTCCGTGGCATTATCGAGCGTGATATCAAGGATCTTGACACTCAGCGCAACCTGCCGCTGGCGCAGATCGATCTGACGAAGATAGTTTTCAGCCACTGAGATCAACTGCGAATCACCAACAAGCGTGATGGTCTGCAGCCGCGAATCGGTCGTGCCGGTCAGTCCTCTGAGCGGTCCGGTGGAGGCTCCGTAGGTTTCGGTACTGGTGATCTGCTGGGTGGTGGTCTGTTGGCTAGTGGACCCTCCAGCCACCTGCTGGGCCTGGGGCGTGCCCTGGGTGACCGAGTTAGTGATCACGTTCACCTTCGTGATCGAGGCACCGAGACTGGCCAAATACTCGGCCGCTGAGTTCGCTGAGGCCTGATTGAGCCGATAAACCTTCGAAACCTGGGTACCGAAGGACTTGCCCAGTACCGAGGGGCCGGCCAGGATCATGTTGCCCTCAATGCGACCCTGCAGTCCTGCCGCCAGCAAGATGGCGTTCAGCGCCCGCGAATAGGGCTCCCGCTGAAAGGCGATGGACACGGGCCGCACCTGAGTACCACCAGCGCCGGTTGTGGTGGATGCCCCGCCGGAACCGGCAGGGTTGTCATCCACAAAAACGAAGCCATAGCCGCCCATCTGAGCGAGAGCCATCAGGGCATCTCTAGCAGGAGCGTTGCGCAAGGTCATCGTCACCGGTGGACCGCTGACGTTGATGAAGCTGCGGTTACGCAGCACCATGCTGCCCACCGCCATATCCCCGAGCGGCGGTGCCATGGCCCGCGGCTGCAGGGGCGGGGCAAAGGCCGGCTGGGGCACGCTCCCCGGCTGACGCAGATCCAGGAGGGCTGTCTGCTGCGTCAGAGAAGCCGGCGCAGGGAAGCTGATCAGCAGATTGCGTCCATCCGCGCTGATCACAGGCCAGCCGATCGGCAGGCCCGGCACGGGAACCACCTCCAACTGATAGTCGCTGCCGCTGCCGCTCAAGCTCACCGACTGCAGGCCCGCCTCCGGCAGCGCAATGCGCTGAGGCCCCAGGCGCAGGCCCATGGGTGTTGCCGTGCGCAGGATGCCCTGCCACCCACCACCGGACTGGCCCTGCTGCAGCACCGGCGCTGGACCGGTTCCCTCCACCAGCAGATCGATCGCGCCCGCCGAGCGGCGCACCCGCAGCATGAGAGCACCGCCAGGTGTCACCGGCGGAGAGACAGGGATGGGCGTGGCAGACGACGCTGCGGCGGGGCCAGCTGCGGCGCCAGCGGCCGGGGTGCTGGATGACCAAGGAGCCGACCAGACCGGGCTTGCCGAGACAACCGCTGTCAGCAGAGGCAGGACCAACCGACGGGTGGACAGCAGCACACGAGTGATGGAGCCTATGAGGTGGATGGTATCTGGGCTGCGCAGCCAGCACCAGTTGCAACAGCCCTGTTCAGGATTTGGCCGGCGCGGCTGGCGGCGATTGGCTGGGCGCCTCAGGCGCCGGGGAGGGGGCGGCAGCTGAGGCCTTGGAGTAGACGCTGAGGGTGAGCTTGAGCGTGGTGAGGCCTGAAACAGCGGTCTTGCCTGCTTCCGTTGCCTGAGCCACCTCGGTCTTCAGGCTGAGATCGCTCTGCGCCACCAGCAGGCTGAGGCGCTCAAGACGGCGCAGAAAATCCTGCAGCTGAGGACCGCTGCCTTTGGCGGTGATCAGCACACTGGTTTTCTGGAGTCCTGGTGCCACCAGGGGATCCCCCGGTGCCGCTGCCGGCTGGGGTTGCTGCGGATTGGGCGTGGCAGAGGCAGCGGGAGGCTTCTGGCCTGCGGGCGGTGTGGTCACCGGGGCGGCCACCGGTTCATAGCTGTCCAGCTGCACACCGCTGCTGCGGGCCTCGCGGGAGAGCTGCGCCATGAACGTGCTGATGTCGCCGCTGCCGGCGATCAGCTGCAGGATCTGCTTCTCGCCCTGCTGGGCCTCCTCCAGAGCCTCCTGCTGCTGGGTGAGCTGCTGACGCAGCAGGGGGAGCCGGGCCTCCTGCTCCTTGAGATCAGCCAGTTCCTGCTGCTTGCTGGTGAGTTGCTGCACCGCCGGCACGAGCAGCAGTGCCGCGGCAGCGATGGCCACAACACCGCCCAGGGCAACGGGAGTCCACAACAGGATCAGCTCCCGCGAAACCCTGGCTGGGGGAGCAGCCTGAAAGTTCGTCATGGCAGGACTCCAGTGCGGACAAGATCCTTGAGGCGGGCCAGCATGCCGTCAGCGCCGAGGCGCCGCAGCACGCTCAGCTGATCAGCCGGTTTCAGAGGCTTGAGCGTGGCAACAAGCTCCCAGCTCACCGGTGGGAGGATGTATGGCACGTTGGCGACGGTGCTGGCGTCCGAACGCAGCAGCTTGACCACCTTCACATCGGGCTTGAACAACGGCGCATAGGCCAGCAGCAGGCTGAGGGCGTTCACCCGCGCGAAGGCGCCTGGATCATCCGCCAATCCCTTCAGCGTGAGGGCGGTTCCGGTCACCGTGGCCTCGGTGATCTGGACCCCCTGCGGAGTGAGCTGCGCCAGCTGGGTGACCAGGGCCGATCCGGAGGACACGGCCACCAGTCCGCGCAGCAGAAGGTCGTTGCTCTTCTGCTGCCGATTGAGCTTGCCCTGGCCATCGCGCAATGCCGTCTCCATCTTGAGCAACTGGCCGGGAATGCCGCTCATGCCGTTGATCTCAGCCGACACCATCCGATCCCTGAAGGCGATGAACGCCAAGCTGAACAGCACCAGGGCCAGCAGGGCTGTGCCGAGGCTGGTGCCGATCAACAGCAGACGCCGGGCCGAGGCCAGCTGCGGGGCCTCCGCCGGCAGACCACGCTCAAGGCGCCGCTGGCGCAGCAGATCCTGCTGATCAACCAGGTGGGACACGGTGCTCATGCCAGCAGCCCCACAGCCGCCAGACCCCAGAGCGACGCCAGAGCGGGACCATCGGGACGCAGACCCTGCTCAGGCGAAACATCCACAAGCCACTCCTGGGCCAGGGGATCGATCACTTGGACGCGGCAGCCCACCGCCTCGGCCAGTTCAGCGGCCTGAGCATCGTTGCTCAGGGCAGATCCATGCAGGAGAAGCAGAGGTGGCTCCAGCAGCTCCGGCCGCAGCTGACGCCAGAACTCCAGGCAGACCTGCAGCTCAGACGTCAGGTCTTCCTTGTTGGTGGCTCCGGAGAGTTGCCGGCTGTAGGCCGGAAGATCATTCTCCAACACCAGCAAGTCACTGCGCTGGGACTCCAGCTGCAGCACCAGGATGAGGGTGCCGAGAGGCTGCTCCTGCAGGAGCGGCTGCACCCCGCGACAGAGGCAGAGGCTGCCCGATTCCATGCGATCCAGAGAAACCCCAGCAAGATCGAACACCTCAATCCAGCGGTCGAGCGTCGAGCTCGGCACGGTGACCAGAAGGCTTGTGGGCGGATCGCGATCAAGGCCCACCAGATGCAGATCCAGGTACTGCAGCTCCCCCAGGGCAAGCGGCTGTTCGTTCTCGCTCAGGGTTCGCTCGGGATCATCCGGCCAGGCAGCATTGGGCCATTGCACAAGGCGCAACTGGCTGGCGGCCGGCGGCAACACCGCTTCAACACGGGCACTGCTGAAGCCCCGTTCCACGAACAGATCACCCAGCAGATCAGCGAGGGATTCGGCATGAATCGGTTCGCCGTTCTTGCAGAGGCCGGGCGGCAGGGACACGCTCTCCAGCCAGATGATCCGCCGGCCCTCCAGTGCCATGGCGGTGATGGAATGGTCCCCCAGCTGCAGGTAGACGCGGCGAGGGAACAGCCAGGCCCGCAACGGGCTGATGCGCTCCTGAAAGCGCTCCTGGACTGCGGAGAACAACTCCACTCTCAATGGCATTCCATAAAGTTATCGAACTTTCAGAGCCATGGCCTACCACTGCCCACGGCCTCGCTGATGTGGCGAAAACCGTGCCGGTCGAGCTGGAGGCTGAGTCCCTCCAGAATCGTAGGCACCAGCATCGGGCCTTCATAGATCCAGCCGGTGTAGAGCTGGATCAGCGAGGCCCCGGCGCAGATCCGCTCCCAGGCGGCCTCGGCCGAATCAATACCGCCCACGCCGATCAGCGGCAGGCCCGGTCCGGCGGTGACCCGCAGGCGACGCATCACCTCCAGGGCACGGGCCCGCAGGGGCACACCGCTGAGGCCGCCGGCCTCCTCCGCCAGGCTGTTGCCGGTCTGGCTGAGGCGGCGCTGCTCCAGCCCAAGGCGATTGAGGCTGGTGTTGACGGCGATCACCCCCGCCAGCCCTTCCTCATAGGCCAGGCGGGCGATCGCATCGATGGCCTCATCGTCGAGGTCGGGGGCGATCTTCACCAGCAGGGGCGGGCAGGCCGGCAGCCGCCGCAGCCGCTCCACCAGCCGTCTCAGCAGCCGCTCCTCCTGAAGCTCCCGCAGCCCGGGGGTGTTGGGAGAGCTCACGTTAATCACCGCATAATCCGCCAGCGGCGCCAGCAGCTCCAGGGAGGAGGCGTAGTCGTCCGGGGCGAGTTCCAGCGGCGTGACCTTGGATTTGCCGAGATTGAGCCCAAGCACCGCCGGCCGCTGCCCCGCCGGCGGCAGGGCCTGGCGCTCAAGGATGCGGCGCACCGCCTGAGCCCCTTGATTGTTGAAACCCATGCGGTTCAGAGCAGCCCGCTCCGACGCCAGCCGGAACAGGCGCGGCCGGGGGTTACCCGGCTGGCCATGCCAGGTCACGGTGCCGAGCTCAGCGAAGCCGAAACCGAACAGATGCCAGATGCCCGCCGCCACGGCGTTCTTATCGAAGCCGGCCGCCAGGCCCACCGGGTTGAGGAAACGACAGCCGAACAGGGTCTGCTGCAGGCGCAGGTCGCGGCGCTGCAGCTCACTGCCCAGGCCTTCCAGCGTGGTGCTCAGCAGCGGCCAGTGGCGCCGCAGGCTGGCCTGGCCGAGCAGTTGCAGGCTCACCTGGCTGAGCTGCTCAGCGTCGGCTCCCTCATCGCGGCTGAGCAGCGGGCCGACGAAGCGGCGGTAGAGCGCTCCAGTGCCGGCCTCAGCCATCCTGTGCGTCCCCATCACGGGTATCCACCGATCCTGACGCGTCACGTCGCAGGCGCCAGCGACCGTCCCCGGCCGGCAGCACCTGCCAGTCGCGCCAGTTCCATGGACCCTGGCGCCCCTCCAGGCGTTTGAGCGGCTGTTCCACCAGCTGGGCCAGCTCCGCCAGGCTGAGGGCATAGCCCCCGGCTGCAAGGCGATCCGCCAGCTCCAGGCGACTGAGGAGCTGCTGCAGCACCGCGGGTGCTGGCTCCGGCTCCGGGGCGGCAGCGGGAGCATCCACCATCAGACCGCCATAGTCGCCCCGGGCGAGCTGGGGGCGACCGCCTTTGGAGAAGGCCGCGGCGATCGCATCGCAGCGGTCGTTGTCCGGATCACCGCTGTGGCCCTTCACATAGGTGAACGGCAGATCCGGCAACCGGGCGGCATCAAGGGCCTCCCAGAGATCGCGGTTGAGCACCGGCGCGCCGGCGGCGGTGCGCCAGCCCTTGCGCTTCCAGCCCTGGATCCAGCGGCTATAGCCATCGATCAGATACTTCGAGTCGGTTCGGATCGTCAGATCCGGATGGCGGGGAAGGTCCCTGAGCTTCTGCAACAGGGTCAGCGCCGCCGAGAGTTCCATGCGGTTGTTGGTGGTGTTCGCCTCCATCGCACCGAACTCCTGCACGGAGCCATCGTCAAAGCGCAGCAGACAGCCCCAGCCGCCGGGCCCGGGATTGCCGCTGCAGGCGCCGTCGCAGGCGGCAGCCACCACCCGCGGTGCTGTGGCGGGCTTGGACGTGGCGTTGGCGTGGTCTGCTGGCACTGGGCGATCTCCTGCCGATCCGGTACAACTCAGCTCCCAGGCAGCATCGAGGAGAGCCCCATGCAGCGAACCTACAGCCGCTGGCCTGGCAGGTCCTGGCCCAACCTTGGCCTGGGGCTTGGCCTTGGCCTGGCCGCCGCCACAGCCGGCGCCGCGGGCCTCAGCCTGCCGACCGGCAGTGCCGCCATGGCCCTGTTCGGCAGCAGGCCTCTGGATGGCAGTCGCTTTGCGGTGCTGGCCAAGCCGGTGGGCCGCGGCGACTGGACCCTGCTCGTTCTGGAGCAGATCCAGCCCCAGCCACGCTGCTGGGAACAGCGTCCCGACGGGCTGATCGATCCGGCCCTGAACCGCTTTGATTTCACAGGCATCTGCAGCCGCTACCTCGACAGCAACGGCTACTCCCTGCGCATCGGCGAGGAGGACCTGGCCAGCCGCTACCGCCTGCGCCTGGAGCAACGCGGCACGAGCCTGGCCCTGCTGGCCATGAGCCCCGGCGAGCCCAGCCAGCTGCTGGTGGGGCAGGGCCTGGTGCCCCTGCGGGACCGAGACGGCTTCGTGCAGATCCGGCTGGAGCCGGGCTGGCAGCTGCAGCGACGGGTGTACGGCCAGCAGACCCTCAGCCACGTGTATTTCGCCAACGGCACGCCCCTGAACCAGCTTCTCGGCCAGGAACGCGGCGGCGCGAATCTTGCAACAGCTCCCTGGCAGCAACCGGTCCAACTCACCAACCCGGGCCGCAGCCTTCCCGCAGGACCGCATAAACCGATGCTGTCGCAGGGACCGATCGCCCTGCAGGTGATTCCGTTCCGGCCCTGAGGGAAGCCCGAGAGGTGTGCCAGCACTGTGCCAGTTGACGGGGCGACCGAGTGATCTTGCCGCTCCTTTCGCTTCCACCGTATGGTCTGGGCGTGTGAGGAGTGCGGGACACCACTTCCGGGGTCGAAACGAGGACAGACTCCCGGAAGCGTTCCGGCTCAAGCCCTGCCTTCGGCGGGGCTTTTTTATTGGAGCACCCATCGCTGAGGCCCGCCCGTGCTGTTGAAGTGGTGGCTTGGCAGCCTGGATAGACACAAAAAACCGGCCCCCGAGGGGACCGGTGACACGGCCTGAACCGTGTGTTGTGCGTGCAAGGGGCGTGGGGTGCGATGGCTCGCCTTACGGCGAGCCATCGGCGGCGATCACTTGATGGAGACCTTGCCGCCGACCTCTTCCACAGACTTCTTGATGGCTTCGGCGTCAGCCTTGGAAATGCCTTCCTTGATCGGGCAGGGAGCGCCTTCGACCAGAGCCTTGGCTTCGCCCAGGCCGAGGCCGGTGGCCTCGCGGACAGCCTTCAGCACTTTGATCTTGGCAGCGGCATCGAAGCCATCAAGGATGGCGTCGAATTCGGTCTTCTCTTCGGCGGCCTCAGCGGCAGCTGCGGGTGCAGCAGCCATCACGACGCCAGCGGACGCGGCGGCGGACACACCGAAGGCCTCTTCAATCTGCTTGACAAGCTCAGAGGCTTCCAGCAGCGAGAGGGTCTTCAGCTGTTCGAGAATGTTGTCGGTGGTAGCGGACATGGTTGGGTAAGCAACAGATCTGTGAAAACAGTCGGATCGGGGAGCTCAGCTGAGCAGGCCTCAGGAGGCCGTGCCCTCGCCATCGGCGTGCTGCTTGAGCGCCCGGGCAAGACCGGACGGAACCTCGTTGATGCCCACGGCCAGCTTGGTGGCCACGGCATTGATCGCACCGGCGATCTGGGCCATGAGCACCTCCTTGGAGGGCAGATCCCCGATGGCCTTGATGTCGGACTGGGAGAGGAGCTTGCCTTCGAAAAGGCCACCCTTCACCTCAGACTTCTTCGTGTCCTTCTGGAAGGACTGAACGGCCTTCACCGCACCGCCAACGTCGCCCTTGACGAGCACGAAGGCATTGGTGCCGGTGAGCAGGGAATCGAGATCCGACCAGGCACTGTCGCCATCAATGGCACGGCGCATCAAGGTGTTTTTGGTCACCTTGCACACGCCGTTGCTGGCCTGCAGACGCGTCCGCAGATCAGACATCTCCTTGATGGACAGACCCTTGAAATCAAGGACCAGCGCCATTTCGGCCTCACCGAGGAGCCCCTTGAGCTCTTCGACGATCTGTTGCTTGCTCTCCAGCGTGCGGCCCATAAGAAGTGGAACGGATCGGGGGAACAAGCCGGGTACGCAGCCCTGACCGCCCCGAGTGGGGTGGTCTGTCGAGGGCTGCAGAGGGCTTGGAAGCTCTCCTTGCTTCTGATCCGGTCCCAGGGGTGACACCCACAGGGGCAAAACCAAACGCGTGCACCTCGGCAGGGTTTACGACTCCAGATAAAAACCTGGTGATGACCTGCTGTCTTGGGTCGGGCGCGTGCCCATCTGGCACTAGCCAGATTGCAACCATACAACAAAGCCCCCGCCTGAACGGGGGCTGAGGTGAACCGTGGAGCGACTCAAGCCTCCTGCTTGATGTCCTGCAGAGCCGTCACATCCACGGGCACCGAGGGGCCCATGGTGGAGGTGATGTAGAGGCTCTTCCAGTAGCGGCCCTTGGCACCGCTCGGCTTGTTGCGGTCGATGGTCTCCTGCAGGGCCTTGAGGTTGTCGAGCAGCTTGGCTGCATCGAAGCTGGCCTTGCCGAAGCGCACGTGCACGATGCCGGTGCGGTCGGCCCGGAACTCGAGTTTGCCGGCCTTGAACTCACTGATGGCGCCGGCGAGGTCGGTGGTCACGGTGCCGGCCTTGGGGTTCGGCATCAGGCCGCGGGGGCCGAGCACCCGGCCGAGCTTGGCCACCTTCGGCATCATGTCCGGGGTGGCGATCAGCAGATCGAAATCCATCTCGCCCTTGGCGATGGTCTCCACCAGCTCGTCGTCGCCGGCGAGGTCGGCACCGGCGGCCTTGGCCTCAGCCACCTTCTCACCGCGGGCGATCACGGCGATACGGATGGTCTGACCGGTGCCATGGGGCAGCGCCACAGTGGTGCGCAGCTGCTGGTCGGTGTACTTGGGATCGATGCCGAGGCGGGCGTGGGCCTCGAGCGTCTCATCGAACTTGGCCGTGGCGTTGGCCTTCACCAGCTCCACCGCCTCCTGCGGGGTGTAGGTGCGGTCTTCGACTTTGCCGGCCGCGGTGGTGTAGCGCTTGGAAACCTTGGGCATGACGGGAATGGGGTGAG
>CAIZNP010000102.1 GCA_903934375.1 uncultured Synechococcaceae cyanobacterium
ATGTCGATCGCCAGCTCCAGCAGCTTCTCGCGGCTGAGCGGCTCACCGATCAGAGCGTTGGCCCCCATCAGCCCGGCCACGATCGCCGTGGCGCTGCTGCCGAGGCCCCGGGCCGGCGGCACCGCCAGACGCACACGCGCCTCCACGGCGATCGGTTGTTCTCCCGCTTCCTTCCAGACCCGCTGCGCCGCCCGGTAGACCAGATTGTCGGGCCCACCGCGCAGGTGAGAGCCCTCGCTGCCTTCGATCACCAGTTCAAAGCGCTCCCCGTCCCCCTCGATGCAGCGCATCGCGAAGCGGTTGTTCAACTCGAGGGCGGCTCCCAGGCAATCGAAGCCAGGGCCGAGGTTGGCCGTCGTGGCGGGCACATCCACCACAACCCCCTGACCGATCCGGGGGCGCACCATGCCATTTGTTCTGCTTGGTTCAGTCTCCCACTCAGCCCAGCAGCATCCGCGCCCGGCAGGCGGCGCTGAACAGCCCTGCCTCGGGGTCGGTGAGCGCCGTCAGCGGCACCTGTTCCACCACAGGGCTCAGGCGACCCTTGGCCAGGAACGCCTCGAGGAAGGCCGGGGAGCGCAGTTCCGTCAGGAGCTTGCCGGCTGTGCCGCCCCCGATCCAGAGCCCCCCCAGGCAGAGGCTCTGCAGGGCGAGATCGCCAGCCACGCTGCCGTAGGCCCCCACCCAGAGATCGAGCGCACGACGCGCAAGGGGATCACCGGCGGCGGCGGCGGCGGCGGTCGCGGCTGGTAGGTCGTCGCCGTCCGCGCGGCTGGCCAGGGCGTGGCCGGCGCCATCGGGATCCATGGCCAGGTGCCAGCGCATTACATCCCCCAGGCCTGTGCCGCTCACCACCCGCTCGATCGAGAGTCTTTCAAGGCCGAGATCCGCCATCAGCCAGCATTTCAACTGCCATTCCGCTTCGGTTCGCGGCGCGAACTCGCCGTGGGAGGCCTCGCTGGCCACCGCCACCAGCCCCGATGGCGTGGGCACCCCCATCGCCACCCCCAGGCCGGTGCCGGCCCCGAGGATCGCCACCGGTGCTTTGGGATCACCAGCCACAGGGCCCTGCAACGGCACCTGCTGCTGATCCTCCAGGTGGGGAAGGCCGTAGATCAGCACAGCGAAATCGTTCACCAGCTCCAGCCGCTCCAGGCCGCAGGCCTGGGCCAGGGCAGCCTCATCCAGCAGCCAGGGGAGGTTGGTGAGCTTGACGCGCCCTGCCCGGACAGGACCTGCCACGGCAAGGCAGGCATGCTCGGGGCGCCTCTCTTGGCTGGCCTGAGGGCCTGAGCCCCCATCACGGCCTGCAAGGAAGTGGTTCACCAGCTCGGAGAAGTCGTCCCATTCAGCTGATACGAACCGTTGGCTGCGCCCCTGGATCAGGCGGCCCGCCTGCAGGTGGTAGAGCGCCAGCAGGGTCTTCGTACCGCCGATGTCGCCGGCGAGCAGGGTGGTCATGGCCGCGTGGCCGGAGCGCAGGCGAGTCCCAGGCCGGCGGCGCGATCCTCATTGGCCCGGCCGGCGGCGGCCAGCAGCTCGGCGATGGACACGCTGCCCAGATCGCCCTCGCGGCGGCTGCGCAGGCTGAGTTCGCCGCTCTCGGCCTCCTTGGCGCCGATCACCGCCAGCACCGGGATCTTCATCTGCTCGCCGTTGCGGATCAGCTTGCCGAGCCGATCGCCGGAGCCATCCACGCTGGCGCGCACACCGGCGGCCTTGAGCTGAGCCAGCACCTCGGCCGCATAGGGGCGGACCTCATCGGTGACCGGCAGTAGCCGGATCTGCTCGGGGGCCAGCCAGAAGGGGAAATCGCCGGCGTAGTTCTCGGTCATGATCCCGAAGAAGCGCTCCAGCGAACCGAAGATTGCGCGGTGGATCATGATCGGCCGCTGCCGCGTGCCATCGGCGGCCACGTACTCCAGATCGAACCGCTCCGGCAGGTTGAAGTCGAGCTGGATCGTGGAGCATTGCCACATCCGGCCGATGGCGTCCTCGATCTTGAGGTCGATCTTGGGGCCGTAGAAGGCGCCGCCGCCTTCATCCACCTTGTAGGCCCAGCCCTTGCGATCGAGCGCCTCAATCAGGCCCTGGGTGGCCAGCTCCCACACGGCGTTCTCGCCGATCGATTTCTCCGGCCGGGTGGAGAGGTTGATCTCGTAGTTGCGGAAATCGAAGGTGGAGAGGATCTGCTCGGTGAGATCGAGGATCGCCAGAATCTCGTCGCTGATCTGCTCCGGCAGGCAGAACACGTGGGCGTCGTCCTGGGTGAAGCCGCGCACCCGCATCAGGCCGTGCATCACCCCCGGGCGTTCGTAGCGGTACACGGTGCCGAGCTCGGCCCAGCGGATCGGCAGCTCCCGGTAGCTGCGCAGCGTGCTGGCGTAGGTGAGCACGTGGAACGGGCAGTTCATCGGCTTGAGCTGGTATTCCCGCTCATCCACCTGCATCGGTCCGAACATCGACTCGCTGTAGAAGTCGAGGTGGCCCGAGGTCTTCCAGAGGCTGATATCCGCCACATGCGGCGTGTACAGCAGTTCGTATCCGGCTGTGAAATGGGCCTGACGCCAAAAATCTTCGATCAGCAGGCGCATCCGGGCGCCGCGGGGGTGCCAGAACACCAGGCCGGCGCCGGCTTCGTCTTCGATGGAGAACAGATCGAGATCCGTGCCGAGGCGGCGGTGGTCGCGCCGGAGGGCCTCCTGCTTGCGGCGCTGGTGCTCGGCCAGCTGCTCCGGAGTTTCCCAGGCGGTGCCATAGATGCGCTGCAGCTGTGCGTTCTTTTCATCGCCGCGCCAGTAGGCGCCGGCGACGCTTTCGAGTTCAAAGGCCTTGGCGTTGAGCTCGCTGGTGTTGGCTACGTGGGGCCCGGCGCAGAGATCCCACCACTCCTCGCCGAGGGTGTACAGGCTGATCGGCTCCTGAATGCCGGCCAGGATCTCCAGCTTGTAGGGCTCGTTCTGGGCCTGGATGCGGCTCTCGGCCTGGGCGCGACTCACCTCGAGTCGCTCGAGCGGCAGCTTTTTGTTGATGATCCGGATCATCTCCTTCTTGATGGCCTTGAGATCGGCCTCGCTGAAGGGATCGGGACTGTCGAAGTCGTAGTAGAAGCCGCTCTCGGTCCAGGGGCCGATCGTCACCTGCGCCTTCGGGAACAGCTTCTGCACCGCCATGGCCATCACATGGCTCATGGAGTGGCGGATGCGCAGCAGCTGCTCGCTCTCGCTGGTTTTCGGCAGCTGGATCGGGGCCGTGGTGGTGCTGCCGCTGCTGCTCAGGGGCTGGTCGGCAGAGCGGGTCGCGGTCACGGCTGCTGGGTGGCAACCCCGATCCTACGCAGCAGAATCGGCGCCCTATCTAGGCTCGCGGGGTGACTGATCCGTCGCCTGCGTCCGCTCCTCAGCCCCCGCCGCGGGAGTCCGCCGAGCTGCTCGATCAGCTGCTGGACTCGCTGTTCGAAGACTTCGGCTTCTGGTTTCAGCGCGGCCTGGTGTTGCTCGATCACACCCCGGAGCATCTGCTGCCCCCATCGGAGCAGCGTCAGCTGCGCGGCAGCCTGGAGGAGGCCCTGCGGGCGATCGCGGCCACCCGTTCGCTGCGGGCTGCCTGCAGCACGCCGATGGCGGTGGACATGGAGGCCATGGCCCCCTGGCACCGCCTGATGATGCGGGTCTGGAATCTCTCGGCGATGCTGCGCATCGCCGGCGTTGCCTTGCCCGAGGAGGAGCGCCCCTGATGCTGAGGCGGCCTGACCTGCCGGTTGGATCTCAGCTCTGGCGACGGTCGTCGCCGTTGTCCAGGCCCTGGCTGGCCACCAGATTGGCCTGGTAGAAGCGTTCCAGCTCCGTTGCGGCCTTCACCGGCTGGCCGTAGGCGCTGCGGCCGCTGAGGGTCGGGAACGAGGCCCATTCCTTCGCCAGGACAGCCATGGCGTCTGGCGTCAGACCGCTCCGATCGATTTCATCGAGCACACCGCGGCGGTCCACCAGATAGAGCGCGGCCTGGTCCTGGTTGGCGGGCTGGAAGCTGGCCAGCTGCAGGCGGCGGGAGGCCTCCCGCCAGGTGCCCGGCAGGAACTGGTAGGCGCCGGCGGCGGCGCTGGTGTAGCGCTTCACCACCACGATCTCGGGATGGCGGGCCAGGCTGGCGAAGCGGCCGCCGCCGTAGAGGGTGTGGTAACCCTCGCGGCTGCCCTGCTTCCAGGTGCCCTCGGCGTAGCGGATCGTGTTGAGCAGGGCCTGGCGCCGTGGCGTGATCGCGTAGGCCTTGCGGCTCGGCCGGACTTGCTGGGTGTCCTGCACGCTGGCTGCTGCTGGTTCGGCCGGGTTCTGCAGCACCGGAGCGGCGACCAGCAGCAGAGCGGCGGCGCAGCAGGCGGTGGTGGGAGCAGGGGCCCGGTGGAACAGTCGGCGGATCGGCAAGCAGGAGCGGGCAGAAAGTCCGAAGAGCCTGCTGTCCAGATGAGTCCTGCTGCGAGACCAGGGATCCCTCCCCTGGACAAATGAGACCAGCCGTGCTTCTGGGCTTGCTTCGTGCCTGGCCTCGACTGAGACAGCCGAGATGTCACCCGTGCTGCTCTGGTGGCTCGGCGGGCGTGCCGTTCTGGTCGGCCGGTTGGGGCGGCGCTGTCCTTCGGGGCCGCAATGCTGCCCAAACGATCAGCCCTCTTAATCTTTCCTTCGCAAAGGATCAGTGTTGAGCTGCTCTGTCGCTGGTCGGCAGGAAGCCCAGGGCCGCGCGGGTGCGCCCCAGGGTGGTCTCGGCAACCGCACTGGCCCGCTCACGGCCGCTGCTCAGGACACGATCCAGCTCGGCCGGGTCAGCGCTCAGCTCGGCGTGGCGTGCCTGAATCGGCCGCAGGGCCTCCACCAGCGCCTCTGCCAGCAGCGGCTTGAAGGTGCCCCAGCCCATGGCGGCGCACTCGCTGGCGGCAGCGTCGCGGCCCTTGCCGCTCAGCAGGGCGTAGAGGCCCAGCAGGTTGTCGGTTTCCGGCCGCTCCGGGTTGCCGAATTCCAGGCCCATCACCGGATCGGTCTTGGCCCGTTTCACCTTCTTGGTGATCAGCTCGGGCGGATCGAGCAGGTTGATGCGCGAGCCCTCGTTCGGGTCGCTCTTGCTCATCTTGCTGCGGCCGTCGGCCAGGCTCATCACCCGCGCCCCCTCCTTGAGGATCAGTGGTTCGGGCACCTTCAGCACCGGGATCACCTCGCCGTCGGCGTCGCGCGGTCCGAAGCGGGCATTCACCCGTTGCTGGGCGATGTCGCGCGCCAACTCAAGGTGCTGCTTCTGGTCTTCGCCCACGGGCACCAGATCAGCGTCGTAGAGGAGGATGTCGGCCGCCATCAGCACCGGGTAATCCAGCAGGCCCACCGAGACCTGATCCCCCTGTTTGACGGCCTTCTCCTTGAACTGGATCATCCGCTCCAGCCAGTTCAGCGGCGTGATGCAGTTCAGCAACCAGCACAGCTCGCTGTGGGCCGGTACGTGGCTCTGCACGAACACCGTGGAGCGTGCCGGATCAATGCCGCAGGCCAGATAGAGCGCGGCGGTGCTGCGGGTGTCGGTCGCCAGCCGCTGCGGATCATGGGGAACCGTGATCGCATGCAGATCCACCACGCAGAAAAACGTGTCGTGGCTGTCCTGCAGGGCCACCCAGTTGCGAATGGCCCCGAGCCAGTTGCCCAGATGCAGGGAGCCCGTGGGCTGAACGCCGGAGAGAACCCTGGGGCGTGACATCCGAGAACGCTGGTGGTTGGCCGGATTCTGCCTGCAGGCGGGGGGCCGCCCGTGGCGATCAGGCCTCGG
>CAIZNP010000103.1 GCA_903934375.1 uncultured Synechococcaceae cyanobacterium
CCGCTGGTGTGGTGGCGGCATAGAAGACCCGTTCAAACTCAGGGTCACCATCGACCTGGTGGCAAAAGTGATCCAGCGCATCCAGCAGCGGTTGCGAGGAGGAATCCACGCTGGGAGTTCGAAAAGCCCCAGGACGCTATCAAGGCAGCAGCGGGTACAACACAGAAGTTCATGAACAGTGGGCCTCGTGCTAGATCAAGAAGGCTCAATTCGATACAGGCTCAATTCGATACAGGCTCAATTCGATACAGGCTCAATTGAATTCTGCTGCGACTCGTCGCGCAGTGCAAAGCCCTGGATGACCGCGCTCAAGAGCTAACGCTCCGGCAAAGGCACCAGCTCGGCCTGTTCAGACAGGTGTCTTATGGAGGTGATTCACGGCGGCGAGAGCATTGACGCTCTTGCCGAGGTCCTGCAGAACGCCCTGGAAGCCACCAACAAGGGCCATCGCAGGCTGAGCGCCATCTATGCCGCTGATGAACCGGTGCGCACAGCCCAGAGGCGGTATCGTCCGCGCAACTGAGCACATGGTTGGAATGCCATCGGAGCTTCTGCAGTCCCCAGCGGCACCTCAGCCCAATCAGTCTGGTCAGCCCTGGGGGCGCATGTCGCCTCGTGACATGCGCGAGCAGCTCAAGGAAGTGGGGATCCTGCTGAGCCTGGTCCTGGTGCGAATGCAGATGCTGAACTTTCTGGATGCATTTGATTCGTCGAAGTCGGATAAGACGCAAGCCATTAAGATCGCAATTAAAAGCACAGCCTTGCAGCATAAGGGAGCTAATCTCTATGTGCATTCGTTCATTATCGCGCTACTCATTCTGTGCCTTCTCCTGAGGCGCCGCATTCCCAGGCGATGGCTTGATGTCTTCGCTGGAGTATACATCAGCTTCAACCTAGTCTTTCACTTCGCCAAGATCAATCTTCTTCTGCTCACGCCTCCAGCGGCGCCCTCGATGCTGCTTGGGCAGATCTTCACCTACCTGGTTTTCTTCGTGATTGCATGGGGCTGGATCTTCTGGCGTTTCGACTGGGTCGGCAAGGAAAGGCCAGGAACCGTAGTGGAAATCAACGATAAAGGTGATGTCCTGAGCACATTCGACTACTACCACGCTTCACTCATGGCTCTCGTGCGAAGGGAAAAGCCAGAGTTTTCCGGTCTCAATCGCATTGGCAGAATTCTTGTGGCTATTCACACCTTCATGGTTCTCGATCTGATCGCTATAGCATTTGGAAGATTCTATCAACTGGTCACGGGAATGGCCTAAGCCGCCCATTTGAACCCTGCATCCCTACCTCTCTTGCTGCATCTCGCCGGGGGTGGCAATCGATGCGTCACTCCCTGCGGGAAGCACCTCTGCAACTCCAGCCACTGATCTCCTGCATGGTGGCGGAGGACATTCGCTTTGCGACCAGGCCAGTCCATCCGGGCCGAGGCTCACCGGCAGGTGGCCGATCTTCACCCAGATCGTGCAGCCGGATTCACTCGAGGGTTTGCGAATGCTGCGCGTTGGGTCGCGCAGCCAGTTGCCGGCGGGGTCGTTGCCGTGCTCATTCTGAACCATGCCATCGAGCACCAGGATCTCCTCGCCGCCGCCCTGGCTGTGGCGCTCGAACGCACTGCCCGCCGCATAGCGAACGATGGAGGTGGCGCGTGCCACCTCTGCACCGCAACGGTCGAGCATCCTGAGCTCCACGCCTGCCATCGGCGATGGACTCCAGGCCAGCGTGTCGGTATCAACCACCGCACGCTGGCGCAGGTCGGCATGGAGCTGGATGGCCAGGATCACTCCTCCTCGCCGCCACCCGCCGGAATCAGCTGAATCTGCTTGCGGCCGAGCTTGATCTCGAACTCATCGCCAGGCTTGAGATCGAGCATGGCGGTGTAGGCCTTGCCCACCATCAGATTGCCGTTGAACTGCACCTTGGTGGTGTGGCTCAGCTTGCGGCCGCCTTTGCCACGGCCTTTGCCGCCGGCATCGGCGCCGAGACTCACGCCCTTGGCCTCCAGCAGGGCCTCGTAGAACGCGGTGAAGTTCAGGCGCTCGGCGCCGTCCTTCCTGCTGCTTACGTAGCCGCAGCTGCGTACCAGATCAGATTTGGAGACATCGCTCAGCTCCTTGACCTTGGCGAGCAGATCAGAACCTGTGAGCATGGGATTCACCTGTAACAACCACACCATAGATCGCTGGGTCGTTGGATTCAGTTGCATTAAAAAAAGAGGCCCAAATCGGCCTCTCTGCAAGCGGGGCGTCGTCCTCCGCATGATGCTGTTGTAGCGGACCATGGTGGTGTTGATCAGCTCCGCATCTACCGCATCTGCCTCTACGACTGTCGTTCCGCCTGGCCGGCTGCCCATGGCTGGATACGGCGGAAGGCGCCACCTGATCTGAAAACGAACATGGCTGCTGCCAGGGTTGCTCTATTTCCAACGCAAGGCACTGCGGTGCCGTCAACGGAATTGATGGCAGCCCGGGCCTCCGGGCACAGCAAGACAGCGATTCATCTGATCGGCCTGTCTGGCGATGGGCACGAGGCTGGCTGCAATCACCACCAGTGCCACGGTGCTCACCGCGGCGAGCACCGGATAGGCGTGAGCCCGAACCATCTCTCGGGCCGTGAGCTGTTGGTTGCTGTGATCACGCATGGGTTGCCCTCACGTTCTCCCAGGATGCCTGGCGATCAGGCCTCCGCGGGGCGCCGCTGCTGGCTCGCGTAGAGCGCTGCTCCACCAGCCGCTAACCCAAGGCCAGCGCTGATGGCCAGGAACACCAGGGTCTGCAGCAGCAGCAGGAACAGGCCCAGCGCTGAGAATGCGGTGATGCGGATCTTGGCCTTGATCAGCAAGGTGAGCAGCAGCAGCACCGTGGCCTTGAGGGCCACCACCTTGGCGGTGCTGAACGGACAGAACGGGTTCAGGAGCACGGCGAGACCATGACGTGCCCCCATGCTGGCGGGCCGAACGCGAGGCAGTGGGTTGTTCCGGCTTGTGGCGGTTGCGGCGGGATCCACTTCGGCGGACAGGCCCGCTTGGCCTGAATCGGACTGTTGCGCACTGGTGCCACCGGCAGCGGCAGCTGCTGGAGGGGTGACCCCGGCTTCAGGTACTGGCCGCCAAGTCTCAAAGCGGAGGCATACGAGCCCGGGAAGGTCCGGTCAGATCGGCGGCTGGTGGAGATTGCAGACCACCAAGCCGGGGAACTCTCCAAAGGCCCCACCTGGCCCCCACCCTTGCTCTCTATGCCTTGATCGACCTCGGCCATCCGGTGCCGCGACGCATGTGGGAGCGGCGGCTGCGGGGTTATCGCGCCATTGGGTATTTCCTGATTTCAGGTCAGTAACCCAGGCTGAGATCCATTACCGGGCTCAAACCCAGGACAGTGGCGGCCTGCTGCATCCGAATATCGAAGCTGGCCAGCTGGGTGCAGCTGCTGTGCAGCGCCACCGCCAGATGCAAGGCGTCACCGACGCGTAGGCCGAGGGCCGGATCCTGGAGCAGTTCAGCAGCGTGACGGAAGCGGCCCCGGTCCAGCGGACGTAGTTCAACGCCGCCCTGCAGCAATCTCTCGAACTGCTCACCAGCGGCCAGTCGTGCCTCAGCACTGAGGCCGTGAAAACGCTGCTTCATGCCCAGGGCGCTGTGGGTTTCGGTGATCAGCCAGTCGCTGCTGGTCAAGGGTTCGCGGGACTGCGCAAACCAGTCGAGGGCGCGCGAACTGCTCTCTTCCAGGGTCAGCAGAGCCACCACGACGCTGGTGTCGAGATAGATCATCGATGGGTCAGCGTCACCAGCGTTCACCGCTGCGGCATTCCTCAATCACCGAAGGGGTGAGAGGCATGGTTGTCTGAAGTTGACGCAAATCACTGGCCAGGGCAGAGCGATCCAGCCTGCGCAGAGGCTCCAGGCTCAGGCGGCCGCCTGGTCCAACGACAATGTCGATCTCATCGCCTTCCTGCAGCCCGGCCTGACGCAAGCAATCCGCCGGGAGCCTGACCGCGAGGCTGTTCCCCCAGCGGCGGATCGCCTGCGGGAAGTGCTGGCTGACGTCAGTTGAACGACCTTGCGGCGTGGACTGTGTCAAGGAACGCCTTGGGCCGTTCCCGGCCGCCCGTAGAGACATGACTCTACGTCCGGTTTCTGGGTTTCAGTGCTGCAGATGCCGCCGGCTCCAGCCGGTGATCGTGGCCTCCACGTTTTCCGTGTGCCACTGCAATGGCACACGGCCCTGGGTGCAGCCCCAACGCCTGTAGTGCTTGCCGGGGGTGAGCACCCTCCGCCAGCTGCGGCTGCGGAGGGTTTCGCGGCTCATGCCCAGCGCTGTGCAGGCTTCTGCCGTTGTGACCCAGACCCGGTGACGCCCAGATGGGGGTGGGATCGTCTGGTTATCCATCAGGCCTGCTCCCGGAGCAGGCCGATCAAGGCGGACCTCCTGCTGTGTCCATCGCCAAGGGTGTCAGCTGAAATGACACACCTCTGGTCAGCGCCCATCCGTGTTGACGCTTCAGTTCGTGGGGCACCCTCATTTGAGATGAGGAATCTTGAGGAGGCCGATACCTCCTGAATGGGACTCAAGGAGGGGGTGAACCACGCTTTCAAGAGCGCGCGCCTACGTAGTTGACACCGGGCATCGAGGTGGGCGACAGCGAGGACGAGACCTTCTGGACCGCCTTTCTGCGGCGCCTGCGGGAACGGGGCCTCTCGGGCGTGCAGCTGGTGATCAGCGACGCCCACGCCGGTCTTAAAAAGGCGATCGCCCGGTCCGCTCAGGGCAGCAGCTGGCAGCGCTGCCGCGTCCATTTCGCCAGGAACCTGTAGGCCAAGGTGCCGAAGGGCAGTCAGGACATGGTGGCCGCCGCCCTGCGCTCGGTGTTCGTCCAGCAGGACGAGCCGGCGGTGGAGCAGCAGTGGGATCAGGTGATCACGATGCTCACTGAAAGATATCCGGCTGCCTAAGGCCCA
>CAIZNP010000104.1 GCA_903934375.1 uncultured Synechococcaceae cyanobacterium
AGCGGGTGAGCTGGCGTAGTTCACCACCACCGTGGCGCCGGCGGCGCCAAGCTCGCGGGCGATGGCGGCGCCGATGCCCCGGCTGGCGCCGGTCACCAGGGCGACCTGGCCGGTGAGGGGAGTGGCGTGGGCCATGGACTGAAGCAAAACGGCCGGCCGAGCGTAGGCCGGGCCACTGCATTGCCCGCCTCAGGCCTGCATGGTCTCCACGCCGGTGAGGGCGCCGCCGAGCAGATCGGCGAAACGCTGCAGCTGTTGCTGGCTGCCCATCACCACCAGCAGCTGCCCCGGGGCCAGGCAGACGTTGCCGCCGGGGTTGGCGATCAGAGGTGACTCCTGGGGCGCCCGTGCCGAGGGGCTGGGCTCCGGCAGCGGGTTGCGGATCGCCAGCACCAGAGCACCGCTGCGCCGGCCCAGCTGCAGTTCCGCCAGGGAACGGCCATCCAGGTCGCCCAGCCGGCGCGGGTCGTCGCTGAGCTGGAACTCCTCCACCTCGCAGTCGCTGCCGGCCAGCAGTTCCATGAAGGTCACCGCCAGTGGCCGCAGGGCGGTGGCAGCCATGGTGCGCCCTCCCGCCACGTAGGGACTGACCACCTGATCGGCTCCGGCCAGCCGCAGCTTGCCCTCGGCCTCATCGCTGTCGGCCCGGGCGATCAGGCGGGTGCGGGGGGCCAGGCCGCGGGCGCTGAGGATCACATAGAGGTTGGCGGCGTTGCTGGGCAGAGCGGCCACCAGGGCCCGGCACTGGTGAATGCCGGCTTCCTCGAGGGTGCCATCCAGGGTGGCGTCCCCCTGCAGCACCGTCAGACCCCGCTGCTGGGCCTCGGCGATCCGCTCTTGATCCATCTCCACCACCAGCAGCGGCACGGCTTCGCCGCTGAGCTGCTGGGCGATTTCGCGGCCGATGCGGCCGTAGCCGCAGAGAATCACATGCTGTTTCATCGTGCGTAGCAGCTGCTGGCGGTAGCGGCGTTCCCGCAGCCGCTGGAAGTGGCCGGAGTTGGTCAATTCCAGCAGTTTCTGCAGGGTCTGCTGGACCACCACCAGGCCGCCCATCAGCAGCAGGGCCGTCACCAGCCGCCCGGCGCCGTGCACCACCTGGGTGTGGGGGTCGCTGAACCCCATGGTGCTGAGGGTGATCAGCACCATCCAGTAGCAGTCACCCCAGTCCCAGCCTTCGGCCAGGCGATACCCCACCGCACCGGCATTCACCACCAGGGCAAGAGCCAGCACCGGCCCGGCCCAAGGCCGGCGCGCCACCAGTGCTGCCAGCCTGTTCGACGGAGGCCAGCGCCGCCCCTGGGGGCGCGGAGCGCGCCGGCCGCTGGTCATGTCAGCCCGAGGGCCTGGAGCACATCCGCCGGATCGAGCTGGGACAGCTGGCTCGGATCCCCTACCGCCTTCACACCCTGGCGCGGAGGCAGGCCATCGGCTGCGCGGCCGAGGGCCACCAGGGGTGAGCCGTTGAGCAAGGCCAGCTCGGTGCAGACAGGATCACTGCTGAGCACAACGTCGCAGCTGGCCAGCTGGGCGGCCCGCTCGCCAAGGCTGCCGCTGCTGCGGGCCTGCACCAGGCGCACGGTCGGCAGCTTGGCCTGCAACAGAGCAGGCAGGGCCTGCCACTGCTGGGCGGGCCAGTCGCTGCTGCCGCCCGATGGGGCCAGCAGCAGGGCCGGACCCTCGCCGGCGGGCAGGGCGGCGGCGGCCTTGTCGAGGGCAGGGCGGGGCAGGCTGAGGCGGTAGGCGCCGGCGTCGAGCTGGACCCCGAGGGGCTGCAGGTAGGCCGCCAGGGCCTGGGCCGGCCAGCCCGCTGGCGCCGCGACGGTGCTGGTGGCGGAGAAGCCGCCGGAGGCCACGCGGTTGGGGATGTGGCTCATCGAGAGCATCAGATCCACCTGCCGACCGCTGGCCAGGTTGATGCAGGCCTGGAAATCCGGCTCGCGCACGTTGCCGAGCAGGTTGGCCCAGTCCGCCAGGGTGGGGGCGCCGTCAAAGTCGAAGGGGATCACCTTCTCCACCGCCGGCAGCAGGCTCCAGGCGGCGGCGGCGGCCGGGGCGCAGGCCACCTGCACCTGGGCGTTGAGCGCCTCCGCCAGTCGGGCCGCGGCGGGGATGGCCTGGAGCTGCGAGGGGATGCCGCCCGGGATCAGGAACAGAACGCGCATGGCGGCGGGCAGCGGAAAGCGGGTCGCGGGCTGATTGTATGGAGCTTGGATGATTCAGACCGCCGGAGGTTGTTGGCTGTGCATTTGCTGATCGCCTGTGCCGGCAGCGGTCGCCGGATGGGGGCCGAGCGGAACAAGCTGCTGCTGCAGGTAGCAGGCAGGCCGGTGCTGGCCTGGACCCTGGACGCGGTCCTGGCCGCGCCGGTGATCCGCTGGATCGGGATCGTCGGTCAGCCGGTGGATCAGCCGGAGATTGAGGCGCTGGTGGCGGCGGCCCGGCCTGATCGCCCCGTCGTCTGGATCGCGGGGGGTGCCAGCCGGCAGGAGTCGGTGAGCAATGGCCTGGCGGCCCTGCCGGAGGTTGCCGAGTCTGTTCTCATCCACGACGGCGCCCGCTGCCTGGTGGATCCGGATCTGATTGCCCGTTGCGCTGAGGCTGTGCTGGCCGGCAAGGCCGTGATCGCCGCCGCGCCGGTGACCGACACGATCAAGCGGGTGGATGCCGCCGGCGTGATTCAGGACACTCCCGAACGCGCAGAGCTCTGGGGCGCTCAGACCCCGCAGGGATTCCCGGTGGAGCAGTTGCGGCGGGCCCACGCCAGCGCCAGCGCCCAGGGCTGGAGCGTCACCGATGACGCCTCTTTGTTCGAGCGACTGGGCTGGCCCGTGCAGGTGATCGAGGCCTCCCCCGCCAACATCAAGATCACCACCCCGTTCGATCTCACCGTGGCCGCTGCGGTGCTGGCTGCTCGCTGAGCCAGCGTCTCGCCGGGCTGAGCCTGTGTGTCAGTGCGGCATTCAGTGCGGCAGCAGCTCCAGCTGGCCGGCGTCGGCATCGAGACGGGCCCGAACCCCCAGGGGCAGGGCGGCGTTGCCGGCCGTATGGCCCACCGGCAGGCCTGCCAGCACGGGAATGCCCAGATCCGCGGTGCGCTCCCGCAGCACCAGCTCGAGCGAGGTGGGGCTTTCGGGATCGTCGCACCCGTTGAAGCTGCCGAAGCCGATGGCGGCCAGCTTCTGCAGCGCGCCACAGAGGCGCCAGTGGGTGAGCAGGCGATCGATCCGATAGGGCGCCTCGCCAACGTCCTCCAGCACCAGCACGGCGCCGTCGAGTGGGGGCAGGTGAGCGGTGCCGAGCAGGTGGGTCGCCACGGTGAGGTTGCCCACCAGCAGCGGTCCCTCGGCGGCGCCAGCGCACCAGCCTTCCCCCTGCAGCGGCGCCAGGGGGGCACCGAACAGCAGATCGCGCAGGCGCTGCTGGCTCCAGTCCGGCTCGGCCGCCAGGGAGGTGATCATCGGGCCGTGGATGCCGCCGGCTCGCCCTGCCGCCTGGCGCGCCCAGAGCAGGGAGGTCACATCCGAGAAGCCCAGCAGCCAGCGCCCGCCGCCGGCGGTGTCGTGGCTCTGTGCGCCGGTGTCGGCCGCTTGGGATGAGGTGCCGGGCTCCAGCAGCCGCGCTGCGCCCCAGCCGCCGCGGATGCAGGCCAGCAGCGGTAGATCGCCAACCTGCAGGTCAGCCCGGCGTTCAGGATCAGCGCCGGCCAGATGCCCCCAGCGCCGCAGGGGCTGCGGATGGGGCTGCACCTGGAGGCCCCAGCTTTCCAGCACTGCCACCCCCGCCTGCAGGCGCTGCAGGCTGTCGTCGGCCAGGGCTGAGCTGGCGGCGGCCAGCCCCACCCGATCCCCCCGCTGCAGGGGTTGCGGCCAGGCTGCTGTCATGGCAGGAGGGCTCCGCTGCGGCCGATCACAAGAGCCAGCAGCAGCAGGGCCCCCAGCAGCACCTGGTGGCGGAAGTGCAGGCCGTAGGCGGAGCGGGGCAGGTCGGGGCGGCGCAGCAGCCAGGCTTCCCGCAGCAGGCCCGCTGCGGCAACGGCCCAGAGGATCCAGAACCGGAGGGTCACCCCCTGCAGGGCTCCAGCGATCGCCAGCAGCACTGCTGTGCTGGCGTAGCAGAAGGCCACGGCATCGGGCGCATGGGCGCCGAGGCTGAGGGCGCTGCTGCGCACGCCGATACGGGCGTCATCGGGCCGATCGGCCATGGCGTAGACGGTGTCGAAGCCGAAGGTCCAGAGCAGGGTGGCCAGCCAGGCGAGGGCCAGGGGCCAGCCGCCGGCCAGGTTGTCGCTGGCTGCTGCCCAGGGGATCAGCACGGCGAAACCCCAGCACAGGGCCAGCACTGCTTGGGGGTAGCCGAACCAGCGTTTCGCCGAGGGGTAGAGCAGCACCGGCGGCAGCGCGGCGAGCGCCAGCGCCAGGCAGAGGCCGCGGCTGTTGGGCGGCAGACCCCACAGCACCACCGCCAGGGCCGCCAGCAGACAGAGCCCCAGCAGGGCCAAGGCGCCGGCGACGCTGATGCGGCCGCTTGCCAAGGGGCGGCTGCGCGTGCGCTCCACCAGAGGATCGATGCGCCGATCCCATAGGTCGTTGGCGATGCAGCCGGCGCCGCTCACCGCCAGACCCCCCACCACGATCCAGCCCACCAGCGCGGCTTGCGGTGGGGCGGTGGGCAGCAGCCACAGGCTCCAGCAGGCGGGGATGAGCAGGATCAGCCGGCCGCTGGGCTTGTCCCAGCGCAGCAACGCCAGCCAGGCCGGCAGCGGTGCGGTCGGGCCCGTGGGGGCAGCGGCCAAGGGTTGTCGTCGGGTGGGGCGCACCCTAAGGCGGCCGTCATGCCGCAGCGATGCGAAAGTGGCGCAGCTCCGCCGGCCTGGACGCGTGACCGAGTCGATCGCTGGTTCGAGCGCTCCGCTCAATCCCTCCCCGCGTGCCTCGTCCCCGCGTGCGAGTGCCTCGCCCCTGGGTGCAGAGACTCCGGGTGCAGCGCCAGAGGAGATCGCCAAGGCGGCAGTGGGTGCAGCTTCGATCCGCCCGGTGGCGGGCATCGACATCGGCACCAACTCGATCCACCTGCTGGTGGCGGCCGTCGATCCGGCCCTGCGCAGCTTCTCGGTCCTGCTCACCGAGAAATCCACCACGCGGTTGGGGGAGCGTGATCCCGAAACGGGTGACCTCAGCGCCGAGGCGATCGAGAGGGCCTTCACCACCCTGCGGCACTGTCGGGAGCTGGCGGCCAGCCACGGTGTGGAACCGGGCGATGTGGTGACGGCCGCCACAAGTGCCGTGCGTGAGGCCCCCAACGGCCGCGAGTTCCTGCAGGCGATCCAGGAGCAGCTGGGGCTGGAGGTGGATCTGGTGAGCGGCCCCGAGGAGGCCCGTCTGATCTATCTGGGTGTGCTCTCGGGCATGGCCTTCGGCGATCAGCCCCATGTGATTCTCGACATCGGCGGCGGTTCCACCGAGCTGGTGCTGGCCGATGGCCGTGACGCCCGCGCTCTGACCAGCACCCGCGTCGGGGCCGTGCGCCTGCAACGGGATCTCATCCGTGAGGATCCGCTGCCTCCCCGGCGAGTGGAGTTCCTGCGGGCCTTCATTCAGGGTGCTCTCGAGCCGGCGGTGCTCAAGGTGCGCCAGCGGCTGGAAGCCGGAGAGCAGCCCGTGCTGGTGGCCACCAGTGGAACGGCGATGGCGATCGCAGCCATGGCCGCCGCCGAGGATCCACGGCCTCCGCTGCGGATGCAGGGGTACCGCGTGTCACGGCAGCGGCTCGATCAGCTGGTGAGCCGGCTGCTGACGTTAACGCCGGAGCAGCGCCGCGCCATTCCGGGACTGAACGAGCGCCGCGCTGAGATCATCGTGCCCGGTGCCCTGATCCTGCAGACGGCGATGGGCATGCTCGGGGCCCGCGAGCTGGTGGTCAGTGAGCGGGCTCTGCGCGAGGGATTAATCGTCGACTGGATGCTGCGCAACGATCTGATTGTCGATCGCTTTGCGTTTCAGAGCAGCATCCGTCAGCGCACGGTGCTGCATCAGGTGCAGCGCTATGGGGTCGACCAGGCCCGGGCGGAACGGGTGGCCGGCTACGCCCTCAGCCTCTATGGCCAGACGCAGGAACTACTTCACAATGACGACGGCAGCGGGCGCCAGCTGCTCTGGGCGGCAGCGATGCTGCACAGTTGCGGCCAGCACATCAACCTTGGTGCTTATCACAAACACAGCTGGTATCTGATTCGCCACGGTGATCTGCTCGGCTACTCCGACAGTGAGCACCTGATGGTGGCGGCGATTGCGCGCTATCACCGTCGCTCCCTGCCGAAGAAGCGCCATGAGGCCTGGCAGCTGATCGACGGCCGCGACCAACGGCGCACCGTGGCGTCCATGGCCCTGCTGCTGCGGCTCGCCGTCGCCCTTGATCGTCGTCCCCAGCCCACGGTGGCTGGCATTCAGGTCCGCCGGGAGCGGGAGAACGTCTGCGCGGTCCGCCTGGAGCCGATGGCCCTGGATCTGGACCTCAGCCTTGAGCGTTGGAGCCTTCAGGCCTGCGAAGCGGCGGTGGAGGAGTCCATGGGTGTGCGGCTCAGGGTTCTTGAGCCGGAGCCGCTGGCGTTGCTGCCCTGACGCCTGGCTGTGGCGTGGTGGTGTCTTCCGGGAAGGACTGCCAGCGGATCTGATCGATCCGCCCCAGCGGCCTCGGGCTTGATCCCCCCAGGCTCACCAGCACCAGATCGGGGCGGCCGGCCAGAACCTTCAGCCCCTGGCCGACCGGGAAGCTCCGCTCACCCTGGACAGTGCCCTTGAACAACACCTTATGGCTGCTGTCGTGCACCTCAAGCCAGCTGGGCTGGCTGGTGCGCAGCACAAGCACACCTGCCGGAGCCTCAGCGCCGGGCTTGCTGCCCACCGTTGCTCTCGATGGACCGGTGGCGGCAGCGGTCGGGCTCGCTGGCGGCCGGTTATTCAGCGGGCCGGTCAGCTGGCGCTGCAGCTGGGGCCAGGCCCACAGCACGGCTCCAACAAGGCCGGCCACCAAGGCCGCCCCCCCGAGCAGACGCCCGGCGTGGAGGCCGTCGGGACTGTGCCCCAGGCCAGCCGCACCCGTGCGCCGGCCCGGGCCAGGCAAGGACCAGGCCACGGATCCGCTGCTTGATCGACCGGCAGTGCCGGCAGTGAGGGATTGTCCTGTGCTGGCTTGCTTGAGCGGCGCCAGGAAGGGGTCGATGTCCAGCCCAAGGGCCGCGGCGATCCGACGGGACTGGGCAATGATGAAAACAGGTTCCGGCAGACGCGCCAGATCGGCCTCCTCAATGGCCGTCAACTGTTCTTCGCCCATGTGCAGCTTCCTGGCGAGGGCAGCCCGCTCCAGTCCGCGGCTTTGGCGCGCGTCTCTGAGGGCGGAACCGAGGTTCTCCAGCACGGTTGCCTGCTTCGGATCGGATGACGATGGCGTGTCGCTGTCCATGGGGGCATCGGAGGCGCTCACGTTGTTCAGCCAATCCCGCGCTTGGCGGCATTGTGACCGGATCAGCCTGAAAGTCCAACAGGTCGCGGCCAACTCTGTCGCCGCCCCTCCGCCGTCAACGCGTGCGTTGGCAGCCAGCCCGGACGTCGATCGCCTAGCGCTGATATGAGCCAAGAGCCAATCGAGCGTCGTTGATTGAGGCCTTGGAATGAAGTTAGATGGGCGATACTGGATTCGAACCAGTGACCCCTTCCGTGTGAAGGAAGTGCGCTACCGCTGTGCTAATCGCCCGGTTGCGTCGGTTGCCCGCGCCCACGAACTTTAAGCCATCACCTGCCCGGCTCCCCCTCGGAACAGATGGTTGTGGCTGGCGGAGTAGAGCTTTGAGCGTGCCTCGCCGGGGGCGGCCAGGGCTGGACTCACCACATAGAGGGTGGTTCGGATCAGTTGGCGCTCTTCGCTGACGCGGGCGATCTCAGAGAGGGGCACCACAGCCAGCCACTGGTCGGGCCAGCTGACGCGATAGCCGATGGCCACCGGGGTGTCGGCGGGGTAGTGCTGCAGGAGTTCCGCCTGCACCTCGGCCACATGCCGGGCACTGAGATACAGGCAGAGCGACGCCTGCAGGGAGGCCAGACGCTCGAGGGACTCGGCATCGGGAACGCCGGTGCGACCACCGGCCCGACTGAGCACGATCGTCTGCACAAGGCCGGGGATGGTGAGCTCGGCACGGAGGGCCGCGGCCGTGGCCTGGTAGGCGCTCAGACCTGGCACAACCTCCACCTCCAGGTCGGCATCAAGCAGACGGCAGAGCTGTTCGTTCAGCGCGCTGTAGAGGCAGGTGTCGCCGTCATGCAGGCGCACGACCCGTTTGCCAGCCAGGGCGCGTTTGAGCATCAGGGCCATCAGCTCCTCGAGGGTGAGGGTGCTGGTGCGGATGCGCTCGCATTCCGCCGGCGCCAGGGCCGCCAGCTGGGGATTGACCAGTGAGTCCGTCCAGATCAGAACCTCCGCCTGCTCGATCGTGCGTAGAGCCCGAACGGTGAGCAGATCGATAGCCCCGGGGCCGGCGCCGACGATCCAGACCTTGCCCGTATTCACGCTTGAACTCCGCTCGGGTCAGGCAGGGGGCGACGGCGTCCGTAGAGCCAGTACAGCCCGAGGCCGCCGACTCCGATCAGCACCAGGCTCACCAGCTGGGCCATCCGCAGGCCGCCCTCGCAGAAGGGTGGCGTACCCGCCAGGCAGAGCGGATCGATGCGCAGGCCCTCGATCCAGAGCCGGCCGGTGCTGTAGCTCAGCAGATACACGCAGCTCAGGGCACCCGCCGGCAGCTGGAGGTTCCCCTGGCTGGCACGCCGGAACAGCAGCAGCAGGGCCACCACGCCCAGATTCCACAGGGATTCGTAAAGGAAGGTGGGATGAAAGGTGGTCTGGTCGAGGAACTCCACCGGCCTGTTGGCGAAGGGGATGGTCAGCTTCCAGGGCAGGTCGGTGGGCAGTCCGAACGCCTCGGAGTTGAAGAAGTTGCCCCAGCGGCCGATCGCCTGGCCCATGGCCACCGATGGCACCAGCACATCGAGCAGATTCCAGAAGGCGATGCGGCGCCACCGGCAGTAGAGAATCACCGCGATCGTGCCGCCGATCAGGGCGCCGTGGATGGCGATGCCGCCTCGCCACACTGCCAGGGCATCCAGCCAGTTGAGCTGGTACTGACGCCATTCAAAGATCACGTAATAAAGCCGTGCACCGAACACGGCTGCCAACACCAGGATCGGCAGCAGGTCGGCGATCAGGGCCGGTTCGATACCCCGCTGTCGACCCAGACGTGTCGCCAGCAGCAGGCCCAGCAGCACGGCAATGGCGATCAGCAGGCCATACCAGCGCAGAGAAAAAGGCCCCAGCTGAAACAGCAAGGGCCCGGGTGAGGTGAACATCGCGAGTGGCATCAGATGCCTTCGGCTGCCTGAACTTTCTCGAACTGCTTCTTCTTCAGCACCAGCATGATCTGTGCCAGCGCAACGGCGGCGAAGAAGGCGAGCAATCCGTAGATGCGCACAGGGTTCTGCAGAACCACCTCAGCATCGAGCTGACCGAAGCCACCCACATTCGGGTCGTTGGTCAGGGCGGAGCCGGCCGCAACGGCATCACCGACCTGAGCCGTGACGGTGGGTCCGGCCGGGATGGTCTCGTTGACGCTGCTGCCATCAGCGGTCTTGATCACCACCACCGAAGCACCGTTGTCGCCCGGGTTGATCGCATCCACCGTGCCTGCCACGGAGGCGTTGAAGACACCGTTGTTGCTCTTCTCGCCGGTTGGATAAACCTGGCCGCGGCCGCGGTTGCCGCCCACGTGCAGCTGATACTTGCCGAAGTGGATGCTGCTGTCGCTGGCCGGATCGGGGGAGAGGATCGGGAAGACGATCTTCTGGTGGTCATCACCGGGAAGGGGCCCCACCAGCAGGATGTTCGGGTTGTCGTCGTTCCAGGTGGTGACGTAGACGCCAGCGGTTTCCTCCTTGAGCTCGTCGCTGACGCGATCGGACGGGGCCAGCTTGAAGCCATCGGGAAGCATCACGATCGCGCCAACGTTCAGGCCGGTGGGGCTGCCGTCGCCGGCCACCTGCTTCACGTTGGTGTCGTACGGGATCTCCACCTCAACCTTGAACACCTCGTCCGGGAAGACGGCCTGGGGCACTTCCACGTGGGTGGCTTTCTTGGCCAGGTGGCAGTTGGCGCAGGCCAGCTTGCCGGTGGCTTCGCGCGGGTAGTCGTAGTTCTGCTGGGCCCAGAAGGGATAGGCCCAGCTGGCTTGGGGAGCGAACAGCAGGGCGCCGAGGGCCAGCAGCGAGCTCAGCAGCAGGGAGAAGGGGCGACGCATGGGGCGTTGGGGCGAGTGGAGGGGAGCGGTCGGGAAGGAGATCAGCCCCACCAGGGCTTCTCGCCGGTGCGGAAATCGGTTTCGGTCCACTGGCTGAGGAACACGTTGTCGCTATCCACCGAGACGTGGGCCAGGGCCAGGGAGAGAGGTGCTGGGCCGCGCACCACCTTGCCCGTGGCGTCGTACTGGGAGCCGTGGCAAGGGCACATGAACTTGTTGGCGCCTTCGTTCCAGGGCACCACGCAGCCCAGGTGGGTGCAGATGGCGTTGATGCCGTAGCTGCCGATGGCGTCGCTGCCCTCAACGATCAGGTAGGTGGGATCGCCCTTGAGGCCCTGCACCAGGCTGCGGTCACCCTCCTTGTGGGTCGACAGCCAGCCGCTGGCGGTGACGGCATTGCCCAGTTCGTCCTTGGCGGTGGTGCCGCCACCGCCGCCGGCGGCCCGAGGTGGGATGAAGTAGTTCACCACCGGGTAGAGGGCCCCCAGGGCCACACCGGTGACGGAGCCGAAGGTCAGCAGGTTCATGAACTGCCGACGACCCATTCCGGGCACATCACCGCTGGCGCTCGCTGGAATCTGGGTCATACGGGGCGGCGTTGTGGCCACAGCAACGTGGCGCCCATTATGAACCTTGCCCCTGCCACGCCTGTCGGCGATGTCAGCCCCGGGCGGGCAGGCTGCAACATGCTGTTGCGCGTTCGCCCGATCGGCTTCGCCTGTGACTGAGCCGCCCGACGCTCCCCTGGCCCCAGACGAGGTGCTGCGGATCCTGCGACAGCGCTGGCAGGCCTCTTACGACCTTCAGCTGATCAGCCGGCGCGGACGGCTGTATCTGCAGGTGATGTGGGGCCACCTCGAGCAGCAGTCGTTCCCGCTCGATGCGGCCACCTATGCGAGCAGGCTCGAGGCGCTGGTGGCGACGCTCAATGGGCTTGGTGTAGCGGAGCAGGTGCGCCGCTGGCTCAGCACCACCCCCGACAAGCCCCGTCTCGGCCGCGCCATGAGCCTGCCGCTGGAGCTGCCCGCCGGGCGCGCCAGTGAGTTCCTGCTCTGAGCTGCTGAGCTCCTGGCCACTCAGCTCCCGGCTGCCGGCCGTCCAGCCAGGGTCGCCAGGCCGACGCCCACCAGATACAGAGCCGTGATCGCGCCGGTGAGCAGCAGCATCGTGATCGGGTCGGTGGAGGGGGTGAGCACCGCCCCTGCCAGGGCTGCCGCCACCACAACGAATCGCCAGGCGCTGAGCATTGTCCTGGCCTGCACCAGGCCCAGCGCCGCAAGCAGCAGTTGAAGCACCGGTAGCTGGAAGGCCAGGGCAGTGGCCACCATCAGAAGCAGCACGAAATCCAGATACCGCTCGATCGACCAGAGCGGCTCGACCACGTCAGCTCCGTAGCTCACCAGAAAATTCAGGGCTGCCGGCACCAGCGCCCACCAGGCGAAGGCCAATCCAGCCAGGAACAGCACCGCCGAGCCGGCCACCGCTGGAGCCACCAGCCCCCGCTCGCGCCGCGTCAGGCCCGGCAGCACGAAGGCCAGGCCTTCGTAGAGCACATAGGGCAGGGCCAGGCTGAGCCCGGCGTAGCCCGCCACCTTGAGCGACACGAACAGGAACTCCCCCGGCGCCAGCTGCAGAAAGCGGATGCCGTGGGCGGGCACCTCCAGGAGCCGCACCAGGGGCTTCACCAGCAGCAGGCAGCCGGCCGCACCGATCACCACCGCCAGCAGGCTGCGCAGGATGCGGGCCCGCAGTTCCTCGAGATGGCCCACCAGGGTCATCTCCACCTCGCCCGGAAATTCGGTGCCTGAGGATTCGGTGCCTGAGGATTCGCTTGGGCTCTCGGTGGCGGTGCGAGGCACCCGGATCGGCGGGGGCGGTGTCAGGGCGGGTTCCGCCGTCGGCGGGGTGTCGTGCTCGCTCATGGCTGTGAGTCCTGCCCGAGGCTATGCACCGGGGGTGTCAACAGGTGCTGGGCGCGGGACGGTTCCGCCCAGAGCACCTCGCCGCCGCGGTGACGCACCGTGCCCGGGCCGGCCCCGGGGATGCGCTGCAGGGTTTCGCTGGGCACCATCAGCACCGGCACGCGGCCGTTGCCGCGGGCCCGGCTGAAGTGGGCCGCCAGGTCGGCGGCGGCCTGCAGGTCGCGGTCGCTGGCGCTGCCTTCGGAGCTTTTCAGCACCACATGGCTGCCCGGGCATTCCTGGGCGTGGAACCACAGGTCGCCGCGGCGGGCCTGACGCAGGCTGATCCACTCGTTCTGGCGATGGTTGCGTCCCACCTGCAGCCGCAGGCCATCGGGGCTGGTGATCTCCAGGGGGACAGGTGCATCGCTGGAGACTGATCCCTCGCTGCCGCGGCGTCGTTGCCGTTGCGCCGTCAGCAGGGCCTCGCTCTCCTGCTCCAGAGCCTGCAGCTGCAGGAGCCGCTCCCGTTCGGAGGCTGAGCTCTCGCCCCACTGCTCCAGATAGGTGAGGCTGGCCTCCAGCTGCTCGATGCGGCTGTCGTGCAGGGACAGGCGCGGCGTGATCGCCTGCACGGAACGGCGCAACTTGCGGGCCCTCTGGTACAGGGCCTGGGCCTCGGCCACCTGCTCGCGGCTGGGATTGGGCAGACAGAGCAGGGCATCGGCCTGTTGCTGCAGCTGGTCGCTGCTCTCCACCTGATCGAGCCGCTGCTGCTGCTCCAGCCGCTGGCCGTGTTCTCGCTCCAGGGCCTGGCGCAGCCGCTGCTCCAGGTTGCTGCAGCGCCGCTGCAGGCTGCGCGCCAGCAGCACCGCCCCGTGATGGGCCGCCAGGGCGCGGTTGATCACCAGGGGGGCGGCGGGGGCTGCCGCCTCGGGATCCCAGCAGCTGTAAACGCTGGCGCCGCCGCTGCGGAAGCGGAACTGTTCATCGCTGAGGGCCGTCAGCCAGGCCTGCCAGCGCTGCCAGAGCTGCTGCCAGGCGGCCTCGTTCAGCGCGTGCACCGGTGTGGCCAGCAGCGCCTCGGCGGCATGGCGTTCCTGCCCCGCCAGCTGCAGCGCCAGGGCCGGGCTGATGCCCTGATAGGCGCTGGCCAGGGCACGGCCCAGCGGGAGAGGCAGCAGGCTGAGCTGGCGGCGCCAGTGGGCGAAGGGTTCGTCGCGGGAGGGTGGGCTGCCTGCCAGCGGCGGCGGTGGGCTGTAGCGATCGCCGGTGCCGATCGGCCGCAGGCGCGACTGCTGATCGCGCACCTGGCGGGCGGCCGCCACTACACGGCGGTCTGCATCGAGCAGGAACAGATTGCTGCGGCGCCCCATCAGCTCCACCACCAGGCTGCGCTGAATCGCCTCACCGGGGCGTTGGGCGAACTGCAGTTCCACCACCCGCTCCCAGCCCGGCTGCGCCAACCCCACCAGGGCCAGGCCGCTGAGGCCGTGCTGCAGCTGCTGGGCCAGGGTGCTGCCCTCACCACCGCGGGGGGGTGGCTCGATCGCCAGCAGCCGCGGCGCCTCAGCCAGCCAGCTCAGCTCAAGCCAGGTGCGGCCATCCAGGCTGCGGAATCCCAGCTGCAGGGTGTGGGCATCGGCCTGGCGTGCCTTCTCGAAGCGGCTGGGCAGCAGCTGCTGCCGCAGCTCCCAGAGCACCGCCTTCAGGCTGGTGAAGTCCATCGCCTGGAGGGGCAGCGGAGCCATGGCGGCGGGATGGGCTGCGGCGGCGCTCCTACTCTGCAGGGCCGTGCTCGCTCTCGTGATGGCAGTGGAGGGCTCCTCCGCCGGCAGGCTGTTCCTGATCACCGGTCCGAGTGGTGTCGGCAAGGGCACCCTCGTGGCGGCCCTGCTGCAGCGGCATCCGCAGATCTGGCTCTCGATCTCGGCCACCACCCGCGCTCCCCGCAGCGGTGAGCTGGATGGCCAGCACTACTTCTTCCGCAGCCGGTCCCAGTTCGACGCTGATGTGGCCGCCGGAGGACTACTGGAGTGGGCTGAGTTCGCCGGCAATGGCTATGGCACCCCCCGTCAGCCCGTGGAGCAGCAGTTGGCGGCCGGTCGCCCGGTGCTGCTGGAGATCGAGCTGGAGGGGGCCCGCCAGGTGCGCCGCAGCTTTCCCAGCGGCTTTCAGATCTTCCTGAAGCCCCCTTCGTTCGAGGAGCTGGAGCGCCGCATCCGCGGCCGTGGCACCGACAGCGAAGAGGCCATCAGCCGCCGGCTTGCGCGTGCCCGTGTTGAGCTGGCGGCTGAATCAGAGTTTGATGCGGTTCTGGTCAACGCCGATCTGCAGGTGGCGCTCACACAGCTGGAGCAGTTGATGGGGCTGGCCTGAGCCACAAAAAAAGGCCCCGGAGGGGCCGAAGGAACAAGGAGCTGCTCGGCTCACATCGGGTGGAAGAGCAGATCGGGATAGAAGCGGTTGAATTCGATCAGGATGCCGGCGGTGATGGTGAACCAGATCGCGGCGAAGACCGGAGCGGTCGTGAGAAATTTCTGCATCGGAGGGAACCTGGGTGGTGAAGACTGGGACGACGGTGATCAGCGGGGCGAGACGGTTACCTTGCTGTCGGCCTCAGTGAGCTTGCCGCCGCTGAGTTCGGCGAAGGCAGCGATCGGCCAGGTGGCGGCGCCCAGGGTGCTCTTGAAGGCGAGCGGCAGATCGATCTGGATCTCCTTCATGGTCGCGTCCTTGGCGCCGCGGATGGCGATCAGGTAGCTGCGGCCGGCCCAGCCGATGCAGCCGGCGATGTAGAGGAAGGCGATGCCCGGAATGATGAAGTCGCCGGCGTGGCTGAGGCGGCCATCCACGATCAGGTGGGGCAGCCCATCAGTGCCGCACACGGCCTGGCTGTACATCTCGAAGCGCGCCTTGGCCTGCGGCGTGGCGGCAGCGGAGGCGCGCTGCTGGAAGCGGGCGCTCTCGGAGCAGGGGGTCAGGCCAGCCACGTCGGCCTTGGCCACAGGGGCGAAGCCGAAGAGCAGCAGGGCGGAAATCAGAACGGCGAAAAGGCGGCGCATCGGGTCCTGAGCTGGATGGCGTGCTGGGTTGTACTTTGCCGCTACCCAGCTGCACAGAGCAGCCGCTGCACGGCAGGATGTCACTTGCGGACAGTAGGGGAGCCCTTCAGAGCTGATGCCGACACTGCTGGCCCTCGAAACAAGTTGTGACGAGTCGGCGGCAGCGGTGGTCCGGGATCAGCGGGTGCTGGCGAGTGCCGTGGCCTCACAGGTTGAGGAGCACGCCCGCTGGGGAGGGGTGGTGCCGGAGATCGCCTCGCGGCGGCATGTGGAGGCCCTGCCGGGATTGATCGAGCGGGTGCTGGCCGACAGCGGTGTTGCCCTGGCCGATCTGGATGCCATCGCCGCCACTGTGGCCCCGGGGCTGGTGGGGGCGCTGCTGGTGGGTTCGGTCGCCGGCCGCACCTTGGCGCGGCTGCATGGCAAGCCCTTCCTCGGGGTTCACCACCTCGAGGGGCACCTCTGCTCCGTGCAGCTGGGTGCCCCCCTGCCGCCGGGGCCTTACCTCGTGTTGCTGGTGAGCGGCGGCCACACCGAGATGATCCGCGTCGATGGCCCCGGCCGCTACACGCGCCTGGCCCGTAGTCGCGACGACGCGGCCGGCGAAGCCTTCGACAAGGTGGCCCGCCTGCTGGAGCTGGGTTACCCCGGTGGGCCGGCGATCGAGGCTGCGGCGGCAGACGGCGACCCGGCGCGCTTTCGCCTGCCCAAGGGCCGGGTGTCGTTGCCGCAGGGGGGCTTCCATCCCTACGACTTCAGCTTCAGCGGTCTGAAGACCGCGGTGCTTCGCCTGGTACAGCAGCTGCGCAACGACGAGGCCGCTGGCGGAGCCTCGTTCCCACTGGCGGATGTGGCCGCCAGCTTTGAGCAGGTGGTGGCGGAGGTGCTGGTGGAGCGCACCTGCCGTTGCGCCCGCGATCAGGGGCTGGCGACGATTGTGCTGGTGGGGGGTGTGGCGGCCAACCGGCGTCTGCGCAGCTGCCTGGAACGGGTCTGCCGTCAGCAGGGGCTGCAGTGGCGGGCGGCGCCGCTGGCCTTCTGCACTGACAACGCCGCCATGATCGGTGTGGCGGCGGAGCAGCGGCTGCAGGCCGGTGGTGTCAGCAGCACCGGGCTTGCGGTAACGCCACGCCTTGCGCTGGAGGAGGCAGCTGTTCTCTACGCGCAGCAACCACCCTTCTGAATTGCCTAATGTAGTCAGACTCAGCGGCAGTTGCGATGGCCACCGCTCACCCCAGCTCCGATGACGCCCTAGATTCTGTTGCCGTCGAAGCGCCCGACTCGACCGTGCTCGAGGCCGGTCCGGAAGAGCTGAACCAGTGGAAACGCGGCTTCACGCCCCAGGCTGAGATCTGGAATGGCCGCATGGCGATGGTTGGCCTTTCCGTTGGCCTGACGGTGCTGTTGATCGCACGGCTGAGCGGCCACGTTTAAGGCATCAGACCTTGCCGCGCAGGGCCATGGCCAGTTCGTTCGGCTTGAGGCTCTGAGCCAGAGCGTCCTCGGGCTCCACTCGGCCCTCCTGCACCAGCGCCTGCAGGGCCTGATTGGAGGTCTGCATGCCATCGAAGCTGCTGCGCCGCATGATCTCCTCGATCTCATCGAGTTCGGCCCGTTGGATGTAGTCCTTGCAGGCTTCGGTGTTGATCAGGATGTCGTGATAGCCGGTGCGCTTGCCATCGGTGGTCTTGATCAGGCCCTGGGCGATCACCGCCAGCAGGGCTTCGGACATAGACCGACGCACGGAATCCTGCTCCGTGGGCGGGAACATGCCCAGAACCCTTTCCACCGTTTTGATGGCGGAGTTGGTGTGCAGGGTGCCGAACACCAGGTGGCCGGTCTGCGAGGCCTCCAGCGCCGTGGCCAGGGTTTCGCGGTCGCGGATCTCACCGATGAGGATCACATCGGGATCTTCCCGCAGGGAGGCGCGCAGGGCGTTGTGGAACACCTTGGTGTGCTGGCCCACCTCGCGGTGACGGATCAGAGATTCACGGCTTTCGTGCACGAACTCCACCGGGTCCTCGATCGTGAGGATGTGGCGCTTCATGTGCGAATTGATCCAGTCGATCATCGCCGCCAGGGTGGTGGTCTTGCCCGAGCCGGTCGGGCCGGTCACGAGGATCAGCCCCTTCGGCCGGGCGCAGAGCTGCGGTAGCACCTGCGGCAGGTTCAGATCTTCCAGCGTGAGGATCTTCTGGGGAATCAGGCGAAGCACCATCGCTTCACCGCGCACCGATTCGAGCAGGTTGATGCGAACCCGCACGAACGGGAAGGCAAATGAGCCGTCGAATTCCTTGTCCTGAATGAAGGCGTAAACCTGGGCGGGCTTGAGCATCTCCCGCATCCAGCCCTGGAAGGTGGCATGGTCGGTGACCGGCCAGCCGGTGCGCAGCATCTCGCCCCGGGCGCGGTAGCGGGGCTCCTCCCCGACCCCGAGGTGCACGTCCGAGAAGTTGTTGCTGTGGGCGATCTTGACGATCGCCTCGAGGCTGCTGGGCTGGGGGCCGTTGAGGGCGCCATCGTGTGGCTTGGGGGAGGCCGTCATGGCTGCGGCCACCGCCGTTGCTGCCGTCGACAACGGGTTCGGTGTCATCGGTGGCGCGGCATCGGCCACCGGTGCTGCGGCAGGTGCGCCCGGCATCGGCGGGAACAGGCTCGTGGGGAAGGGCGAATCGGGGCTCACGTTCGCAGCAGATTCAGCGTTGTCCGAGCTTCGCCGGAAAAGCCCGGCTTGTCAGGGCCTTTCTGCCACCCTGCCTAGGATCAACGCTCAAGTCCGGCCGCACTGAGCAGCCCCCGAACGCGTGAGCAGATCCCACCACGTCACGATCGTGCTCGGCACGCGTCCCGAGGCCATCAAGCTGGCGCCGGTGATCCAGGCCTTCCAGCAGGCGGAGGGCTTCCACACCCGGGTGGTGCTCACCGGTCAACACCGCGAGATGGTCGCCCAGGTGATGGATCTCTTCGGTCTGAGGGCGGATCGTGATCTGGCTCTGATGACCCCACGGCAGACCCTCACCCACGTCACCTGCGCAGCGCTGCAGGGGCTGAAGGAGGAGTTCGCCGAGCATCCCCCTGATCTGGTGCTGGTTCAGGGAGACACCACCACCGCCTTCGCCTCCGCCCTGGCCGCCTTCTACGAGCAGATTCCCGTTGGCCACGTGGAGGCCGGCCTGCGCACCGACGACCTGTTTGACCCTTTCCCGGAGGAGGCCAACCGCCGTCTGATCTCGCAGCTGGCTTTGCTGCACTTCGCCCCCACCGAGCGTTCCGGTGCCAACTGCCGCGCCTCGGGGGTGATGGGGGAGGTGCTGGTCACCGGCAACACGGTGATCGATGCGCTGCTGCTGATGGCCCAGAAGGCGGCGCCGTTCGCGCTGCCGGGTCTTGATCTGGCGAGCCATCGCCTGATCCTGGCCACCGTGCATCGGCGTGAGAACTGGGGGGATCGCCTGCAGGACATCGGCCGCGGCTTCCTCGATCTGCTGGAACGCTTCCCTGACACGGCTCTGCTGTTGCCGCTGCACCGCAACCCGACGGTGCGCGAGCCGCTGCAGGCCCTGCTGGGCAACCACCCGCGGGCGTTCCTGACCGAACCGCTCGACTACGACCGGTTGGTTGCTGCTATGAAGGCGTCCACGCTGATCCTCACCGATTCCGGTGGCCTGCAGGAGGAGGCGCCGGCCCTGGGCAAGCCGGTGCTGGTGCTGCGGCGCACCACCGAGCGTCCCGAGGCAGTTGATGCCGGCACCGCCCGGCTGATCGGCACCGACAGTGCCGACATCCTGAGGGAATCTGCCCTGCTGCTGGAGAACCCAGAGGCGTATGACGCCATGGCCCGCGCCCACAATCCCTTCGGCGACGGCCAGGCCAGTGCGCGGATTGTGGAGGCGAGCCGCCGCTTCCTGGCGGCCTGAGCGCCTTTTCGAGCTGTTCGGGCAACGGCTGAGGCCGCGCCTGCGGGAGACCGTCAGTCCCCGCCGCGCTTCTTCTTGGCCCAGGGTGGGAGGTCGATGAACAGGCGTTCACCCGGGCGAACGCCCTCGAGGATCTGGGTGTCGCGCCCGCTGCTGGATCCCAGGCTCACGGGGTGGAAGGTGGGCTGGTTGTCCTTGCCCACCAGCAGAACGCCCGGGCGGCCGTCCTCGGTTACCACCGCGACAGTGGGAACCAGGGTGCGGGAGGCCAGGGCGCCGGTGTTGAAGTCGATGTCGGCGGTCATGCCGATGCGCAGTTCCGGTGGCGGCTGCAGCAGCTCCAGCTTTACCTCGAAGGAGGTGACGTTGTTGAGCTTCTCGGCCCGCGGTGCGATCTGGCGGACCCGGGCTGCGAAGCGACGATCGGGGAAGGCATCCACTCGCACGCTGGCGCTCTGGCCGACCCGGAGGCGGCCGATATCACTCTCGGGAACCTTGGCGATGGCCTCAAGGCCTTGGGCGAGCTCCACGATCGAGGAGCTGCTGGCGCCGGCGGTTGCGCTGGCGGAGGTGGTGGGGGTCACATAGGCGCCCGGATCGGCGAAGCGGGCCGTGATCACCCCGCCGAAGGGGGCGCGCACCGTGAGCTCGCCGCTCTCGATCCGGCGCTGCTCCAGCCGTTGCTGGGCCGCCTGAGCGGCCGCCCGGTCCACCAGATAGGCGGCGCGGATGCGGTTGTAGTCGTTCTGGCTGATCGCCCTTTGGCGGTAGAGCCCCTGATTGCGCTCCAGTTCGCTGCGGCTACGGGCCAGCTGGGCCTGGGCGGAATCCAGCTGGGCCTGCAGCTCCTGCAAGCGGTCGCTCAGGTCGCCGCTGTCCATCCGGGCGATTGGCTGGCCGGTGCTGACGCGGTCGCCCTCCTCCACGAACAGCTTCTCGAGAACTCCCTGTCGCTTGGGGCTCACGTTCACCTTGCGGAACGCCCCCAGCTCGCCGCTGGCGGTGATCACCCCGGGCAGGGAGCCCTCCCGGGCCAGAACGGTGTAAGTGGCAAGGTTGCGCTGCTGGCTGGCACTGCGGCGCTGGTTGAGAACGGCGCTGCCACCGCCGATCAGCAGGGCGCCCGCCAGCAGGCCTGCCCAGAGGCGGCGTCGCCGCAGCCAGGGGCGGCGGCGACCGGCGGGGATGGCGATCCCTGCACCGGCCGCGTCGCCAGCCGCTGGCCTGGGGCCCTGGCGCTGGGGGGCGGGTTGGAGCATGACGGTGCTGATGGCAATGCAGCGACGCTGGTTCCAGTCTCGCTGGTCGCATTGGCGGCTGTGGGTTGGCGTGGGCCGGATCACCGTCTGCTGTGGCTCCTGGCCGGGCGCCCGCCCCGGCGGCCCGTAGATTTCTGTGATGCTCAAAGCCGGAATCGTGGGTCTGCCCAACGTGGGCAAATCGACCCTGTTCAATGCCCTTGTGGCCAACGCCCAGGCCGAGGCGGCCAACTATCCGTTCTGCACGATCGAGCCCAATTCCGGGATTGTTTCCGTGCCGGATCCGCGCCTGCAGCAGCTCTCGGATCTCAGCCGCAGCAAGGAGATCATCCCCACCCGTGTGGAGTTCGTGGACATCGCCGGTCTGGTGAAGGGGGCCAGTCAGGGGGAGGGTCTGGGCAACAAGTTCCTGGCCAACATCCGCGAAGTGGACGCCATCGTTCACGTGGTGCGCTGCTTCGAGAACGACGATGTGATTCACGTGTCGGGATCGGTGGGACCGGCACGCGATGCCGAGGTGATCAACCTGGAGCTGGGCCTGGCGGATCTCTCGCAGGTGGAGAAGCGCCGCGAGCGCCTCAAGAAGCAGGTGCGCACCAGCAAGGAGGCCCAGAGCGAAGATGCGGCCCTTGAGCGCATTCAGGCGGTGCTCGAGCAGGGTGGTGCGGCCCGCAGCGTGAGCCTCAGCGACGAGGAGGCCGCGATGGTGAAGCCGCTCGGGCTGCTCACCGCCAAGCCGATCATCTATGCCACCAATGTGAGTGAGGACGACCTGGCGTCAGGCAATGCCTACTGCGAGGAGGTGGCGGTTCTGGCGCAGACGGAGGGTGCCGGCACCGTGCGCATCTCGGCGCAGGTGGAGGCGGAGCTGATCGAGCTGCCGGAGGAGGACCGTGCCGAGTTTCTCGCCGGCCTGGGGGTGGAGGAGGGCGGTCTGCAGAGCCTGATCCGCGCCACCTACGCGCTTCTGGGCTTGCGCACCTACTTCACCACCGGTGAGAAGGAGACCCGTGCCTGGACGATCAAGGCCGGCATGACTGCCCCCCAGGCGGCCGGTGTCATTCACACCGACTTCGAGCGCGGTTTCATCCGCGCCCAGACCATCGGCTACCGCCAGTTGATCGAGGCCGGCTCCCTGGCCGAGGCCCGCACCAAAGGCTGGCTGCGTGCTGAAGGCAAGGAGTACGTGGTGGAGGAGGGCGATGTGATGGAGTTCCTGTTCAACGTCTAGAAACGGTGCAACGGCGACGGTGGGTGCACCGTCTGCAGGCCGCTGCGACAACCGATGGGTCGGTGCCAACCCATCACAATGGGCCCAGAGCGACCGATGGACATGACCTCCGAACAGTCCGCCACCCCGGCAGGCGACGCCCAGCACGTCCACGACTTCGATGCCCAGAAGCAGCTGCATCAGCAGATTCGCAACGATCCCGACTACGACGACTGGGAGTACGGCACCGAGCCCCTGCCCCATGAGGCCTGGGTGCCCCGGCTGAGCGAGGGCGGTGGCACCGAGCCCTCCCCAGAGCAGCGCGCCTCGGCCTGAGCTCAGGGCCTGAGCTCAGGCCCTGATCAGGTCCGGATCAGCGCCTGGGTCTTGCCCGCCGGTGAATCGGTTGCACCAGGCAGAGGCTGCTGGCGCAGATCAGGGCCACCAGAGTCCACAGCACCACCCCATGGCCCTGGGCATCCAGCAGCAGCCCCGCCAGCAACGGTGAGGCAAAGGCGCTGAGCGCAAAGCACTGCGAGAAGAGGGCCATGGCCAGCCCTGCATGCCGCGGTGGGCTGAGCTCCACCACCGCTTCGGTGGCCGTGGGCAGGAACGCCGCTTCCCCCAGGGCGAGCGGCACGAGGGCCAGCAGCACCACCCACACGCCGCTCCGGGACAGAGCGGACAGGGCCAGCAGGCCAGCCCCCAGGGTGAAGCAGGCCAGGCTCAGTCCCAGACCGACTGCCACGGGGCGTTGCGCCAGCGTCTTCCCCACCGGCCACTGGAGCAGCAGCAGCAAGCCCAGCTGGACGCCGATCAGCAGGGCGCTCATGTGCTCCGGCTGGGCGGTTCTTGCCAGGCCGCCCCGGACCAGATCCAGAGGCAGCGCGCTCTGCAGGAGCGCCGGGATCGCCGTCGCCACCAGCGACAGGCTGAGCAGCGGCAGCAGTGGCGGCAGCCAGAACTCCAGCGCCAGGCCCCGTTCCCCATGGCCGCTGCTGCGGCTTGGCCCCGGCAGGGGCTGCCGCAGCAGCAGCAGCACCAGAACCGCCACGGCGGCCATGTCCACCAAATAGATGCCGCGCAGCCGGCCGAGGCCGGCCAGAGCGGCTCCTGTCAGGGTTCCTGCCGCCACTCCGGCCGCATCGGTGCTGCGCACCAGCGCGTAGCCGCGGGCGGAGGCAACGGGTGGGGCGCAGAGCGGCACCGCCAGCTCCACCGCGGGCCAGTACAGGCCCCCGGCCACGCCGATCAGCAGCTGTCCGGCGATGTAGCCCGGCAGGTGATGGGCCCCCAGCAGAACCGCATCGCCACAGGCACCGCACAGACCTGCCATCAGCACCGGCAGGCCGCAGCTGAAGCCCCGATCCAGCAGGGCGCCACTTGCGAAGCGCGCCACCGTGCCGGCCAGGGCCGCCAGCGCCAGGCCGAGCCCCACGGAGCTGGCCGTGAAGTTCGCCTGATGGAACACCATCGGCGTGAGATAGAGGATGCCGCCGGCCCCGAAGCTGGCCACCAGACGGATGATCGCCAGCTGCCGCAGCGGCGAGGGAAACTGGAGCCACCAGCTCGGGCCCTTGAACTGCGTCGGTGGTGTTGACTGCGTCGGTGGTGCTGCCAATCCGTGCCCGTCGCCGCCAAGGCTCACTGGGCGGTCTGCTGGGCAGTCTGCTGGCCGGCCTGCTGCTTCTGGGCGGCCTGCCGTTGCCGCCGGTCCGGGCGGCCGAGCTGCTGGAGATCCAGCTCGATGGCCTGCAGCTGCCGCTGGATCTGGAGGAGCTGCAGGCCTGGAGCAAAGACCCCTCCAGGCCTCGGGGGGATCTGGGGGCCTGGCTTGATCTGCTGGCCCCCCATCACCGCGAAGGTCTGCTGAGGCTGTTGCGGGCTCCTTTGGTGCGCGATCGCTCCATGGCCCAGCAACTGCTCCAGAGCTGGGTTGGCCAGAGACTGCTGGCCTCGATGGGCGGCCTGTTCAGCACCGAGAAGGGCAACGCTGGTCCGCTGCTGTACGCCACCCTCAGCGACCTGTTGCTCCGTCAGGAGGAGGTCACCACCCTGGAGCTGCTGCGGGCTCTGCCCAGCCGCCGCCTCACCGTCAACCTCGATGGGGTGTTGGAGCTGGCCGCACGGTGGCAGAGCCAACTGGAGCTGCAGCGGCAGTCGCTGCAGGCTCTGCGGCGGCTGCAGCTGCCCGAGGGCACGCCGCTGCTGCCGCTCACCGACGGTGTGGTGCTGGCCCGCGGCAAGGGAGGCGGACTGGCTCCGGAGAGCAGCCCGCCGCAACGGCTGCAGTTGACCGTGCCCCATCGCAGGGAGCCGTTGCAGCTGCAGCTCTGGCAGCCCAGCCTGCCCCGGCCGGGAGCCCCCTGGTTGCTGCTCTCCCCTGGCCTGGGTGGCAGTTCCTCCCAGCTGGAGTGGCTGGCTTCCGCCCTGCGGGAACGGGGTTGGCCTGTGCTGCTGCTGGAGCACCCCGGCAGCGATGAGCTGGCGATGCGCGCCTGGCTGGAGGGGCGCCGTCCGCCGCCAGCGGCGGAATCCGTCAGCGATCGGCTGCGGGATCTGCAGGCGGTGGTGGCGGCGGTGGCCCAGGGCCCCCTGCCCAGGATCGGCTCATCCGTTGTGCTGGTGGGCCATTCGCTCGGCGGCCTCACCAGCCTGCTGGCGGCTGGGCTGCGGCCGGAGCCTGGCCTGGCGCGGCGTTGCGACCGCGCCCTCGACGGTCTGCCGCTCACCAATCTTTCCCAGCTGCTGCAGTGCCAGCTGCCCCATGTGCCCCTGCCGCCGCCTGAGCCGCTGGCCCAGCCCGTGGCTGCCGTGGTGAGCCTCAATGGGTTCGGCAGCCTGCTGTGGCCCCAGCGGGGAGTGCAGCAGCTGCGCATGCCGGTGCTGCTGCTGGGGGGCAGTCTCGACCTGGTCACCCCTCCTCTGAACGAGCAGCTGCGCCTGTTCCTGCCGGCGGCGCATCCCCACAGTCGTCTGGTGCTGCTCGAAGGTGGCAGCCACTTCTCACCGGTGCGCATCCGTCCCGGCAACCAGGCGGTGTTCCAGCTGGGGGAGGAGCTGGTGGGGGTGGATCCCGGCCGCATGCAGGCCCTGATCCTCAGCCTGAGCAGCGATTTCCTGCAGAGGGTCAACCAGCCACGGCTGGGCGGTGTGCCGCCACAGCGGCGCCGGCTGGGGGGGGTGAGGGCCTATGTGCTCGATCGCTCCGCAGCCCGTCGCTGGCGGGCGGAGCTTCCGCAGCCGCCGGTCAACTGACCGTCAGAAGCGGATGCGTGGGTCGAGCAGGGCCACCAGCAGATCCACCAGCACGCTCACCGCCACCACCAGGGCCGCCACCACCACCACGATCCCCTGCACCAGCGGGTAGTCGCGCTGGCTGATCGCCTCCTGGAGGCGGAAGGCGATGCCTGGCCAGCTGTAGGTGACCTCGATCAGCAGGGCGCCGCCGATCAGCGAGGCCACGGTGATGCCGGTGATGGTGAGCACCGGCAGCAGGGCGTTGGGCAGGGCGTGGCGCAGCACCACCCGCCGCTCGCTCAGGCCGCGGCTGCGGGCCGCCTCCACGTAGTCGGAGTCGAGGGCGCGGCGCAGGTTCAGCCGCAGCGCATTGGCGAAAACACCGCTGAGCAGCAGCCCCAGGGTGCCGGCGGGCAGCGCCAGATGGCGCAGCGCGCCCCAGAACTGCGCGCCATTGGCGCTCAGGAGGCTGTCGAGCAGGTAGAAGCCGCTGCCCGCCGGCGGTTCCAGGGTGGCCGGGAAACGGCCTCCCACCGGCAGCCAGCCCAGCCAGACGGCGAACACCAGCTGCACCACCATCGCCGCCCAGAACGGCGGCAGGGCATAGGTGCTGATGCCGTAGAGCCGACCCGCCAGATCCAGCTTCCCTTCGGGGCGGGCGATGCCGCTGAAGCCCACCGCCAGACCCAGCACCGCAGCGATCAGCAAGGCCACCAGCCCCAGCTCCAGGCTGGCGGGCAGGCTGCCCTGGATGATCGAGGCCACCGGCTCCTGACTGTTCTGCGACAGCCCGAGGTCCCCCCGCAGCAGGTGTGAGAGGAACTGGCCGTATTGCTCGATCAGCGGCAGGTCGAGTCCAAGCTGATGGCGCAGGGCTGCCCGTGCCGCGGCCGGGGCTTTCGGTCCCAGCAGGGCATCGATCGGATCCCCAGGGGCGACCCGCAGCAGCAGGAACACCAGGCTGGCGATCAGCCAGAGCATCACCGGCGCCAGGGCCAGGCGTGACGCTCCGTAGCGGAGCAGTGCGCTGCGGCGGCTCATCGGCGCGCCTCCCTGGGGCGTGCTGGCTCCGGCTTTCGCTCCTGCTGCAGATCCCCGAGCTGAACGCGTCCCGAGCCGTCGTAGCTGGGCCTGCTCACTCCCGGGCCCGACCACGCCACCGGGGCCATCAGCCAGACGGGCAGATAGGGGCTGGCGGCGGCGACCCGGCGCTGGATCGTCTGGAGCAGCGCCACGCGCGGCTGACCCTCCAGCTCGGTGCTTCGGATCAGGGCCTGCTGGAGCCCGGGTTCCGTCCAGAAGCTGCCGCTCAGGGCACTGTTGCCCTTGAGGCAGCGGTTGGCGCGGGATTGTTCGCAGCCCAGCAGCGGGCTGAGGAAATTGTCGGGATCCGGGTAGTCGCCGATCCAGTCGTAGAGGAGCATCACCAGCGACCCCTTGGCAAGCTGGTCGTAGGCGGTGGTGGATTCCATGCCGGTGAGCTCCAGCTGCACGCAGTCGCTGAGATCCCGCCGCAGCTGAGCCTGCCAGGTGAGGGCGAACAGGCGGTCGCTGGGGATGTCCGAACGGAAGGTGAAGGGCAGGCTGAGCTTGCGAACGCCGCAGTAGCCGGCCTTGCGGAACAGGGCCCGCGCCCGGCCTGGATCGTAGGCGGGCCAGGCCTCGGGCTCCGACCCTGGCAGGCTCGGCGGCACAAGCTGGCGCAGGGGTGGGCGCAGCCCCAGACCCACCCGCTGGCCGAGGGTGCGGCGATCGAGGCTGTGGGCGATCGCCTGGCGCACGGTGACCGTCGCCAGGGGGGGCTGATCGCTGAGCAGGGAGATGAAGCCGATCTCCATCGAGGGGCCCACGGCCTCCTTCAGCCGCCCTGCCCGGGCGTCCTGATGCAGCGCCTGCTGGTGGTCGATCTCCATGCCACTGCTGAGCAGCACATCCACCTCGCCGCTGCGCAGGGCACCGAGCAGGGCCGTGGAGTTGCTGAGCGTCACCAGGGCCAGGCCACGGTTGGCTGGCCGGCGGCCCCAGTAGCCCTGGAAGGGAGTGAGTCGCTGCTGCTGATTGCTGAAGAACGACAGCCGATAGGGCCCGGTGCCCACGAAGCGGTCGTTGAACGGCTTGTCCCGATAACGGCGGTAGGCGGTGGGTGAGACAGGCGTCAGGAAGATGGCGCTCAGCAGTCGTGGCAGTGGGCCGAAGGGCCGGCGAAGCTCCAGCTCGATCTCGTGGGGCCCGGTGGCGTGCACGTCGCGTACGCGCTCGCTGAGCTGATAGCCGAGGGTGCCGATGCCGAGGAACCGCCGCAGGGAGAACACCATGGCGTCGGCATCGAAGCGCGTGCCGTCGTGGAAGACCACGCCGGTGCGCAGGGGGATGCGGGCCCGCAGACCATCGGCGCTGAGCCGGGGCAGGGCCGTGGCCAGCCGGGGCTCAATGCGGCCATCGGCCCTGATGACGTACAGCGGATCCCCTAGGGCGCTGAGCACCTGCATCTGTCCGCTGCGGGATGCCTTCGCCGGATCCAGGGAGTCGATGCGGCTCTTGTGGCCCACCACCAGGGTGCCTACCGGCCGCTGGGGCTGGCAGCCGGCGAGAAGGGTCAGCAGCACGGCCGCCAGTCCTGCCGCCAGCCCGGCAGGGTGAGCTGCACCAACCCGGCTGGCGGGATTCAGTGCCGAGGCGTGTGTTGGCAGCGGAAGGTGCGACATCGGCTCGGCCCCAGCAGCAGCGCGAGGGGGTATGGCCTGGGAGGCAGGCGCATGGCGGCCTCGGGATGCTGGGAGCGGCGGCAGCAGCAAGGAACGCGCTCGGAGCGCCACCATTCAACCGGTCGAGCGGCAGATGTGCAGCGTCGGAACGACGCGACGATGGCCGCTCAGGAGCCGGAGTGCTGGGCTGTCTTGCTCCGTGTGGGGCAGGCCCTGGCTTCGGACCCTGGCTTCAGGCCCTGGCTTCAGACCCCGGCGGGCTTGCGTGGCGGATGGGGGTGGCTGCTGCTGGCCACCTGTTGCAGGGAAATTTCAAACACGGGAGAGCCGTGGCGGGCGAGGGGCCAGCGGCGGACCCAGCAACGGTTGTGGCGGTCATCGACACCGATGACCTGGTACACGTTTTCGTCGCTGTTAAGGGTGATGCAATCACCCTGATGGAGCGTCATGACTTCCTGGGAAGGAGGGATATCGGACGGGGGCGTCTCTGTGGGGCTGGCCTGGTTGGCCGGAGAGGGGTTGGCCGGCGGGTGGGTTGCCGGGTTGGAGCCGGTCGGCTCCTGGGGGAATCGGTTTGAGTGGGAGTCCAAGGGGAGAGCGTGGGATCTCTCGGATTGGAACCAGCCTTGGAGGCTCGCTCCCAGCAAAGGGTTGCTGCTGTTACAGGGCAACCGCTACGTCAGCGCTTGCCCACCTGGCTGGTGGCATGGACCTTGAACAAAGCGGTGCGAATTCTTCCGATTTGCTTCCACTCTGCATCAGCGGCGAGGCCGGCCGCCAGGGTCGGTTGTCCCTACAGGGTGCGCAGGCAGGCCGCCACGGCGGTCACATCCGGCAGGGCTTCGATCGCCGCCAGCGCCCGGCGGAAGCTGGCTTCCGGCACCTCATGGGTGACCACCACGATCTCGGCATCGGCGCCATCGGCACTGCCTTCGAACTGCACGATCGACCGGATCGACACTCCCGCATCGCCGAAGCAGCTTCCGATCTTGCCGATCACACCGGGCTGATCGCTCGTAAGCAGGCGAAGGTAATTGCGGTGCTGGGTCTGCCCCGGATCCACCAGGCGGCAGCGGCGCCAGCGGCTGGCTGCCAGCAGGGGATCCAGGCTGCCGCCGCTGCCGCTCGCCTCGCGGATGCCGGCGATGTTGAGGATGTCCGCCACCACGGCCGAGGCGGTGGGGCCGGCGCCGGCGCCGGGGCCGTAGAACATCACGCGACCCACCGGATCGCCCTCCACCAGGATGGCGTTGTTGACGCCGTGCACCCCCGCGAGGGGGTGCTCCCTGGGCAGCAGGGTGGGGCTGACGCCCACATCGAGCTGCACGGTGCCGTCCGCATCCGTACCGAGGAAACGGGCACTGGCCACCAGCTTCACCACGTACCCCAGCTGGGCGGCGTAGTTCACATCCCGGGCGTCGAGCCGGTTGATCCCTTCGGCGGGGATTGCCGGCCGTTCGATCGAACCCCCGTAGGCGAGGCCCGCCAGGATCGCGATCTTGTCGGCGGCATCCCCCCCCTCCACATCGGCTGCCGGGTCGGCCTCGGCGTAGCCCAGCTGCTGGGCGTCGGCCAGCACCTCGCCATAGGCCGCCCCCTCAGCGGCCATGCGGCTGAGGATGTAGTTGGTGGTGCCGTTGATGATGCCGCTCACCCGCTGGATGCGGTTCCCCCCCAGGGATTGCTTCAGCGGCTCGATGATCGGGATGCCACCGCCCACGGCCGCCTCGATCAGCACGTAGACGCCCTTCGCGGCGGCGGCGGCGGCGATTTCCTCGCCGTAGCGGGCGATCACCGCCTTGTTGGCGGTCACCACCGGCTTGCCGGCGGCGATGGCCCGCAGGATCAGGCTGCGGGCGGGCTCAAGGCCCCCCATCACCTCCACCACGATGTCCACGGCCGGGTCGTCGACAACGGCCTCGGGATCGGTGCAGAGGATCGCCTCCGGCAGCTCCACCGGCCGCGGCCTTGCCAGATCCCGCACCGCCACCCGCCGCAGAGCCAGCTGGCTCACAAGCGGATGGCGCCCCTCCGGGCTGGTGAGAATGCCGGCAACACCTGCTCCCACCGTGCCGAGCCCGAGCAAGCCGATGCCGATGGTCATGCCTGCGTGTCCGTGGAAAGCGGGATCCTAGAAATCCGGACGCAAGCAGTAAGCCTGAATTCGCTCAGCTTCCGGCCGCCAGGGCGCTGGCCTGGGCCTGCATCATCCGCAGGATGTTGAGAAAACCATTGGCCCGCGATGGGGTCAGGCTGGCCTGCAGCCCTGTTTCCGCTAAGAAGGCCGGATCGATGGCGGCCGCGGCGGCCGGTTCCAGGCCCTCCAGGCCCTCGATCAGCAGGGCCAGCAGCCCCTTGGTGATGGCGGCATCGGAGTCACCACGCCAGTGCAGGCGTCCATCCACGAGTTGTCCCACCACATAAACCTGGGAGACACAGCCCTTGACCTTGAAGGCATCGTTGCGGCAGGCCTCCGGCA
>CAIZNP010000105.1 GCA_903934375.1 uncultured Synechococcaceae cyanobacterium
AAGTGGATCACCCGCGAGCTGGGCTGCACGATCACCCGCAGTCCCCTGGCGCGGATCTGGAGGGCCAGGTCAGTGTCTTCGTAGTAGGCGGGGGCGTAGCGGTTGTCGAATCCGCCCAGCTCCCGGAACAGGTCGGTGGGCACCAGGATCGAGGCCCCCGACACGTAGTCCACGTCGCGGGCGAAGCGCACCTCAGGGGAGCAGGGGTCGCTGCCGCGGCCGTAGTTCCAGGCACTGCCATCCCGCCAGACGATGCCGCCGGCCTCCTGCAGGCGACCATCGGGGTACAGCAGCATCGACCCCACCAGCCCCGCGCCGGGGAAGAGTCGGAAGCTGCGCACCAGCTCCTCCAGCCAGCCGTGGGTCACCACGGTGTCGTTGTTCAGAAAGCAGAGGTAGGCCCCCTCCGCCAGAACCGCCCCCCGGTTGCAGGTGCGCAGGAACCCCAGGTTCTCCTCGTTGCACAGCACCCGGATCGGCCCCAGCCCATCCAGCGCCACCAGCCGGGCGCCCGAGCCGTCCGGCGAGGCATCATCCAGCACCACCAGCTCCATCCGGTAGAGGGAGCGGCTCTGATAGGTGCGCTCCGCCAGCAGGCTCTCCAGGCAGCGCAAGGTGATCGGCAGCTTGCCGTAGCAAGGCACGATCACGCTCACCAGCGGTGCCTCCGGCGCTGCCCCCTGGTTAGCCAGGGGGGCCAGTGCGCGGATCATCTCCAGGGCCTCATCCTCGGAGCGGAGCCCCTGGGGGTAGTGACGGCTGCAGAGGGGATGCCCCGCGAACAGAGGCCGCTGGCGCTCCTTGAGATAGCGGCTGTAGCGCAACCACACCCGTTCGGTGGCGTCGACACCGCTGTGCTCCAGCTCCCGCTGCAGAGCGAGCGGATCGTCGTAGAGGGTGAAGGGGTCGTCGGCGCTGAGTTGGCGCACCATCGACAGCCGGGCCGTTCGCTCCCCCACCGGCCGGAAGCTGAGCTCCATGGGCTGAGCGGCCGCCGGCGCTTCGATCACGCTGGGAAGCGCCTGCAGTCGCCAGAGGAAGCGCTCGGTGGCCACCACATCGCAGATGGCGAGGCGGTGCTCCTCAACCTGCCCGTCGGCGGCGCGAAACTGCACCGGCGTGGAGCAGCCGTAGACCGGGCGCTCGGCGCGGGCCGTGACCTCGATCCACACCGCCTGGGCCCCCTGAATCAGCAGACACAACCTAGCGGCGGCCGCCGGGCGCCCTGATGTGTGCCAACCACCCACCACTGCGGTCGGTTCGAGCTTCATAGACCGCTGGCGAACCTGGAGCCTCGGCGGCGATCAACTGGCTGCAGAGGCAACGAAAGGCCGCGAAGGCTGAGCTGGCTGCCGCACCAGCGCGCTCAGTCGGAGCGAGGTGTCAGGGCCCTGGCCGATCGGGCCCGCGGCCATCAGTGTCCCGGCGAGGGCGCCGGAGCCCCAAAGGAGTGGGATGCGGAGGGAGCTGGTGCGGAGGGAGGTGGTGCGGAAGGTATTGGTGCGGAAGGTGGTGGTGCGGAGGCTGGTGGTGCGGAGGGTGGTGGAGCAAAAGGAACCGGAGCCGAGGGAGTTGGCCCGAACCGGAACGAGCGGGAGAACACCTGCACCGATCCATACAACATCCAGCCGCCCAGCACCATGACCACCAGTGACGGCACCGCAACGAGAGCACCCCGCAACAGCAGCTCCAGCCGCCCGGGTCGCTTCAGGTCAGCCATTACCCGACTCGAGATCCAGGGCTCTGATGCTCACATCCAGCCTTAGCAGCTCCGCCTGTTCCAGGTGCAGGCTGTACCCAATCAACAACAAAGGGTCTGCCGACGCCAGCGGGTCAGGTGGAGCGGCGGCGGTGGGTGGAGAGCGGGCACAGCACAGTCAGGGAGAACCGGTGGGGTTCTTGCCGGCCATCAAGGACTCAATTTTACGAATGCGTTGAGCCGTGGTCTGCCAGACCTCCCGGCGGAAAGCATCCTCGGCAGGACATTCCTCCACCAGCTGCTCGATCGGCTCGCCACGCTCGAACGCATCCCAGAGCTCTCGCTCCAGCCGGGCACGCTCGATGAAGTTCCAGCGCTGCAGCAGGCCCATCACCCCCGCAAATGGCCCGGACGCCGCTGCTGGCTGCCGCTGCTGATCACGTAGCGGCTGATCCCGCTGCTCCTGCGCCATAGCCACCACCGATTGTCTGCCTGGATCTCAGTGTGCGGCATCAAGGCCAGCGACAGGTCAGCCGAATGCAACGATCTGCCACCAAGCCCACTGCCTCTGCTCCTGATGGAGCCTTCACGAAGGCCACCTCGAATGCAGCGGGAAATGTCTCGGGAAATGTCTCGGCGAATGTCTCGGGAAATGTCTCGGGAAATGCCTCGGCGAATGACGCCGGAACTGCCTCCAGAAATGACTCGCCATGGCGAGTCAACTCCGGACACTCCCTCCAACCTCCCTCCAACCCCCCTCACAGCCCCTCCAACCTCCCTCTCAGCACCCTCTCAGCCCCCTTCACACCGCCACCACCAGCTGCAAAACCGCCAGCCGCGAAACAACAGCTGCGAATCAGCCAGCCGCGAAACAACAGCCGGCCCGGGTCGCTGGCAGCGCCCAGCGCCACCCCCGCCCACGGGGAACACCCCCCACAGCCCCCCTCCGCAGTCCTCCCGTGCCCTACACCCCCCGCCGGCGCCACCC
>CAIZNP010000106.1 GCA_903934375.1 uncultured Synechococcaceae cyanobacterium
CTGGTCCTCGACGATCCCGATCATGCCCGCCTGCGCCGTCTGGTCACCCACGCCTTCAACGCCCGCGCCATCGAAGCGGTGAAGCCGAAGGTGGTGGAGGTGGCCGACGCCCTGCTCGACGCGGTGGTCGGCAAGGACAGGTTCGACATCATCGAGGAATTTTCCTCGCCGCTGCCCATCATCGTCATCGCCACCATGTTGGGCGTGGACGCGGCGGACGTGGGCGATTTCCAGCGCTGGTCAAAGGCGCTGGCAAATGTGTTCTCGCCCATTCGTTCTCCGGAGTTCCTCGCGGCGCTGAAGGCCAATGCCGATGAACTGTCCGCCTATTTTGAACGCGCCATCGCCGAACGGCGCGCTGCCCCGCGCGATGACCTGATCAGCGCGCTGGTGGCGGTGGACGATGGCGGCGATCGGCTCACCACCGAAGAAATCGTCACCATGTGCAACCTGCTGCTGCTGGCCGGGAACCTCACCACCACCGACCTCATTGGCAATTGCGTGCTCGCCCTGCTGCGCCATCCCGAACAATTGGCCAAGGTACAGGCCAGCCCGGCCCGCATCGCCGACGCCATTGAGGAAACACTGCGGCTCGACCCGCCAGTGGTGCAATCGCTGCGGATCCCGCTCGAACCGCGCCAGATCGGCGGCTGCCCGGTGCGGGCTGGCGAAGCGGTGACGACGTTTCTGATGGCGGCTGGGCAGGACCCGGCGCTGCACGCAGACCCGCTGAAGTTCGACATCGACCGAGCGCGACCTCAAGGCCCTGTTCCCCAGGGATGCCTGGAACAAGCTGCACCTGCAGATCATTTTCTATGGGCGCGAGCACTGCACCGCCCGGGGCTGCGATGGCACTATCTGCCCGCTCTGCCGGGAGCTCTACCCCAGGCGCCGCAGCCCCGTGGTCTGGCGCAAGCCTTGACCCACCTCGTTTCTCAGGTCGGTACGGCGTTCAGTCCTGGGCCGAACTGCGGGCCTGTCGTTGCAGCTGGAGCAGCAGCGGGGCTGTCTCTTCCAGGGGTGTGGGCTGAGCAAACAAATAGCCCTGCCCGCGGATGTACCCCAGCTCCTCGAGGATCTGGCGCTGCTGCCGCGTCTCCACCCCTTCAGCCGTGACCTGAATTCCGTAGGCCTTTGCCATGTCCAGCATGGCCCGGCATAGGGCCAGGGCTTCCTCCGAAACCTCCAGCTCCTGCACAAAGGTCTTGTCGACCTTGACCTGGCGGAAGGGAACGGAGCGCAGCAGCAGGGAGGCGTAGCCGGTGCCGAAGTCGTCGAGGGCCAGGCTGAACCCCTGTCCCACCAGCCGGTTCAGCAGCAGACGGGAGGGCCCGTCGGGATCCAGGCAGCGGCTTTCGGTGATCTCCAGGCAGATCCGTTGGGCGTCCACCGCTTCGGCCGCCAGCAGCTGGGCCACCTCACCGGGGAAGTCCTCACGCAGCAGCTGGTGCACCGAGAGGTTGACGTTGATCACAAGTTCGGAGCTGGCGATCGCCGGTTCCTTGAGCAGACGGCAGGCCCCCCGCAGCATCTCCAGGCCGATGGCATCGATCAGCCCGACCTCCTCAGCCACGTTGATGCACAGCTCCGTGCTGACGCCCTGCAGAACGCCCGTTCTGGCGCGGAACAGCAGTTCCATGCTCAGCGGTGCCCCGGTGCGCAGATCCACGATCGGCTGGGCATGGGGATGGACCAGGCCGTAGCGCAGGGCATCCTCCAGCTCCTTCGCCACCTGCCGTCGTCGCTGCACGGCGCTGAGCTGGGCAGCATCCACCATCTGGATGCGGTGGCGGCCGTTGTCCTTGGCCTGTCGGGCGGCTGTGTCGGCCTGAAGGATCGCCTGGCTGATGTTCCAGTCCACATCCGCTAGGTCGACCACGCCGGAGGCAAAGCTCAGGCGGGCCCGCACCCGGTCGATCAGCAGCGTGTCCTGTTCCAGGCGACGCAGCAGATCATGCAGCCGTTCACTCACCGGATCGGCGGGTTCTGGGATGATCCCCACGAACTCATCGCCGCCGAAGCGGGCCAGCAAGTGGGCAGTGGGCAGGCACTCCTTCAGCTGCATGCTGAACTGCAGCAGCAGCTTGTCGCCGAGCTGATGGCCGAAGTTGTCGTTGAACAGCTTGAAGTGATCCAGATCGAGGAACACCAGGCTCAGAGGTTCCTCCTGTCGCTGCGCCTCAGTGCCGAAGACCCCGAGCAGGCTTTGGTCGTTGGGCGAGATCAGTGGTGACGACCAGGTGGAGCGGATGCCGTTGCTGCGGCAGAACTCGTGAAAGTCATCCCAGAGCAGATCGGTGAACACGTCTTCGCTCATCACCCGCTGCGCCCGGTAGGCGCAGGTGCCGCAGCTTCCGGCCTTGGGTCCTGCCACCAGCGCGTCAACAACAGCCTGGAAGCTGTCGGGCAGCTGGCCGCAGCCGCCGCGGCGCAGTCGTTTCTCGTCGGGGTCGTCGTAGAGGATCGAGGCCAGTATCTCCGGCAGGCAGGCTTCGGAGAATGTGGCGATGGCCTGGAGACTGCGCTGCAGGTTCTCGCCTCCGGCCACCTTTCCAGGATCCGCTGCTGGCCCTGTAGCAGCTGTTCGGGCGACAACCCGTGGCGGCTGTCCTGTTCCTCAGGACGGCGATTGCTGCTGGCTTCGTTGATCAGGCTTGGCCCTGATGCTCGGCGATGACGACAGTCGCTCAGTAATCCGGTCCAACGTTGAAGCCTCCGTTCTGAGCAGTCGTTGCCACACACATAAAAAAGCCCCTGCTTATGCAGAGGCTTGAAGTGATTGAGCTTTGAATCAACCGATGGGAGCTGACGCTCAACCGATGGCAGGAGCGGTCAGAGCCACGGGGGTGGCTTCTGCAGCTGCCAGGTCGAGGGGGAAGTTGTGAGCATTGCGCTCGTGCATCACTTCCATGCCAAGACCAGCGCGGTTCAGCACGTCGGCCCAGGTGTTCAGCACA
>CAIZNP010000107.1 GCA_903934375.1 uncultured Synechococcaceae cyanobacterium
CGAGGCCCAGGGGAAAACGGCCATGTTGCTGGGGCGCGCCGATCAGATCCTGGGGGTGATCGCCGTCGCTGACACGGTCAGGCCCGAGGCCGAGCAGGCCGTGGCCCTGCTGCGGCGCCGTGGGGTGCGGGTGATCATGCTCAGCGGCGACAACCGCACCACCGCAGAGGCGATTGCCGCCCAGGTGGGGATCACCGAGGTGATCGCCGAGGTCCGGCCTGCCGACAAGGCCGGAACGATCAAGTCCCTGCAGTTGGATGGGCAGAACGTGGCCATGGTGGGTGATGGCGTCAATGACGCCCCGGCCCTGGCCACGGCCAACATCGGCATCGCCATCGGCTCGGGATCGGATGTGGCCAAGGAAGCCGGTGACATCATCTTGATGGGCAACGACGTGCGGCTGGTCGTGACCGCCATCGGCCTGTCGCGGGCCACCATGCGCAAGATCCGCCAGAACCTCTTCTGGGCCTTTATCTACAACGGGATCGGCATCCCGATTGCCGCCTTTGGTTGGCTCAATCCAATGATCGCCGGGGCGGCCATGGCCCTGAGTTCGCTCTCGGTGATCGTCAACTCGTCGCTGTTGCGTCGCTACCGGGCCGCTTGATCACCAGTGCTTTCGTCCCAGTCCGTCCCTATTAGCGAGATTCGATGGCTGATCCCAACTTCCTGTCCAACTGGTCACCACGCCGGCGATCCCGGTGGGTGCTCTATGGCTTTCTCCTGGTGGCGGCCTTCTACCTGCTGCTGGAGCACACAGCGCACACCATTCCCTTCCTTCCCTTCCTGGTGTTCCTGGCCTGCCCGCTGATGCACCTCTTCATGCATGGCGGCCATGGTCATGGCCATCACAGCGCCCCGGAGGGAACGGACTCGCGATCGACCCCTACCCCCAAGTCGTGATGAACCAAAGTGACGCCCCGGCCTATGGCCTCTGGGGACTGGCGGTGGTGAATGCCGCTGTTTTCATCTTCTTTGCCTTCAGTTTCTTCAAGCCAAAGACGCCGCGTGACTGGCGCAGCTTTGGGGCATTCAGCGCCTTCCTGGTGGCCTTGTTTGCCGAGATGTATGGATTTCCACTGACGATTTACCTCCTCTCCGGCTGGCTTGGGAGTCGCTATCCATCCGTGAACTGGCTCTCCCATGATGCGGGACACCTATTGGAAACGCTGTTTGGCTGGCGGGTGAATCCGCATTTCGGCCCCTTCCATATCGCCAGTTTCGTGCTGATCGCTGGCGGCTTCATGCTCATCGCCAGGGGCTGGGACATGCTTTATGCCGCCCAGCAAAAGCATGAACTGGCGACCACCGGCATCTACGCGCGTCTGCGTCACCCCCAGTACCTGGGCCTCATTCTGGTGATGACAGGATTCCTTCTGCAATGGCCCACGTTGCTCACCCTGGCGATGTATCCAGTGCTTGTGGTGATGTACCTGCGCCTTGCAAAGCAAGAGGAGCGGGAGGCTGTGCGCGAGTTTGGAGATCGCTATCGGGACTATCTTTCGGCTGTGCCGGGCTTTCTTCCCTGGCGGCATCGGTAAAGGAACTTCACAGAGAAGGATTCATTTCGGCCTGCCCCCGGCTGCCACGGAGATCCAGATGACCAGCCGCAAAGACACAAGCATTCGGTGGCCAAGTGACACCTGCCATAGAAGAAGCATTGATGCGTGCCTCGACGATCAATGCTGCATGGAATGGCATATCGTTGTCTCGTATACATTTTAATGGTTAAATGAATAGCCTGGTGAAGCAAAGGCTTGTGGTCAAGAAAAGTGCACGAATTCTCGCTGCACCAGAAACAAATCTGTTTCTCTTTGCCTTTCTGCTCAACTTCGTTTACGAGGTTTGGCAGTCTCCATTTTACGAGTTCTACGCAAGTCCATCCCTGGGCGACAAAGTTATTGACTTGACCCACTGCGCCTTTGGCGATGGGGTCATCATTCTCTTCAGCAGTTGGACTGTGAGCGCGTTGATGCGTTCGCGGTACTGGGTGCTGACCCCAACCTGGAAGCTGACGCTCCTGTTTACCGGTATCGGCCTTCTGATCACGCTTGCGATCGAAACCTATCGAGTTAATGTTTCCAAGGCCTACGGAGTGCCGATGCTGGCAGTGCCCCTACTAGGCATGAGTGCACTTGCCGTCATTCAATGGATCGTCTTGCCTGTCATCATCCTCTACATGGCTCGCCGGCACATGTTGGGATATTCGGGGCAAAACTTTCACTAACCCGTGGCATCATTCGCGGCTCCTGCTTCTTCTTTTGATACTCAATGTGGCATTGCCTTTGATGGCATAGATGATGCGTGCTCCCCATCAGTCGTTCAGTGTCTACGAAAGCTGTTGGCATCACTTCATTTCCATCGACCCTGTGGCCTGATTACCAGAAGATCATCCGCCGCATTCCTGGCGGAGATGAGTTCAAACCGAGTCCATGCATTTCGAAGTGGTTGTGGAGGTTGAGCTTTTTGTTGTCGTTGCGTGTCAGGCTCAGAATCCTCATTAATACCCTCCTCCTGAGCGGCCTGATCAGGCCGCTGGCGGCGGTTGCTTCATCCCCCTGCGGCGGCCCAGCAGCAGTCCCATGCCGGAGCCGATCACGAACAGGGTGAGCAGCGCCAGGACCGAGGAGTACCAGGGCTGCAGATTGAGGAGGCCGAAGTTGCCCGTGTGCAGCTTCATCAGCCAGAAGGCCTCGATTCCCTGGGCCGATAGGGCGCCGTACAGGGAGCCGGAGAGCGCCGTGAGCAGCAGTGGCAGGGCTGCCAGGGGCACGAGGCTGCGGTGCACCCGGCGCATCAGGTGATGGTGCCTCACTCCTTATCCATTGCCTTGTGCAGATCCTGCATGTTGGCGCAGGGCATCCAGAGGGAGCCCATCGCAAAAGCCCCCTTGCACTTGAGTTCGGCGGCGCGTTTCTCCGCCTCCTGCTTGGTCTTGAACATGCCCTTCATGTGCGCCGCAGCGGGTGCGCTGACGAGCAGCGGAGCGAAGGTCGCCGCTACGAGGGCCGCCAGCAGAGCCCAACGGTTGGTCTGCTGGAAGGGGCCGGTGGAGTGCTGGGTCATTGAGATTGCGAGGGGATGGTCAGTGACAGAAAAGGGACTGCTGGTGTCACTTCTCCTTGGAGACGGCTTTCTCATAGACATCGAAGTTCTGGCAGGGCATCCAGTCCTTGCCCATTGCAAAGGCGCCGCTGCACTTGAGTTCCTTGGCTCGCTTTTCCGCAGCGGCCTTGCTCGGGAACATGTCGTTGGCCTGAGCGCGGGCGGCGCCGGGTGCCAGGGCAACGCCTGCCGAGAAGAGGAGAGCCAGAGCGAAGGGGTTCACGGAATACCAGGAGGAAGAGGTGGACACCAGCTTAGAGTCTCCCCATAGCAGGAGAGTCAAGCCCATGGCAGCTGTTGGCATCAAGACCGGCATGAAGATCGGGGCGCTGGCCGGCCGCAGCGGCTTGCCGGTCAAGACCCTGCGCTACTACGAAGACTTGGGTCTGCTGCCGGCGATCGGCCGCAGCGAAGGCGGGTACCGCCTCTTCGCCGAGGAGAGCCTGCAACGCCTGGAGTTCATCCGCCGGCTCAAGACCCTCGGGCTCAGCCTGGAGGAGATCCAGGACTGCCTGGCGGTGCACGATGCCGGTGAGCTGCCCTGCGGCGACATCCAGGTCCAGCTGGGGCGCCAGATCGAGCGGATCGATGGCCAGATCAAGGAGCTGCGGCAGCTCCGCAAGGAACTGCAGGGCCTGCTGGCGGGCTGGCAGAGCGGTCCAGCCAAGGATGACGCGGTGATCTGCCCCAATCTTCACGTCTGAAGGCTGATCGTGACGTTCGGCCCATACGCAGCGAATGGGCACACCGATTCGATGAAGCCATGACCCGAATCCGTGTCCGACTCCCTGCTAAGTGCCCATGCTGAAGAAAGGCACAAGCAAGGGAGAGAACTGATGGGCCATCACCATGCCGCGTTGGACCAGAAACGTTCGGCGGCGCTCAGGCTCGCGGCCGCTGCAGGGCTGGGAGCGCTCGTTCTGTCGCTGGAGGCTCCAGCGCGCTCGGTGCCGCCCCAGGTGGTGGCCCAAGCCGGAAGCGGGATGGGAAGGGGACTAAGCGGTCCGGGGCGGATGGCCGCCCAGTCGATGGATCAGCACTTCATCGTGATGATGATTCCTCACCATGACGGGGCGATCGCCATGGCAGATCTTGCCCTCTCCCGCGCGCGCAGGCCCGAGATCAAGGAGCTGGCCCGCAGCATCAAGGCCAGCCAGAGCCAGGAGAACGCCCAGATGCGGACCTGGTACCGGCAGTGGTTTGGCGGCGATGTTCCCAGCTGGACGACCGGAGGAGCCATGGGTATGGGCGGCATGGGGATGGGCATGGGTGGTGGCATGAAGATGGGCGGCATGGGCATGGGGATGGGCGGCATGGGCATGGGTATGGGCACAAGCCTGGCCGCCCTGAAGAATGCCGCCGACTTCGATCGTGCCTTCATCGAGCAGATGATTCCGCACCACCGCATGGGCGTGATGATGGCCTCGATGGCCCAATCCAACAGCCAGCATCCGCAGCTGCGGGAGCTGCAGCAGGCCATGGTTCGGGTGCAGAGCCAGGAGATCGAACAGATGGCGCAGTGGTATCGCAGCTGGTACGGAACGTCCTGATGCCAGCCATGGATCCGTTCTTCATCCTCGACACTCCGAAATCCTTCGAGGAGGCCAGTGCCGCCCTCCAGGAGGCGGTGGTGAACCAGGGCTTCGGCGTGCTGGCCGTCCATGATCTGGGCAACACTCTGCGCAGCAAGGGCCTGCCGTTCCCGGAGCAGTGCCGCATCTTCGAGGTGTGCAACCCCCAGCAGGCCGCCGCGGTGCTCAGCACCACGATGGCGCTCAACATGGCTCTGCCCTGCCGGATCTCCGTCTACACCGAAGCCGGCCAGACCCGCCTCGGGATGATCCGCCCCGAGGCGATGCTTGCTGGCCTCTCGGCCGATCCCTCCCTGAAGGAGCTGGCACGAGCGGTGGAGGCCTCCACAACGGCGATCATCGAGGCCGCTGCGGCTTAGCTAGCGGCAGTATCTGAGCGGCTGCGAGACCAAGGAGTCTCTGGACGCTGAATTTCGGGCCAGCCGGCTGCGCTACAGGGTCTGGCAGGTGCCGGGTGGGATCACCCGCCCCTGGGACTACCGCCGGGGCCGCAGAGGCGCCGTGATCCCCGATGGCACCACAGGGGTGGTCACCGCTACCGCTGTAGGGAGATCGGCTCCTATGCCCGCGCCCAGGAACTGCTGCGCCAGGGGCACACCGATCTCGATGGCAACGGCAATGAGGAAGCCTGTGAATCATTGCGCTCACTGGGTTTCTGCAGGTACGGGAACAGGCACTCCAGCAGGCCACCGCCAGCTGAAAAGGGGCGTACTTTGAACTTGAGGGGAGGCCCGGAAGCCAACCAAGGTCCCACCCTCCAACAGAGTCCGGCCAGGGAGCACCCGAGCCGGTGCGCACAGCG
>CAIZNP010000108.1 GCA_903934375.1 uncultured Synechococcaceae cyanobacterium
ACCAGGCCGGAGGCCCGTTCCAGCTGGCTGGCCCGTCCGCGCAGATGCAGCGAAAGACCCCGCAGCACCAATGAAGCGCCGGTGAGGGCCTCGAGGCGATGCAGAGTGGCTTCCGCTTCACCGGCCAGGGCCATGGCGGCCTCCTGGTCGGGCAGGTCAATCGCGAACGACTGAAGGGTGTCAGCCCCGGACATGGGGCGGGGCCTCAGGCTTCGGCAGCGTCGTCAGCGGGTGCTTCGGCAGCGGCAGCTGCAGCGGCAGCAGCAGCTGCTGCTGCCTCCTCGGCGGCCTTGGCTTCTGCAGCGGCCTTCGCCTCAGCGGCTTCCTTTGCAGCCTGCTTTGCAGCGGCTTCGCGGGCAGCAGCCTGCTTCTTCTGGCCTGCAACCACCGAAGGACGCACGCTCTTCTCCACCAGGCCGCCGCGCTCCAGCAGGGTCAGCACGGAGTCGGTGGGCTGGGCGCCCTGGGCCAGGCGGGCACGGATGGCCTCGGTGTCGAGGCGGGTCTCCTTGGTGCGGGGGTTGTAGAAGCCCAGCTCCTCCAGGGGACGACCGTCCCGGCGGCTGGTGCTGTTGCAGGCCACCAGGCGGAAGCTCGCTTCCCGCTTCTTACCGAACCGCTTCAGGCGGAGCTTGATCATTGTGGCCTTGCCTTGCTGACTGGGACAGGTGTGGCGTGATCCGTGGGGAATCGCGCGCCAAACGAACAGGATACCCCGCGGGCTGACGCCCTCAGAGTTCGCCGAAGCCCTTGCGCTTCTTGGCGGGCTTGGCAGCCCTGGGCACGCCGCCGCCGCCCTTGCCGCCACGGCCCGCTGGCATGCCCCCCCCAGGCATGCCACCCATGCCCGGCATCCCCCCCATCCCCGGGAAGCCGCCCATGCCGGGGAAGCCGCCCATGCCAGGCATGCCCGGCATGCCGCCGCCACGGGTCATCTGCTGCATGAAGCCGCGCATCTGCTGGAAGTTCTGCAGCACCTTGTCCACATCGGCCGCGGTGTGGCCGCTGCCGCTGGCGATGCGGCGCCGGCGCGAGGGGTTGGCCGCCAGCAGATCCGGGTCGCGGCGCTCCGCTTCGGTCATCGAGCCGATCATCGCCTCGATCTTCTTGAGCTGCTCCTCCCCTTGCTTGAGCATGCCGTCGTCGATCTTGTTCATCCCCGGGATCAGCTTCATCAGCCCCCCGAGGGAGCCCATGCGCTTGATCAGGCGCATCTGCTGCACGAAGTCCGAGAAGTCGAACGTCGCTTCCTGGAGCTTCTGCTGCATCTTGGCCACATCGGCCAGCTCCACCTCCTTCTGGGCCTTCTCCACCAGGGTGAGCACATCGCCCATGCCGAGGATCCGGCTGGCCATCCGCTCGGGGTGGAAGGGCTGCAGCGCCTCCACCTTCTCGCCGGTGCCGATGAACTTGATCGGCGCGCCGCTCACCTTGCGGATCGAGAGGGCGGCGCCACCGCGGGAGTCGCCGTCGAGCTTGGTCAGCACGGCGCCGGTGATGCCCACCTGTTCGTGGAAGGCGCGGGTGAGTTCGGCGGCCTCCTGGCCGATCATCGAATCCACCACCAGCAGCACCTCATCGGGCTGGCAGGCGCTGCGGATCCGCACCATCTCCTCCATCATCGACTGGTCGATCTGGAGGCGGCCGGCGGTGTCCACCAGCACCGTGTCGAAGCCTTCCGCCTTGGCCTTGGCGATGCCGGCGGCGGCGATGTCTTCCGGTTTCGCTTCGGTGCCGAGGCTGAACACCTCCACGCCGATCTGGCCGCCAAGCGTTCTGAGCTGATCGATCGCCGCCGGGCGGTACACGTCCGCACCCACCAGCAGGGCCTTGCGGCCCTGCTCCTTGAGGAACAGGCCGAGCTTGGCGGTGGCGGTGGTCTTGCCGGCGCCCTGCAGGCCGGCCATCAGCACCACGGAGGGTTCACCGGGCTTGCCACCGGCTGCCAGGGGGGCGTTCTCGCCGCCCATGGTGTCGACGAGCTGCTCGTGCACCACCTGGATGAACTTCTGATCCGGGCTGATGCCACGCACCACCTCGGCGCCCAGGGCTTTGCTGCGCACCTCCTCAACGAAGGCCTTCACCACCGGCAGGCTCACGTCGGCCTCCAGCAGGGCGCGGCGCACGTCCTTGAGGGCGCCGTCGACATTGCCCTCGCTGATGGCCGCCTGGCCCCTCAGGTTCTTGACGGCGTCTTCAAACCGCTGGGAAAGCTCGTCGAACATGCGGGGACCCTGGATGGGCCGATCGTAAAAAGTGGTCGACCGGCCTCGGCTCAGCTGGTCGCTCGGCTGGTGGATTCAGCTGCTGGATTCAGCTGGCGGGGCGGAAGGCCGCCACGCGCCAGGTCTGGCCGTCGCGCGCGAACACATAGAGGTTGCGCAGTTCGCCGGCGGGGGTGCGGCTCAGAACCCGGCCGGAGGCATCGCTGCGTTGATCGCTGTAGCGCAGGCTCACAGCCGCGGCGATGCGCTTGGGGCTGCGCTCGCGGATCTGCAGGCTCTCAACGCTGGCCTCGAAGCGTTCCACCTCGCCGCGGCTGCGGTTCTCACGCTCCTGGCTCTCCAGACGCTGGATCTGCAGAGGCCGGGCCAGGTCGGTGAGCGGTTGGGCTGCTGCCTTGCCGGCCAACACGCTGGCCTTGGCCTGCAGCCAGGCATCGAGAAGGGCCTTGAGCTGGGCGTCATCCGGTTCGGTCGTGGTCAGCGGCAGGCTGCTGCTGGAGGCGGCCTCAACCGGAGCCGCTGCCTGTGGTGAACCTGCCTGTGGGGAACCTTTCGGTGGTGAACCTGCCGGGTTGGCGCTGGTGCTGGCTGGCTTGTCCGTGGTGAGTGCAGGGCTGGGTTGCACCGGGATGGGCCGGCCACGATCCAGGCCTGGGCGAAGGATCATCCAGGTCACCCCGCCCACCGCCGCCACGGCGATCGCCACACCGGCCGGAACGCTCCAGCGGGGCCACTGGGCCGGCAGTCGGTTGCGCCACTGGCTGAGCCGTTCGCCCAGGCGCCAGCTCTCCCAGAAGGGCGGGCCATCCCAGAGGGCGTCGTCGCCCTGGTCGTCGTCGTCAGCCTGATCGAATCGGCTGGTGCCTGCGCCGCTCAGGGGGCTGGAGCCGCTCTCCTCCGCTGCCGGATTTCCTGTGGAGGCTGCACCTGTCCCGAATCCTGCAAAGCCGCCCCAGGCCAGGACGCTCTGATCGGATCCGCTCGGGTTCGGACTGCCCGAACTGGCCTCGTGCACAGTGCGCCGCCCGCGGATCCGGTCCTGCTGCTCGATGTAGGCCTGCACGTCGCGGTCGGCGAACCAGGCTTCCAGATCGGCCTCGGTCTCGATGTCGCGGAAGCCTGGCAGCACGTCGCGGCTGAGCCAGTCGCGGCAGTCGGCGCAGAGGCCGGCCAGCGGATCCTCGCCGCCTGCGCTGCTGACGGTCTGCAGGGCCTGGGCGCTCTCCACCTGTCCCAGCAGCAGCAGCTGGCAGGCCTGGGCTGCTTCTCTGCCGGGCTGGGTTTCGCTTTGCAGGCGCTGCAGTGCCGCCTGGATCCGCTCCGGCTTGCGTTGCATGAAGCCGGAAGCGGTGAGGGCCAGGCTGGCCAGCCAATCGGCGCTGCTGGATCCGGCCTCGGCCCAGCGGCTGAACAGATCCAGCTGTTCCTGAACGGTGAGGAACTGGCGGATCTGCTGGAAGAACGGCGCAAATTCACTGGCGGGGAACGCCGGGTCGCCATCCCCTTCCAGGCCGCCGCGGCGCTGCACCAGCTGATCGAGCAGGGCGATACCCTCCTGGCGGGCGGCCACGGCCGAGAGATCGCGGCTGATCAGGTCGAGCACGCGGTAAGGAAGCAGGGCGTGCAGCTCCTGTTCCAATCGGCGTCGCTGATCCGGCAGCTGGCCCATGCGCTGCAACAGCTGCAGGCCCTGCTGCAGGGTGCGGGCTGCTGTTTCGTAATGGCGCTGGCCGCGGTAGTCGGCGGCGGCGGCATGGCAGGCCAGGCCGGCCAGAAGACTGAGATCGGCCTCGCGGCTGCTGCCCAGAGCCGGGGCCTGGGGTGGCTGCAGACCCCGGCTGGCGGCGTCGAACGCTTCCAGTGCCTGGCCGGCCTCCAGCAGCAGCAGCAGTCCACCCACCTCACGCGAGGGCGGAATCTCGAGGCCGGCCACGGCACCGACGTCGCTGTCAGCGATGGTGGTCAGCTCCCGTTCGTAGGCGTGGCGGCGCTCCTCATCGCTGAGCAGTTCGGCACTGGAACGCAGCAGATCGGCCCTGGCCTGCAGGGTGTCGTGGGTGAAGCCCTGGTCGGGGGGCCGATCCAGCCGCTGCTGAAGGGTGCGCAGCACGGTTTGGCCATCGGTGGTGGGGCTCACCCCCAGCAACCGGAAATGGTCGATCGGCAGTTCCACGCCGTGGCCTTCGCTAGGGCAGGACTGTAGGCAGGGTCTGCGATTTTGGCCGCATCGGTCACCGTGTTCGGAGTGAGACCCCGTACAGTCGCCCCAGCATCAGATGCGCCCCGCCGCCAGATTCCGGTCATGACACAGGCAGATCTCGGTCAGGGAATGGCCACCAGTGGTGCACCCACCTGCTCGGCCGACATCAATGCCGTGGGTCTGCACGCTGAGCGTCTGCTGAATCTGTACCCCGGCACACGGGCGACGGTCAGCCGCGACGAGGGCCTGATGCTCTACCGCGACATGACCCTGGGCCGGCGCTTTGAGGACAAGTGCGCCGAGATGTATTACCGGGGCAAGATGTTCGGCTTCGTGCATCTCTACAACGGCCAGGAGGCCGTGAGCACGGGCGTGATCAGGGCGATGAAGCTGCAGCACGACTGGTTCTGCAGCACCTACCGCGACCACGTGCACGCCCTCAGCTGCGGCGTGCCGGCCCGCGAGGTGATGAGCGAGCTGTTCGGCAAGGAAACCGGCTGCAGCAAGGGCCGCGGCGGTTCGATGCACCTGTTCTCCAAGCAGCACCATCTGCTCGGCGGTTATGCCTTCATCGGTGAGGGCATCCCGGTGGCACTGGGAGCCGCCTTCACCAGCCGCTACAAGCGCGATGCCCTTGGCGATGCCAGCAGCGACTCCGTCACCGCCGCATTTTTCGGCGATGGCACCTGCAACATCGGTCAGTTCTACGAGTGCCTGAACATGGCGGCCCTCTGGAAGCTGCCGATCCTGTTCGTGGTGGAGAACAACAAATGGGCCATTGGCATGGACCACGACCGGGCCACCAGCCACCCGGAGATCTGGCGCAAGGCTGCCGCCTTCGGCATGGCTGGTGAAGAGGTGGATGGCATGGATGTGCTGGCGGTGCGTGCCGCCGCCCAGCGCGCGATCGAGCGGGCCCGCGCCGGCGAAGGCCCGACCGTGCTCGAGTGTCTCACCTACCGCTTCCGGGGTCACTCCCTGGCGGATCCTGATGAACTGCGCGCCGAGGCCGAGAAGGAGTTCTGGGCCCAGCGCGATCCGATCAAGCGGCTCGCGGCCGATCTGATCGCCCAGTCGCTGGCCACGGCCGAGGAGCTCAAGGCGATCGAGAAGGAGATTGATGCCGAGGTAGCCGACTGTGTCGAGTTCGCCCTGGCGGCACCGGAACCCAAGCCCGAGGAGCTCACCCGATATATCTGGGCCGAAGACTGAGCCGCGGCTGCAGCGTTCGCTCCCCGTCACAGCCCATGCAGCCGGGCCTGCTCGCTGGCGGCCCGGAACACCAGGCTGTGGCGCTCCACCAGGGGTCCCAGATCGTCGTAACCGCCTCCGATCACTGTGGCCACGGGGATGCGGCGTCTCAGGCAGGCGTCGAGGACGAGCCGGTCGCGATTGAGTAGCCCCTCGCTGCTGAGGTTGAGACGCCCGAGGCGATCGCCGCGGTGGGGATCGACGCCGGCGTTGTACAGCACCAGATCGGGGTGCATCTGATCGAGCAGATCAGGCACCAGGTCGCCGATGCTGCGCAGGTAGTCGTCATCCTCCAGGCCGTCGTTGAGTCCGAGGTCGACATCGCTGTGCTGCTTGTGCAGCGGGAAGTTGCTGCTGCAGTGCGCTGAGACGGTGAACACCCGGGGATCAGCGGCGAAGATCGCCGCGGTGCCGTCACCCTGGTGCACATCCAGGTCGATCACCATCAGGCGCTGCACCGCTCCGTCCTCCAGCAGCACCCGGGCGGCCACGGCACAGTCGTTGAAAATGCAGAAGCCGCTGCCATAGTCCGGGAACGCGTGATGCGTGCCTCCCGCCAGATGGCAGGCCAGGCCATGCTGAAGCGCCAGGCGAGCCGTCAGCACCGTCCCGCCCACCGCCAGCCAGCTGCGCCGCACCAGCGGCGTGGTGGCCGGCAGCCCGATGCGTCGCTCCGCCGCCCGGCTCAGTTCACCGCGTGCGAAAGCCTGGTGATAGGAGCGTGCATGCACCAGTTCCAGCCAGCGCCGTGGTGCAGGCAGCGGCTGCTGGAACTGATCGGGCTCGGCCAGCCCCTGATGCAGCAGCAGGGCATGCAGCAGCTGGAACTTGCCCATCGGAAAGCGATGGCTGCTGGGCAGCGGCGCCGAGTAGGCCGGGTGGTAGACGAACGGTGGCCTCAGGACAGTGCGATCACATCGCCGGAGGCATTCTGCGGGTGAGGTGGCGCAGCTTGCGCAGGGCCTTCAGCTCCACCTGCCGCACCCGCTCGCGCGATACATCGAGCATGCGGCCGATCTCCGCCAGGGTGTGGCGCTCTTCTCCCTCAAGGCCGAAGCGCAGTTCCAGCACCTGACGCTCCTGGTCGGTGAGGTGCGTGAGCCAGCGGCCCAGCTGCTCGTGATGGATGCCGCGCTCCACCTGCTCGAGTGGTTCGGCGTGGCTGTTGTCGGCGATCAGGTCGCCCAGGAAGCTGCGACCCTCTTCGCCGTTCACCGGCGCATCGAGGCTGGAGGTTGTCAGGGCCTGGCGCAACAGCGAATCGAGTTCGTCGATGGGCATGTCCATCGCTTCGGCGATCTCCTTGCGGCTGGGCATCGCGCCGAGCTTGTGGGCCAGATCCAGGCTCACCTTGCGGATGGCGGTGAGACGCTCCGAGAGGTGCACCGGCAAGCGGATCGTGCGCGACTGGCAGGCGATCGCACGGGTCATGCTCTGGCGGATCCACCAAAAAGGCATAGGTGGAGAACTTGTAGCCCCGGGTGGGGTCGAACTTCTCGACGGCCCGCTCCAGGCCCAGGGAACCCTCCTGAATCAGGTCGAGCAGCTCCAGCCCCTTGCCCTGATATTTCTTGGCAACGCTGACGACAAGACGCAGGTTGGCTTTCATCATCCGCTCCTTGGAGCGGCGGCCGACGCGAATCAGCTTTTTCTCACGATCGCTGTAGTCTTCGCCCCGATCTTCCTCCACCAATCGCATCATCACCTGCACCTGATTGCCGAGTTCGATCTCCTCGGCTGGGGTTAGCAGGGGGACTCTGCCGATGCTGGTGAGGTACCAACTGATCGGGTCGCTACTTCGGCGGCGCTGGCTGCTGCCGGAAAGGCTGGAGGCCGTCATGAGCCCGCTCTTGGAAAGTTCGAGCAATCTCCTATGAAATGTTCGTTCGCAAGGGTTCTTTCAGTAACCCTTCAGCATTGGGCCGTAAATCCACACACTTGCGTGTCGAAATCGAGATCGCTCCGCTGCGCTTGCTGGTTTCCTGACAGCGCGTCCAGATCAGAGGCCCGCCAGGAGCCGGTCGTGGCCGCGATTGTTGCGATTTCTGCTGCTCATTCTGTTGCTGATGGTTGTGTTGTGTTGCAAGCACGTTGCTGCAGCGCCGCCGCCACAGCCATGGGCGTAGCGCCGCCGCTGCCTTCGGTGCGCACGGCTCGAGCAGCAGCCTGCGCGTGCTCCAGGGCTGCGCTGGCCAGCAGGGCCCCATCGGCCGGGGCTCCGGCAGCCAGGGCGATGGCGCCCCGGCCCGCGGCGTAGCCGGCCAGCACATCGCCCAGGCCAGCCCGGGCGGCGGCGGGATGGGCCCAACCCAGTTGCCAGCGGCGGCCATCGGGGGCCGCGATCACGCTGCGGGCTCCCTTGAGCAGCACGCATGATCCGCTGCATTCCGCCGCCGCCGCTGCTGCCTGCAGGGGCGGCTGGCCGCCCAGATCCGGAAACAGTCGTTGAAACTCATCGGCATGGGGCGTGATCCAGGTGGGGCCACCGCGTCCGCGCAGCCAGGCGGCGGCGGTGCCCATCCTGGCCAGTCGGTTCAGCCCGTCCGCATCCAGCAGCAGCAGGGCGGGCAGCTGTTGGATGGCCTCCCAGATCTCTTCGGTGCGCCGATCGGGCCCCCGCTCTGCTCCCAGCTCTGGCTCCAGGCCCAGTCCGGGCCCCAGCACCAGGGCATCGAGGCGCTCCAGGGCTGAGGCCGGCAGCGACTCCAGCTGCAGAGCCCCCTCCCCATGGCTGCCGAGGCCGGCGCTCACCACCACGTGCGGCAGGTTCTGCCAGAGCTGCGCAGCCATCGCCTCCGGCAGTACCGCCCGCAAGCTGCCGCAGCCGCTGGCGCTCGCCCCCTGCAGGCAGAGGGAGGCAGCACCGCGATAGGCGTCGCTGCCCGCCACCACCAGCAGGCGGCCACGGGAGTACTTGCCTGCGGCGGCAGGCGGGGCCTGCCAGGGGCTGCTGCGTTGATCATCCGCCAGCAGCAGCAGCGGCTGCAGGCAGGGCAGCGTCGCCAGCAGGCTTGCCGGCAGGCCCAGATCAATGCGTTGCAGTTCTCCCACCCAGGCCAGCGCGTTGTCCTGCACCAGGCCCTGCTTGAGCAGCCCGATGCAGCAGGTGAGAGCGGCACGGGCGCAGCCGTCGCCCAGGGGGCGGCCGCTGTCGGCGCAGAGGCCGCTGGGCACATCGATGGCGATCAATCCGTCGGCGCGCTGCCGGCTGCGGGCCTGCAACAGAGCGCCCATCGGCCCCTCCAGCGGACGGCGCTGGCCGATGCCGAACAAGGCATCGAGCCACACGGCCGGATCAGCCGGATCCGGGGGCTGCTCCAGGGTCGGAACGCCGAGCCAGCGGGCATGGCGCCAGTGGGCGGCAGTGAGGGGTTTGTGGCGCTCGAACGGGCTCCAGATCCGCACGGCGATGCCCGCCAGCTGCAGCTCGCGCGCCACCACCAGTCCGTCGCCACCGTTGTGGCCTGGCCCCACCAGCACCAGGGCGCCCCGCTGCTGCAGCTGCCGCCACCAGGGGGAGCAACGCAGTGCGGCCGTGATTGCCAGGGCAGCCTTCTCCATCAGGGCCTCCACCGGCAGCCCGCTGGCGAACAGCTGCTCTTCCAGCGCCGCCATCTGGGCGGAACTCACCAGCAGGTGGGCGCTGTCGCGACTCGGCCAGGGGAGATCGGCCACGGCTGGGTTGGGGGGTGCGGTTCCATGATGGGGAGAGCGTCGGCGTTGTCGCCCCTCGTCCGGCGTGCCTACCGATTTGGCCCGTTTCTCCGCCCCTCCAGCCCCTGTTGATCCGAGCGTCGCCGCCACCAGCGCCGGTGCTGAGGCGCTGCGGCGTCTGGCCGACTGGCCCGGGGAGCACCGGGTGGTGGTGGGTCTGTCCGGCGGCGTCGACAGCTCACTCACGGCGGCGCTGCTGGTGGAGGCCGGCTGGCAGGTGGAGGGGCTCACCCTCTGGCTGATGAGCGGCAAGGGGGCCTGCT